>CAXSGV010000206.1:0-10148 GCA_964236615.1 uncultured Polyangiaceae bacterium
GATGAGGCTCTTCAGGAAGAAGACAATGAGGCTGATGCCGAACAGCGTGGGAATCGCCCACAGCAGTCGCCTCATCGCATAACGAAACACCGGCGGATTATGCGCTGTCGTCGGTCACGCGCGCGACCATTCTTCTTGCGGCGGCGGCGCGGCTCGGCAAGATGTGTCTCGATGACGCAAGACCTTCGGACGTTGGCGCAGCGATGGGTCGAGGACGACCCCGATCCCATGACGCAAGCGGAGCTTCGTGCGCTGCTCGACGAGGTCGAGGTCGGCAAAACGGATCTTGCCGACAGATTCGCGTGCGCGCTCGAGTTCGGCACGGCGGGACTTCGCGGCGTGATCGGTGCGGGGCCCAACCGGATGAACCGCGCCGTCGTCCTCAAGACCTCCTGGGGGCTCGCCGAGTATTTGAAGGCGAACGTGCCCGACGCGGCCTCACGCGGCGTCGTGATTGGCTACGACGGTCGCCGCTTGAGCCCCGAGCTCGCCGAGGACACCGCCTGCGTCCTCGCAGCCGCCGGGATCCGCGCGCTCGTGTTCGACGATTTCGCACCCACGCCGCTGACGGCGTTCGCCGTGAAGCATCTCGGTGCCGCCGCGGGGGTCATGGTCACGGCCAGCCACAACCCGCCCGAGTACAACGGCTACAAGGTCTACTGGGGCAACGCTGCGCAGATCATTCCGCCGATCGATACCCGGATCGCGAGCGCGATCGCAGGCGCACCGGGCGCGCGCGCGGTTCCGCGGCTCGCTCTCGACGAGGCCAGGAAGCGCGGCCTCGTCGTTTCGGTGCCAGCGGCTGTCGAGCGTGCGTACCTCGACGCCGTGCGCGCGCTCGAGGTCAACCCCGGTGGACCGCGCGACATCGCGATCGTTTACACGCCGCTTCACGGCGTTGGTGATGTGCTTGCGCGCAGGGCGTTTGCCGACGCCGGGTTCACGAACGTGACCAGCGTGCCAGAGCAGCAGAAGCCCGACGGCGCGTTTCCGACGGTCGCGTTTCCGAACCCCGAAGAAAAGGGGGCGATGGATCTCTCGTTCGCGCTCGCCCGCAAGCTCGGCGCCGCCGTGGTGCTCGCGAACGATCCCGACGCCGATCGCCTCGCGGTCGCCGTGCCCGACGCGGCCTCGGCTTCAGGGTACATGCAGCTTACAGGTAATCAGGTCGGGGTCCTTCTCGGGCACTACCTGCTCACGGAGAAGCGTGCAGGCTCGAAGGTCGCGGCGGGTGTGGCTGGCTCGAGTGTCGCGGCGGACAAGCGCGTGGTGCTCGCGTCGATCGTCTCGTCACCGATGCTCGGCACCATCGCGCACGCGCTCGGCGTTCGCTACGAGGAGACGCTCACGGGCTTCAAGTGGATCGCCAACCGCGCGATGGAGCTCGAGAAGGAGGTTACGAGGAGGCGCTCGGCTACACCGTCGGCGACGTCGTGCGGGACAAGGATGGCGTGAGCGCCGCGGTCATCATGGCCGAGGTCGTCGCCACGTTGCGCGCCCGCGGGACGACCGTGGTCGAGGAGCTCGAGACGATCGCGCGCCGCTACGGTCTCTACGTGAGCCAGCAGGTCAGCGTTACGAAGAAGGGCGTCGAGGGCGCGGACGCGATCCGCAAGATGATGAACGCCTTGCGCGCGAGCCCACCACGCGAAGTGGGGTCGTTGAAGGTACTCGCGGTCAGCGATCTCGAGTCCGGCTCGCGCCAGGATTTCGCCGCCAACGCGACCACCAAGCTCGTGCTGCCGAAGAGCAACGTGCTCACGTTCGAGCTCGCCGGACGCTCGCGCATCATCGCGCGACCGAGCGGCACCGAGCCCAAGATCAAATTCTACTTCGACGTCCGCGAGCCCGTCACGGAGAGCGAGCCCTTCGCCGACGCGGAGAAGCGCGCCGGCGCCGCGCTCGCGGAGCTGGCGGCTGCCTTCCGCGCGATCACCGGTGCATAGTCAGGGGAGCGCGTAACGAGCTTTCGCGTACGCGTCCCACTCGGCGCGGTCCGCGGCGAGGAGAGCACCGTCGACGACGACGAGCTCCGCGATCTTGCCGTTCCAGTACTGGTTGTAGGCGGCGTTCGTCGTATTTGGAACGCAGACCCCGACATCGAACCCAAGCAGGCCAGTCTCCGTGACCTGTCCGTAGCTCGGGATCTCGAGCGGTCGGTTCACGCCGTTGACATAGATCTCGAGAGGGCTTGTGCCGCCGAGATACGCATGCACCGACTGGAATGGAACGACGACGGTTGGCGTGATGTCAGCGATGAACGTGTTGTCCAGGCTGTCGGAGTGCACGATCATCTTCCCCGCGAGCGCTGGCGAGGCAGTGCTGAAGAGGGATGCGGAATAGTAGGCACTTCTCCGAATCGCGAACACGGGACCCGCCGACGTTGCCGGGGCTTGGCCCACCGTGAGTACGGCGTAGGCCGACTTCGGCGCCACGAGACTCGTAGTCGCGTTTTCGAGCCATCGATTGCCCGCGAAATCGACAGCCGGCATTCCGTTGCTGAAGCTGTCGACGACCGGTCGAGCCGCAGCCAACAGCGCCTGCTTCGCGTCGTGGCCTTTGCCCGATTGGTCCTCCCAAACCTCGACGGCCGTTCCAGCGTCGGCAGCGAGCCCCTTGTCGGCGCGCAGCCAGAGGGTGACGCCGGGAAGGCGCGCAGGCGTCCACGGGACTGCGACGCAGGCTGCCGTCGCACCACACGCCGAGCCAGCGTCGCAGGTGGTGACGACAGCACCCTTGCAGTCGACGACCTGGCCGCCGTCCGCCGAGCACGTCAGGGGACAATTGCCGTCGGGACCGCCGTCAAGCTCCTCGCCATCGAGCACCGAGCCTTCCCTAGGCGGCGCAGTCTCCGCGCCGAGCGGGTCGAAATCGAGGGGACCCGCGACCGAGAGCCCGCAGCCGGATCCCAACGCGAGCGCCACCGCCGGACAGGCCGCCACGGCGAGAAGAAGCGCGGTTCTAGTGATGGGTCGTCGGTTTTGCGTCGTCACGGCCTGGTCCCACTCCCTTGACAAAATCGAGCGCGCCTACCATAACGCGCCTCCCCGCCTTTTATAGGCAAAACGCCCCTCGTCTCACCTTCAGCAGTGATAAGAATGGGCGGCCTCTTAGAAGCGGAGAAGGAAGCTACGTCATGCCGAAGATGAAGACGAACAAAGCCGCGTCGAAGCGGTTCAAGGTGAGCGGCGGAAAAGCGGGGCGCGTGAAGCGGTCCAAGTCCGGCGGCAACCACGGGATGCAGGAGAAGTCGCGCAAGCGTCTTCGCCGCTGTCGCAACAACGACATGGTCGACAAGACCCTCGAGAAGAAGATCAAGACGCTGCTCTGCGCTTGATTCACTCGAAACCCGCACCTTCCCTGAACTGATCGACCGAGGAATTTACAATGCCCCGCGCAAAACGTGGTTTTAAAGCTCGCCGCCGTCGCAACCGAATCCTGAAGCACGCCTCGGGCTACCACAGCGCCCGCTCACGCCTCTTCGCCTACGCGAAGGAAGTCGTGATGAAGGCCTGGGTCTACGCCTACGCCCACCGCAAGGCGAAGAAGCGTGACTTCCGCCGTCTCTGGATCGCGCGCATCAACGCCGCGGCGCGAACCAACGGCACGAGCTACTCGCGTCTGATGCACGGCCTCAAGACCGCCAACATTGGTCTCGATCGCAAGGTGCTCAGCGACCTCGCCCTCGCCGACGCCGCTGCGTTCGCGAAGGTCGTCGAGGCCTCGAAGGCAGCCACGCCTTCGGCCGCCTCCGCGAAGAAGTAGCGCCCACGTGGCCGACCAGGCCGCAGACGCGAACAAAGGCTCGGAAGCCGAGATCCTCGAGGCGCTCGCGCGTCTTCGGGGGTCGTACGCCGCCCGCTTCGATGCCGCAGCGACGGAGCAACTCCTGCGCGACGAGAACGCGAAGGTCCTCGGCAAGAAGGGCGAGCTCACCGCGATCCTCAAGCAGATGGGGAAGGTCCCCGGTGAAGCGCGCAAGGCGATCGGCGAGAAGGTCAATGCGCTGAAGGTCGAGGTCGAGGCCGCGTTCGACGCCCGCCTCGCTGCGATGGCGCGCGCCAAGCGCGACGCCGACCTCAACGCGCCGCCCTACGATCTCACGCTCCCCGCGCGCCAGCTTGCGCCGCTCGGTCATCGCCACCCGATCTCGATCATGCGCGACGAGCTCGTCGACATCTTCCAGAGCCTCGGCTTCGCGGTCCATGACGGCCCCGAGGTCGAGCTCGAAGAGAACAACTTCACGAAGCTCGGCTTCCCGCCCGATCACCCGGCGACGGACATGCAGGACAGCTTCTGGACGACGCAGAACCACCTGCTCCGGACGCACACGTCCAACGTGCAGATCCGCGCGATGATGTCGAACAAGCCGCCGATGGCGTTCATCGCACCGGGCGCGGTGTACCGCCGCGACGACGACGTCACGCACTCGCCGATGTTCCACCAGATCGAGGGCTTCCTCGTGGACGAGAACGTCACGCTCGCCGAGCTGAAAGGCGTCATTTCCGAGTTCGCGGTGCGCCTCTACGGGCCCGGCACGCCGGTTCGTTTTCGTCCGAGCTACTTCCCGTTCGTCGAGCCGGGTGTCGAGGTCGACATGGGCTGCGTGTTCTGCAAGCGCGCCGACGGAACGCGTGCAGGATGCAACATCTGCAAGAAGACGGGTTGGATCGAGGTGCTCGGTTGCGGGATGATCCATCCCGTCGTGTTCGAGGCCTGCGGCATCGACCCCGAGAAGTACACGGGCTTCGCATTCGGCATGGGCATCGAACGGATAGCGATGCTGCGCTTCGGCATCCCCGACATCCGCCTGCTCTTCGAGAACGACCCGCGCTTCCTCGCGCAGTTCTGAGGCTCGAGACCAGCACATGAAGGCATCGTTCAACTGGATCTCGTCGCTCGTCCCCGGGCTCTCGTGCACCGCCGAGGAGCTCGCCGAGCGCTTCACGTCCGCCGGCCTCGAGGTCGAAGGCATCCACACGTTCGGTGAAGGCATCGAGTCGTGCGTCGTCGCGAAGGTCTTGTCGCTGCGTCCGCACCCGACGAAGAGCGGTCTCCGCCTCGTCACCGTCGATCGCGGCGACGGTCCGCGCGAGAGCGTCTGCGGTGCCCCGAACGTGCCCGATCCAGGTGGCCTCGTCGTGCTGGCGCCGCTCGGCACGCACTTGCCCGCCAAGGGAATGACCATCGAGCCGCGCGCCATCGGCGGCATCGTCAGCGAAGGGATGCTGTGCAGCGAGGTCGAGCTCGGCATCGGCGACGACGCGTCCGGCATCCTGATTCTTCCCGAGGGGACCGCAGCTCCTGGGACGCGGCTCGTCGACGCCGTACCCGCGACGCGCGACGTGATTTTCGACATCAACCTCACGCCGAATCGTCCCGACGCGCTCGGTCACATCGGCCTCGCGCGCGAAGCAGCGGCGCTGTTCGCCATCGCGTGGAAGCTGCCGACGCTCGTCATCCCGCAGTCGACGTCGCCCGAGCCCATCGATTCGCTCGTCTCGCTCGCCATCGAGGACATCGAGCGCTGCCCGCACTACGGCGCGGGCGCCGTGCTCGACGTCACCATCGGTCCTTCGCCGGCTTGGGTTCGCTACCGGCTCGCGTCGCTCGGCGTTCGCCCGATCTCCAACGTGGTCGATGTCACGAACCTCGTGATGCTCGAGTACGGCCACCCGATGCACGCGTTCGACCTCGACCTCGTGCGAGGCAAGCAGATCATCGTGCGGCGCGCGAAGGAGGGCGAGAAGCTGCTCACGCTCGACGGCGTCGATCGCACGCTCTCCGAGGACGACCTCGTCATTGCCGACGCCGAAGGCGCGACGGCGCTCGCCGGCGTCATGGGCGGCGGCACGAGCGAGATCAGCGGGATGACGAAGCGCGTGCTCCTCGAGTGCGCGTACTTCGAGTCACGCGGCATCCGCCGATCCGCACGTCGCCACGGGCTCCACACCGAATCGAGCCACCGCTTCGAGCGCGGCATCGATCACGGCGACACGCAGCTCGCGCTTCATCGTGCTTCGCAGCTCGTCAACGAGCTCGCCGGTGGCGCAGTGGCACGTGGCGCGATGATCCTGCGCAAGCGCAAGATCGAGCGCGCTTCGGTGCGCCTTCGCGGCGCGCGGCTCGATCAGCTGCTCGGCGTTCACGTCGATACCACGGAGGCCGAGACGATCCTCACGCGCCTCGGCTTTGCCGTCTCGCGCGCAGCCGACGCGTCGCTCGAGGCGGTCGTACCGACGCACCGACCCGATGTCGTGCGCGAGGTTGATCTCATCGAGGAGGTCGCGCGCGTTCGCGGTCTCGATGCCATCCCGACCGTGCTTCCTGCTCTGCGGCCGACCAACACCGCGAGCCCGCGCGAGGCGCTCGCACGCAAGGCGCGTTCAGCCGCGGTCGAGATCGGGCTCAGCGAAGCGCTCATCTATGGCTTCACGTCGCCGCAATCGCTTGCTGCGGTGCATGCGCCGCCCGCAGCGGTCGCGCTGAAGAACCCGCTGTCCGAGCTGTACACCGTCATGCGCACCTCACTCCTGCCGGGGCTCGCGGAGGCCGTCGCGCGCGCTGCGCGTCATGGCGAGCACGACGTTCGTTTCTTCGCCGTGGGCGCGCGCTTTTTGCAGTCGCGCAGCGAGTCCGGTTTGCCCGACGAGCGTCTCTCGTTCGCGGCGATCGTCGCGGGCGAGCGCGCCACGTGGCTCGGCAAGCCCGAGCCCGTCGATGTGTGGGAAGCCAAGGGCCTTGCGCTCGGTCTGCTCACACGGCTCACGCGCCGCGAAGCCAAGGCAACGCTATTCTCGGCGGGCGATCGCCCCGCGCACCTTCACCCGCGTGGCGCGGCGGCGGTGTTCCTCGAAGGCACGCAGGTCGGGCAGCTGGGCGCACTTCACCCGGACGTCACCGAGGCGCTCGAGCTCCCGTCGAACACGCTCGTCGTCGAGATCGATCTCGATGCCGTCGCGGCCATTGGCGTGAAGGATCCCCTCTTTTCGCCGATCCCGCGCTTCCCCGCTTCGTCGCGCGACGTTGCGCTCGTGGTAAGCGACGCGGTCCTGGCGGGTGAGGTCGAGTCCGTGGTGCGCGAAGCCGCGGGTGCGCTCGCCGAAGAGGTTCGCCTCTTCGATCGCTTCGTCGGCGGATCCGTCCCGGCCGGGCACGCGAGCCTCGCATTCCACGTCGTCTACCGCGCGCCCGATCGCACGCTTACCGACGCCGAGGTCGACACGCAGCACGCGAAGGTCGTCAGCGAGGTCGGGACGCGCTTCGGCGCCACGCTGCGCTGACGGCGCCGAGCCCTTCGGGCTTTGTCGGGTAGGCTAGTCGCGCGATGTCCGCGCAACCCGCCTCTGCCGAACCCAACCTCGTCGGCGCGGTGCTCACTCGCAAGTACCGTCTTCTTCGCCTGATTGGCAGCGGCGGGATGGGCGCCGTGTACGCAGCGGAGTCGCTTGCGGACGGCCAGAAGTATGCAGTGAAAGTGCTGCACCACGAGTTCCTCACGGACGAAGGCGTGCTGGGTCGTTTCCTCGACGAGGGCCGCACCATCCAGCGCCTCGTGCACCCCAACATCCTGCGCGTCACCGACACGTTGCAGGCGGAGGATGGCACGCCGTTCCTCGTGATGGAGCTGCTCGAAGGCGTTCCGCTCAGCGCGTACACGCAGAACGGCGGCCACATGGCCGTGCTGCAAGCGCAGACGATCTTGCAAGGCATGCTCGCAGCGCTTGGGGCGGCGCACGGGCAGGGAATCGTCCACCGCGACCTCAAGCCCGAGAACGTGTTCCTCGCGCGCGACCGAGCGGGTCAATTTCAAGTGAAGCTCCTCGACTTCGGCATCGCCAAGGTCATGGATGCGGCCGGCGGAATCGGTAGCAAGACGAAGACGGGCATGCTGCTCGGCACGCCCGCGTACATGAGCCCGGAGCAGATCAAGAACTCGAAAGACGTCGACGCGCGCTCCGATCTCTTCAGCGCCGGCGTGATGTTCTACGAGATGATCACGGGCCACCCCGCGTTTCCCGCGCCCACCGAGTTCGCGAAGCTCACGGCGGTCCTCACGCACGAGCCCGTGCCGGTCGATCGGATCGATCCGCATTTTGCACCGCTCGTACCCTTCGTCGCGCGCGCGCTTCACAAGGACCGCAACGTCCGCTTTCAGTCAGCGGGCGAGATGGCGCACGCGCTCGCGGTTGCCGTCGGTGTGGAAGCGCCCACGAGCCGCATCGCGCAGGGTCTCGCGGAGCTTCCGCGGATGCCTGCGGGCGCGTCGCCGATGACCACGCCGTCGCCCACGCAGCCGCCGCAAGGAACCCCGCCGCCACGTGCGAGTCTCATCTCCGCCCCGCCGATGACACCGAGGCCCATGACCGCGGAGCCGTACAGCGAGGCGGTCAAGTCACCGGGCGGAACGCTCGCAAGCCGGCCCGCCCCGCCGGTTCACGACGCGCCGCCGCAGGTCGTGATCGCGCCGCCTCCGTCGAGCTTTCGCGCGCGTGACAGCGAGGTGCGTCGTGGCGGCATCGCGCCGCTCGTCGTCGTGCTGCTCGTCGTCGGCGCGCTGCTCGCCGGGTTCCTTCTCGGGTTCGCCGTCGCGCGATCGATGTAAATTGCATGCAAATTGAACGTGCGTCACGTGCGCTCCTCGTGTTCGTCGATGGCATCGGCTTCGGCCGGCCCGGCGCGCACAACCCGTTCACCGACGCACCAACACGTGTGCTCGGTCGTCTCGGTGGCGAGCCCGGCACGCCCTGCGACCCGCGGATCCTCTGGGGCGCGGTCGACGCGACGCTCGGTCACCCGGGGCTGCCGCAGAGCGCCACGGGGCAGGCCACGATCTTCACCGGTCACGACGCGATAGCGCTCGTCGGCGGGCACCTCTCGGGGTTCCCCACGCCGACCGTGGCGAAGCTTCTCGGCGAGCACAGCTTCCTCCGGCGCGCACGCGATGCCGGACGACGCTCGGGCTTCCTGAATGCGTTCGACTCGCGCAGCGTGGCGCGCCTCACCGCCGGCGGAAGTCATGGCAAGCGGAGGCCGTCCGCGAGCACGCTCGCAGCGCTCGCGGGCGGCGGCCTCCTCAGCACGATCGAGGACGCCTTCGAAGGGCGCGCGGCGACGTTCGATGTCACCGGTGAGATCTGCAATGCGCTCGGCTTTCGTGCACCGCGCGTTTCCATCGAGGCTGCCGCGCGCGCCGTGGCGCTTGGCGCGCGCTCACTGGACGTCGCGCTGTTCGAGATGTTTCTCACGGACAAGGCGGGCCACGCGCAAGACATCGGCTTCGCGCGCCGCGAGATCCTGCGGACCGACAGCTTCCTTGCTGCGCTCTTCGAAGCCACGATCGACGACCCTTCGCAGCTCGTCGTCGTGACGAGCGATCACGGCAACCTCGAGGATCTCTCGACGTCGTCGCACACGCGTTCGCTCGTGCCGCTGCTCGCGTGGGGCGGCTTTGGCGCGGGCTCGGCGGCCTCCGTCATCGACGGCGCCACGAGCCTTCTCGACGTCGCTCCGCGTCTGTTACGCGCGGCGGCCATCTGGTAGCGTAGCCCCACATGAGCGACACCTCGAACGACGCGCGTTACCTCGAGCTCTTCCCCTCCTGGCTCCGAACGCTCGGCGAAGATGCCGCGGCGCTCGGCGAGATCATCAAGGGCGATGCGGGGGAGCCCGTGAAGCTCTACGTCGCCGGTGGCCTCAACTACATTTTCAAATCGCTCGACCTCATCCCCGACGGGATCGACGACCTGGGGTTTCTCGACGACGCCTTCGTTCTCCGCGTGTCGGCGGCGCTTGCCATCGCAGAGACGCCTGCCGCCAACGACGGCGCGTTGAAGCGCCTCGCCGAAGACGCGATCGCGCTGAAGGAGTTCTTGGGCGAGGATTACGCTCGCCTCGAGGGCTACGTGAAGAACCTTCGCAAGGGCGCCGCCCGCGGCCGCACCGTCGAGGACATTTTGACCGACGCGTCGGTCCGCACCGAGTTCGTCCTCGAGGTCACCGCGTGGTCCCAGGCCTTCCAGGTCCCGACCTTCACACGCGACCCGAAGACGCTCATCAAGCTCCGCGCCTTCCTCTCCGCCAAGCTCCCCTAGTCACCCGTCTGATCGTGCGTAAGCACGAGTCGCCGAAGGCGAAACCGGGGAGGC
>CAXSGV010000206.1:10158-10917 GCA_964236615.1 uncultured Polyangiaceae bacterium
TGGCGAGGTGGACGACAGACGTGACGTTCAACGCGATCAGGGCGAGGTCGTCGGCGAGGTCGGTCTTCACGAACTCGCCGCCGACACCCACGCCGGCGTTGAACGCGATCGCTTCGATCGGTCGCCCCGTCGAGCGCTCGCAGGGGCCAGAGGCCCACTAGCGTCGTCAGTGAAACTCGGCTCGTGAGCTGCTCACGAGCCGTGTTTCACGGACCTCTAGACTCGCCGCCGGTGCTGCCGGCCTGGCGCGTCGAGATGTGCGGCTGGCCGTGCATGTTCTCGAGGAGCTCCTGCAGCAGATCGCGGACCTCGGGTTTGCCTTTGAGGTGCGCCAGAAGGAGCGCGGAAACTTCGCTGAACGCCTTTTCGAAGGCGAGGCCTTCACGCGTGCGTGCGGCGACCTTCTCGCGACCTTGGGCGAGATCCTCTTCGAGGGCCTCGGCGTAGCGCGAGAGTTGGGCGCGGAGCTCTTCGATCTGGCGACGGAGATCGCGTGCGTGCGCGTCCTTCACGCCCGCCTTCTGCTCGCGATCCTGAAGGTGCTCGCGCCGCGCTTCGAGCAACGCCATTGCGGCGCCGGCGCGTTCGAAGATCGCCCGGAGCGAAGCGGGGTTGAGGCCCGAGTGCGCCGCACCGTCGGCCTGTGTCTTGGCGGCGCCGGCCGCGCGCTCGGCGACGGCGACAAGCTCGCGGAGACGAGCCGCTTCGTGCTGCTCGGCGGTGACGTCACGGAGGGCGCGGGACTCTTCGTGCGCGAGC
>CAXSGV010000207.1:0-10917 GCA_964236615.1 uncultured Polyangiaceae bacterium
GCACGGCAACGACGGCAGCGGAGCGTTCGAAGGCGTGCGCCGCGGCAACGTCGTGGCGTTCGGTGTCGACGTCGACGGCGAAGAGCAGCTCGTCGTGTGTGCCGAGGCTTTCCAGACCGAGTCCGAGGGTCTGGCCGAGCGCGTCGTCGCTTGCGTGGCCGCCGAGATGGGGCTTTCGGTTCACAAGGTCGCGATCGTCCCGCAAGGCGCGCTTCCGCGCACGTCGAGCGGCAAACCGCAGCGCCGCAAGACGAAAGAGATGTTCGTGACCGGCACGCTCCCCACGGGGCGAGCACGCGACGTGCAAGGGGTGGAAGACACACCCGGTGAGACCGCGCCCACGACCTGATCCAAAGAGCTGATTTCCCAAGAAGCGGCCAGCGCAAACGCGGCTACGCACTTGTCCTCGTTGAAGAAACGCGATTAAAGCGTGACCAGTAGTGAAGGAGAGAAACGAAATGGCGTCGAGTCGGACAGAGCTCCTCGAGTTGTTCCAAAGGACCGCGACGGAAATCGTCGAGAAGGAGTTTCCGAATATTGCCGAATCGACCGTGATCAGCGAGCTCGGTATCGACTCGCTCGGAATGCTCGAGATCGTCGGCGCAATGGAGCGCGAGCTGAAAATCCAGATTCCGGACGAGTCGCTCGCCGGCATCCAGACACTCAAGGATCTCATCGAGCTCGTCGAAAAACGCCAGTCGCTCGCTTCTTGAACCGCGGAGACCAACCCACGTGAGCAATTCCAACGACACGAGCTCGACGCAAGCCGGCTCGACGCAAGCGGGCCAAGCCGGCCAGCCCCCGAACTGGGTCAAGCAAGAGCGCCTGTACGAGATGTACAAGACGTTCTTCGACAAGGCCGAGCAGGAGCGTCGCTGGAATCCGCTGCGTGACGTCCCCTACGACAAGATCAAGAAGGACGTGCCGGAGTCGATGATCGTCGTGGCGGAGACCTTCTGCTGCGTCGAGAGCTACTTGCCCGACTACGTCGCCAAGGGCATCAACATCGTGCGCCCCTACTTCGGTCAGGCCTGGTTCTCCGCGAACTGGGCCTACGAGGAGTCGAAGCACTCGGTCGCGCTGATGGAGTACCTCCTTCGTTGCGGCAAGCGCACGCCGGAGTACCTCTGGGATCTGCAGAGCCGCCTGATGGAGTCGGAGTGGAAGCTCCCCTTCGACACGTCACGGCAGATGACGATCTATGGGTGCTTCCAGGAGATGGCGACGTTCGTCATCTACGTGAAGCAGGAGCAGCGCAGCAAAGAGATCGGCGACGAGTGCCTCGCCGCGATCTTCCGCCTGAACGCGCGCGACGAGATCGCCCACTGCCGCTTCTACGAGGACGTCGTGAAGGTGCTCCTCGAGGAGGATCGGGCCGGCACCGTGCGTGACATCGCCCTCGTGGCGAAAAAATTCGAGATGCCCGGCGTCGGTATCGTCCCCGACTACGAAGAGCGCGTGAAGTTGATGCGCGACGAGGGCAAGGTCGATCGCGGCGTCTTTTTGCAGAAGGTCTTCTTTCCCGTCTTGAAATACATCGGCGTCACACGTCAGGAACTTCAAGAGGCCGCCTATGCGGATCGTGCGCGTGAGCGTGCGACCGTGTCGGCAGCGGAGTAAACGCAATGTCGAATCCGGATTTGAAAGAGGAGCTGCGGGCCCTGATTGCGGAAATCTCGGAGGTCGACGAGATCCCGGACGACACGCACTTCAAGGATCTCGGCATCGACTCGATGATGGGCGTCGAGATCGTCGCGGCGATCGAGCGCCAGTACAAAATCAAAATCGACGACACCGAGCTCGCGGAGATCTCGACGCTCAACAAGAGCCTCGATCTCGTGAAGAACAAGATCGCTACGGCGGCCTGAGGATCGGCGGCCGGGTATGAAGGGCGGGGCTTTCGTCGCGCGTCGCGGCACGCACGTCGTCCGCGTCCCCTACGCCGACACCGACAAAGCGAAGGTCGTCCACCACGCGGCGTACTTTCGCTTCCTCGAAATGGGTCGGGTCGAGCTTTTCCGTGAGGGCGGCCTCGATTACCGCCGATTCGAGGAGACCACCGATCTCGGGCTCCCCGTGGTCGAGGCGCGCCTGCGCTACCGCGTTGCGGCGCGCTTCGACGATCTCCTCGAAGTGGAGACCTACGTCGACGAAGCGACGCGCGCGAGCCTTTGGTTCAACGGCGTGATCCGCCGCGACAGCGTCGTCCTGTTCGAATCGCGCGTGCGCCTCGCGTGCGTGGCGTTCAGCGCCGATCCCACCCAGGCGCTGCGCAAGATCCCCGACGCGGTCCTCGACGCTTGCCTCGAGCCCGGCTGGGACGTCTGAGCTGCTGCGCGGGCGTAGCGTTAGCGTCCCGGGGAAGATCGCGCTGGGCGCCAGCGTAGGGGCACGGGGTAGGAGCGAACGATGGCCGACGAGCACCGGAACAAGATCCTCACGAAGATGCTCGAGCGGATCTACACCTCGCTCACGACGGGACCGGTGCTCAACTGCCGACCGCACGCCAGCCGGCAGCGCATCGACGTCGCGCAGCTCGCGCGCGTCGACGGTACCCCCGGCGAGGAGCTGATCGGCCGTCTCCTCGGGCCCACACGCGAGGTGAAGCTCGTCGCTTCGGCGGCTCCTCCCGTCCACGCCAGCACCTCCGACGAGACGCCCGAAGACAAGGCGGCGCGCCGCGCTTGGGAGGACCAGCAGAGCGTGTTCTCCAAGCTTCGCACCATCGCCGAGGACGCGAAGACGTACGAGCAGGACACCGGAGCGCACGTGCTCTTCGTCGGATACCCCGTGCTGTCGCTTCCGCCTCAGGCCCGATCCGGCGGCAGCTCCGCCAAGCGCATCGTCGCGCCCATCGCGTTCATTCCGGTCGAGATCACGATCAAGGCCACGCGGCCGCAGTCGGTCACCCTCACCGCCGCGGGTGAAGGGGCCGAGCTCGTCGTTCCGAACACTGCGTTGCTTGCGTTCATCGAGCGTTCGACCGGCAAGCGCTTGCAGGATCTCTTCAGCGACGAAGAGGGCAAGGAGCCTTGGCGCGAGATCGACGAGCTCGTCACCAAGGTCTGCGAGGCGCTCGACGTCCCGCGGCCGGCCACGCCCTTCAGCCCCGACACCACCGTTGACGCGGTGCCTCGCACGGAGGGCGACGATGCGCGTGAGGGCAAGGTCACGCCGAGCGCGGTGCTCGGGCTGTTCCCTGTCAACAACCAGGCCCTCCTCCGCGATCTCGAGGCGCTCGCGTCCTCCGACGAGCCAATCGAGGGCCCACTCGAGAGCTTCCTGCGCGCCGGCGTCGGGCTTGGCGGGGTCGATGCGAAACCCACCGCGAGCCTCATCAAGCCCGAAGGTCACGTCACCACCGAGCGCCTCGTCACGTGGGCCGATCCCTGCCAGGCGCGCGCCGTGCGGTTTGCGCGCAAGAGCCGGGGCCTTGTCGTGCACGGACCTCCGGGAACCGGAAAATCGCAGACGATCGTGAACGTCATCGGCGATCACTTGGCCCGCGGCGAGCGTGTGCTCTTTGTCTGCGACAAGCGCACCGCGCTCGACGTCGTACAGCATCGACTCACCCACCTCGGCCTCGGCCACCTCTCGGCCATCGTCCACGACGCGCAGCGCGATCAACGTGAGCTCTACAAAGGGATCCGCGACCAGCTCGACGCCTTGCCGGAGTCCAAGACGAACCCAGGCGCGGTCGCCGATCTCACGCGCACCGACGCCGAGCTCGCCAAGATCCATGACGAGCTCACGGCGCACTTCCACGCCCTCACCGATCGCCCCAACGAGGGCGCCGATGCCTCGCTTCACGACCTTGCCGGCGAGTGGCTCACGCTCGATCTCCCGCCGGAGCTCAACGTGGTGCCCGTGATCGAGGGGGTTGCGCTCGATGAGCTCGTTCCTCTCGAGCGCGAGGTGCGCGAAGCGCTCGAGCGCGCCACCAAGGAAGACTTTCCGCGGAACCCTTGGGCCGCCGCGACGTCGCTTGTCCTCGGCGACTGGCTCGCCAAGCCGCTCGACACCTGGCGCACGACCATCGCCGAGGTTCATGACGCCGCCCGGGCCGCCGACACGACGGTCGGTTCGATGGCCCCATTCGACGAAGCCGACGTCGCAGCGCAGGGCGCCGCACGCGCCGACTTCGCCGAGAAGCTCGGCGCCGTCGCCGAGACCGTCTGCGAGATCGACGAGGCTGCGCTCCCCAAATGGGTCGCCGAGAAGCCCAAGACGCTGGCGAAAGCGCACGCCGCGCTCGAGGCGGTCCGCCCTAGCCTCGAGGTGCTCGATGCCGCGAAGCCCGATCCCGAGCTGGGCATGGTGCTCCGATCGAAGCCGCTCGCGGGCGCCGAGATCGTCTTGCTTCTCGGAAAGCTCGGCGCGTACCTCACGATCGCGCGCGCTTGGTATGCGTTCTTCTGTTTCGGTCGCAAAAAACAGGCGCGTGAGGTGCTCGAGCGGTTCGGCCTCGGGCTCGGCGCCGAGCCCGCCGATCGTGTGACGCAGCTCCTCGAGGCGGCGCGCGCTCGCCGGCTGGTCGAAGAGTGCGTCACGACGACCCTCGCGCTCGACGCCATGCCCACGCAGCTCGGGGACGAAGAGCTCGTCGCGAGCGTACGGCGCCACCAGGCAATCGTCTCGGCGATGCGCTGGATGCACGAGACGAAGGCGCTCACGGCGGACGTCGCGCGCGTCCGCGCCGCCGTCGCAGCCTCGAGTCACGGTCCGCTCCTCGAAGCGTTCGCCGCGTCTCGCGCGCGTGCCGCCGCGATCGTGAAGCTCGAGTCGGCGGCGCGTGCTTCCAACGTCTTCAGCGACGCGTGGCTCGCCCTCCAGGCGACGTCGCTCCGCGCGGGCGAGCCCGTCCTTCCGACCCTGACGGCGCTCGAGCAGCGCATCGGAAACGTCGAAGGAGTACTCCGCATCCAGCGCGCGCTCTCCGCCATGCCGGAGCCCATCGCGTCCGCGGTCGTCAAGCTATGTGAGCGCGACGCCAACGCCGACGAAGGGTGGACGGCCATGAAACGCGGCGTCCTCAACGCCGAAATAGGCCGCCGCATCCAGGCAAGCCCGGTGCTCCTCGACGTCGATGACGAGCGCCTCCGCGTCGCCCACGCTCGTTTCCAAGCTCTTGCTCGCGACAAGCAAGCGCTCGTTCGCGACGCGGTGCTCGATCTCTGGACCCGCCGAGCGCGCACGCGCCTCCTCGCCGCCACCGGATCGCGGCTCAACGCAGCAGGTGCCGAGCTGCGTCGCCGGCTCCTCCTTCGTGGCGAGCGCGCAATGCGCGTGCGGCAGGTCATCGCGGCCGGTGCGACCACCGAAGGCGGCGATCCGTTGTTCGATCTCCGGCCGGTGTGGATGGCCAGTCCCGAGACGGTCGCGCAGATCTTCCCGCGCTTGCCTCTGTTCGACGTGGTCATCTTCGACGAGGCCTCGCAGTGCCGTCTCGAGGAAGCGCTGCCGGTTCTCACTCGTGCGAAGCGCGTGGTCATCGCCGGCGACCCCAAGCAGCTACCGCCGACGCGCTTCTTCGAGTCGGCGGTCACGCGCACCGAGGACGCCGACGGTGATCTCACCGAGCAAGGGCTCTTCGAGGAGCAGCAAGCCGACACCGAGGACCTCTTGGCGGCGGCGCTCAACCTCGAGATCGAGCAGTCCTATCTCGATGTGCACTACCGATCGCAAAACTCGGACCTCATCGAGTTCTCGAACCAGAGCTTCTACGACTCGCGACTCCAGGCGATCCCGGGCCACCCCAAGAACCGCACGACGCTTCCGCCGCTAGCGCTCGTGCACGTGAACGGCGTCTACGACAAGCGCGTCAACCCCATCGAGGCCAAGGAGGTCGCGCGGATCGTGCGCGAGCTTCTGTCGCTCGAGAGTCCTCCGTCGATAGGGATCGCGTGCTTCAACCTCGTCCAGCGGGACGCGATCGTCACCGCGCTCGACGAGGCGGCAGCGACGGACCCGGTCTTTGGCTCGCGCCTCGCGGTGGCTCGGCGCCGTCAAGGGAGCGCGTCGTTCGAGGGGCTCTTCGTGAAAAACCTGGAGAACGTTCAGGGCGACGAGCGCGATCACATGATCATCAGCACGACCTACGGCCCAGACTTGAAAGGGCGCTTTTATCGGCGCTTTGGGCCGCTCGCCCTCGCCGGTGGTGGCCGCCGCCTCAATGTGCTCGTGACGCGAGCACGCCAGAAGGTGCACCTGGTCACATCGATCCCGACCGACGTTTACCGTAACCTCCCTCCAGTCGAGGTCGGCCGGACGCCCAACGGCGCGTGGCTCCTCTTTTCGTACCTCGCGTACGCCGAGACCCTCGCGATCGTCTACGCCGCCGAGCACGTGCGCCGCTCGCAAGCCGAGCTCGCGAAGAAGGGCTCGACCCGCGAGTACGCCAGCCGTACGCCTTCGTTGCTCGCACGCGCGATCGCACGTCGCCTCGGCGAGACCCACGGAATGGCTTCCGACGTCTTCTGGGGCAACGATGGCTTCTGCGTCGACGTCGCGCTCCACCACCCGGCACGCCCCGAAGAAGTGACGGTGGGGGTGCTCTGCGATCGCTCGCGCTACGACAAAGCCGAGGACGCGATCGAGTGGGATCTTTTCCGCACCCAGATCCTCGAAAGCCAGGGTTGGCAGTTCATTCGCACCTGGACGCCGGCGCTCGTGCGCGATCCCGAGGGCGTGCTCGAGG
The DNA here is from genome assembly GCA_964236615.1 of uncultured Polyangiaceae bacterium. Taxonomy (GTDB): domain Bacteria; phylum Myxococcota_A; class Polyangia; order Polyangiales; family Polyangiaceae; genus CAXSGV01. The sequence goes on from CAXSGV010000207.1 coordinate 6,698, forward strand.
CGATCAAGAAGGCTGCCGACGCGAAGGTCGCCAAGGACGCGGCCACGGTTCACGCTGCCGCGCGGATCGACGGCAGTGGACCCGCGAGCGCAGGCCTATCCTGACGGGCCCAGGCACCGTACGCAGCGCTCCCAGAAATTCTGCGCTGCGCTAAGCTCCGCGGCCGACCATGTCCGAGAGCGCATCGATCTTCACGAAGGTCCCGAACGAGCTGAACTTCCCGAAAGAGGAGCGCGAGGTGCTGGCGCTCTGGAAGGACAAGCGCATCTTCGAGCGCACGCTCGAGAAGCCTTCGACGAAGGGTGACTTCGTCTTCTACGAGGGTCCGCCCACGGCCAACGGCTTGCCGCACAACGGCCACGTCCTCACGCGCGTCATCAAGGATCTCTTCCCGCGCTACAAGACGATGCGTGGCTACCGCGTACCCCGGAAGGCGGGTTGGGACACGCATGGTCTGCCCGTCGAGGTCGAGGTCGAGAAGGAGCTCCGCATCCACGGCAAGGCCGCGATCGAGGAGTACGGCGTCGAGCCGTTCATTGCAAAGTGCATCCAATCGGTCTTCCGCTACACGTCGGAGTGGGAGAACCTCACCGAGCGCGTTGGCTTCTGGGTCGACCTGAAAGCGGCCTACGTCACGTACCACAAGAGCTACGTCGAGAGCTGCTGGTGGGCGCTCTCCGAGCTCTTCAAGAAGGGGCTTCTCTACCAAGGCCACAAGGTCGTGTGGTGGTGGGCGCAAGGCGGCACCGCGCTCTCGTCGGGCGAGGTCGGGCAGGGTTACAAAGAGGTCGACGATCCCAGCGTCTACGTCGCGTTCCCGCTCGAGTCGGATCCGAATACCTGCCTGCTCGTCTGGACGACGACGCCGTGGACCCTTCCTTCGAACGCGTACGCCGCCGTGCACCCCACGCACGCCTACGTCTACGTTCGCGCGCCGGGCGACGCGAAGCGCTACATCGTCGCAAAGGAGCTCGTCCCCGCGCTCGCGAAGAAGCTGAAGACCGAGCTCGCCGTCGAAGGCGAGATGACGGGCAAGGAGCTCGCCGGTGTTCGCTACGTGCCGCCGTTCGATCTCTACGCGGCGCCGATGAAGTCGACGGGCCAGCCCGAGGCCGCGCTCTACTGGCAGATCATCCTGGCCGACTTCGTCGAGCTCGGCGCCGGCACCGGCATCGTGCACCAGGCGCCCGCGTTCGGTGAGGACGACTTCAGCGCTCACAAGCAGGAGCTCAAGGATCGCGGGCTCGAGCAAAAGGCGGTCACGCTGCTCTGCGCCGTGAAGCCCGATGGCACCTTCATCCCCGAGATGACGCGCTGGGCGGGTCGCTGGGTGAAGGACTGCGACAAGGAGATCCAGGAAGACCTGAAGCAGCGCGGTCTTCTCGTCCTCGCCGAGCAGTACCGTCACGATTATCCATTCTGCTGGCGCGCCGACAACGATCCTTTGATCCAGTACGCGCGCCCCGCCTGGTACGTCGCGACCACGCAGAAGATCCAGAACGCGATCGCGAACAACCAGCAGATCGGCTGGCGCCCCGATCACATCAAGGACGGCCGCTTCGGAGATTTCCTCGCGAACAACGTCGATTGGGCACTGTCGCGTGAGCGCTATTGGGGCACGCCCCTCAACATCTGGATCAACGACGTCAGCGGCAAGATGGAAGCGCCCGCGTCGACCGAAGAGATTCTCCGGAAGAACCCGCACGCGTTCGATCACTTCCACGAAGCGCGCAAGAAGGATCCCGAGCTCAATGAGCACCTTGTCGTCCATAAGCCGTGGATCGATCAGGTCACGTGGCAGAACCCGGGCGAGGAGGGCACCTACCGCCGCGTGCCCGATGTCATCGACTGCTGGTTCGACTCGGGCTGCATGCCGTTCGCGCAGTGGGGCTTCCCGCACAAGGGGCACGCCGAGTTCAAGCGATCGTTCCCGGCAGACTTCATTTCGGAGGCGCTCGATCAGACGCGCGGCTGGTTCTACACGCTGCTCATGATCTCGACGCTCGTCTTCGACGAGGAGACGCAGCGCCGCTTCGGCCTCGATCCGATCCGGCCGTACCCGCACCCGTACAAGAACTGCATCGTGCTCGGTCACGTCTCCGACAAAGAAGGAAAGAAGGAGTCGAAGTCGAAGGGGAACTACACGCCGCCCGAGGTCATCCTCGATCGCGTCGAGATGGAGTTCGCCGTGCTCGATCCGAAGGACGCGGGCGGGATCACGTCGAAGCCCGGCTTCGTCGCGATCGCGCGGGAAGATCTCGAAGGCCTCGACCTCCAGGAGAACGCGAAGGTTCGTCTCAAGCGCGGGGCGACGACGGTCGACGTCGTCGTCACCGCAGGCAAGAAGATGCGCCGCCGCGTGGTCGCGATGCACGAGGATGATCGCAAGACGCTTGGCGTCGTGCCCACGGGCGTGAAGGACGTGAAGCCCGTCGAGGTTCCGCGCCTCCCCGAAAACGAGCGTGTGATGCTCGAGGACCCGACGTCGCCCGCGCCCGGGGCCGACGCATTTCGCTGGTTCTTCTACGCGTCGAACCCGCCGTGGAACGCGACGCGGCACTCGCTGTCGAACGTTCGCGCGCTCCAGAAGGAGACGCTCGTGAAGCTGCGGAACGTCTACTCGTTCTTCACGATCTACGGAAACATCGACGGCTTCGATCCCTACGCGAACGGCGACGCGATCGAGCCCTCGCTGCTCGATCGCTGGATTGCCGATCTCACCGCGCACACCGCCGCGCAGGTGACGATGGAGCTCGATCGCTACGATCTCTACGAGGCGACGAAATACATCGCCGACCTCGTCGACGCGCTCTCCAATTGGTACGTGCGCCGCAGCCGCGATCGCTTCTGGAAGTCGGGGTGGGACGCCGACAAGCGCGCGGCGTACGCGACGCTCTACGACTCGCTCGTCACGCTCGCGCGCGTGATGGCGCCCTTCACGCCGTTTCTGTCCGAGACCATCTACCAGAACCTCGTCGTCGGACCCGCGGCGCGCGCCGGTCGCCCCGTCGAGCCGAGCGTGCACCTCACGAGCTTCCCAGAGCCCGCGCGGGTCGTCGACGAGCAGCTCCAAACCGAGATGAAGCTCGTTCGCGGGCTCGTCAGTCTCGGCCTGCAAGTTCGAACGCAGGCCAAGCTCAAGGTGCGGCAGCCGCTTCGCTCAGCGCGGCTCATCGTCAGCGCTGGGCAGCAGCAGGGGCTCATGGCGCACGAAGAGATGATCCGCGAGGAGCTCAACGTGCTCGGGGTCGAGCTCGTCCCGGACGACCGCGCGCGCGACTTCGTCGAGTTCGTGCTGAAGCCCAACTTCCGTGCTCTCGGTCAGAAGGGGCTCGGCAAGGAAGCCCAGGAGCTCAAAAAGGTGCTTGGCGCCACCTCGGCCGAGGACACGTCGGCGATGCTTGCCGAGCTCGCCAAGACCGGCGTCGTCGTCGTCGTCGGCGTGACGCTGACTCAGGAGGACGTCGAGATCGGCATGACCACCAAGGAAGGGTTCGCAGCCGCGGGCGACCGTCGCTTCGGCGTGGTCGTGCTCGAGAGCACGCTCGACGACGAGCTCAAGGATCTGGGCTTCGTGCGCGAGCTCCAGAATCGCGTGCAAGGTGCACGCAAAGACATGGAGCTCGAATACGCCGACCGCGTGCGCGTTCGCATCGAAGGCAGCGACCGCGTGCAGGCCATCATGAACGCGCACAAGGAGGCGATGGGCAAGGAGGTGCTCGCCGCCGAGGTGCTCGTCGGCCCGCTACTCGACGCGATGACCGAAACCACCAAGGAGCACGACGTCGATGGCGAGAAGGTTCGCATCGAGGTCGTGCGCGCTTGATGGGCTCGTGATCAGAAGCTGCCGCCGCCGATCGTGAGGAACACGCTCACCGGCATGACGTCCGGAATGAACGTCGGGTGAAGCTCGAGGCCGAGCATGAAGCGACCCTTCTTGCCCGGCCTGCTCGAACCGAGCGCGACGCCGACGCGGCCCTGGATGCCGAAGAACGTTCCCGCGAGCGCCACCGCCTGCGCGCTCGTGCTCTTGAGGCTCACGCTGCCGAAGGCAAAGCTGTCGAGTGACGGGCCGGCACCGACCTGAATGACGTTTGCCAGCGTGAGCTCGGGCACGATCGAGTTGTAGACGAAGGCGCCGACGGTGCCGTAGCCGGCGCCGATGGCGGCGGTGCCGTTGTAATAGACGCCAACGTTGTCGTTGAACTGCGCGCCGAGCT
>CAXSGV010000208.1:0-346 GCA_964236615.1 uncultured Polyangiaceae bacterium
CGTGCGCCGACGTGAGCGGGGTACCGTCTGCGTGACGCGCGTCGACGACGATGGAACGCACCGTCGCTCGATCGGTCGTGCATGCGGCGGCCGTCGACACGAGAAGCGCAAGGGCGAGCCTCAGTGCGCAGCTCCGAACAGCGCGCCGACGCCGTAGCCGACGAGCGCGCTCACGGTCCCGATGATGGCGAGCTCGGCGCCGCTCTTCATGGGATGACCGACCGTGACTTTGGCCTTGTACGCGCCGAACGCGAACAGCGTAGCGGCCGATGCCACGAGCGCGATCCACATCGCCGCCCCGACGCCGACGACGAGGAACGGCAGGAGCGGGATCACCGAGCCCACC
>CAXSGV010000208.1:356-4407 GCA_964236615.1 uncultured Polyangiaceae bacterium
CGCGGCCGGCTGTACATCCGGGCACTCAGAGCCACCGCGTCGTCGACGTAGGCGTCGACCCTTGCCCCGCGCGCGGAGCCCACGAAGTCGCCCGCCTCGGAGCCTTCGAACTTTGCAGCGATCAGCGCGGACTTGAGGCTGCGGCTACGGTCGACTTTCGCAAGCTGGTGCTCCTCGCGCATCATCACCGCGACCCAGACGTCTTTGTCCGCGGTGATGGTCGTCACGATGCGCTCGAGCAGCTCGCCGTCGAACCCCTTCTTCCGGTACATCTGGCGCACCTCGTCGCGCTCGAGCGTGGGCGCCTGCTCGACGTGACGGTACTCGCGAGCGCGCTCGCTCTCGTAGAGCTCGCCCTGCGCGACCGACGACGTGTACGCGACCGCGGCCATCGACACCGACTCGGCGAACGTCGCCGCGAGCCCAGCGGCAAGGACGATCCGCACGTCGGGGGTGGCCGCCGCGACACCGAGCACGACGCCGAGGACGTTCACCAGGCCGTCTTGCCCACCAAGAACCACATCCACCAACCATGAGCTCGGACGGTGCGGATCGTCATGCTCGTGGTAGCTGACCTCGTTTTTCGGCGGGTCGGTCGAAGCCATACCTTCACCGTAGTCCTGAGCAGACGATTTCGTGACGACGTCTCGCGGAGCGTCCCAAGCTGTCTATGTGGCGATCATGTCCTCGAGAATCGCGGTCCTCGGAAGACGGTGCCATACTGAGGAGATACTTGGCCTTCTTGGTCTTAGGGGTGCCGCTCTGATTCCCGCCTCGCGCAGCGCTCGAATTCCGCTCCTTCGTTCCCTCGCAGCGATCGCGAGCGCCGCCGCGATTGTAACTTCGCTGCCGCTCCTGATCGCGTCGTGCGCGAGTGACAACCCCGACAGCGGCAGCTGCCCCAACGACTTGCCGACCTGCGCGAACGACGCCCCGAGCTACAAGAACGCCGGTAGCGCGGCCTCCGCGAAGAACTTCAGCGACTACGACCACGTGTTCGCGCAGCGAAGCGCAATCTTGAACAACGTCTACGCCTGCAAGATGCCGAAGAAGCCTGCTGCGCCCCTCGACCCCGAAGACCGCCGGAAGCTGCTCCTCTGGCTGAAATGCAATGCCCCGAACAATTGACTACGTCATCGCCGCGGCCTTCACGGCCTTTGCCCTTTCGAGCGCATGCACGACGAGCACCGCGTCGGAGCCGCCGTGCGTCCCCACGTCGGAGCTGCCGGCGACGACGTGCAAGCCGACTTACGACCCTCCCGACTTCAAGACGCTCTACGCGAAGATCTTCCACCCGACGTGCGCCGCCGGAACGGGGACCTGCCACAGCGCGGACGGTCACAAGAACGGGCTCGTCTTCGAAAGCGAGGACGAGGCCTACGACATGCTCCTCGCGCCGTCGGGCGCCCGTGCGCGCGTCGTGCCGAACGACACGAGCTGCAGCACGCTGATGAAGCGCATCACGTCGCACGATACGGACTACGAAATGCCCCCGGGCCAGCGCCTCAGCGATGGCGAAATTTGCGCGATCACCCAATGGATCGCAGCAGGAGCCAAACGATGAGCCGCAGGTTCTTTTCGTCCTTTCTACCGGTCGCGATCGTCCTGCCGCTCGCGTTGGCGTTCGCCGGGATGCCTGCGGGTTGCTCGTCGAACAACGACGCGCCACAGGCGGGGCTCACGCATGAGCAGCTGCTCGATCCGAAGAACTGCGAGACCTGCCACAAGGATCACTACAAAGAGTGGTCGGGCAGCATGCACGCGTACGCGTCGGATGATCCCGTCTTCCTCGCGATGAACAAGCGTGGCCAGCGCGAGACCAACGGCCAGCTCGGTGAGTTCTGCGTGAAGTGCCACGCGCCGATGGCGGTTCGCATGGGCGCCACGAAGGACGGCCTCAACCTCGACACCGTCGACCCGAAGCTCAAGGGCGTTGGCTGCTACTTCTGTCACTCGGTCGACGCTGTGGAAGAGACGCATGGCGATCCCCTGAAGAACCCGCTGCACCTCGCGACCGACGACATCCTGCGCGGTGGCTTCGCCGATCCGGCACCGAACAGCGCGCACAAGGCGAAGTACTCACCGCTCCACGCGCGCGACCAGCCGGACTCCGCGAAGATGTGCGGCGAGTGCCACGACATCGTGAACGGGCACGGCGCCAAGATCGAACGCACGTTCGAAGAGTGGAAGGGTTCCGTGTTCCCGCACGCCGGCGCCGCGGGCACGACCTGCTCCCAGTGCCACATGGACGTGAAGGAGAAAGAGGTCGTCGCGCAAGCGCCGGGCGTGAAGCTCCGCGATCGCCACATGCACACGTTCCCCGGCGTCGATCTCGCGATGACGGAGTTTCCGGAGAAGGAGACGCAGAAGGATCTCGTTCAGAAGTTTCTGGACCAGGTGTTTCAGTCGTCGCTCTGCGTGCTCCGCCTCGGCCCCGACAACTTCCAGCTGCGCGTCGTCTTCGACAACGCGTTCGCCGGCCATGGGTTCCCGTCCGGCTCGTCGCAGGATCGCCGCCTCTGGTTCGAGGTGATCGCCTACGACGCAGCGGGGGCGGTCCTCTACAAGAGCGGCGTCGTGCCCGACGGCGAGCCCGCGACGAAGGCACCCGACCCGGACATGTGGCTCGCGCGCGACTGCAACTTCGACGAAACCGGAAAAGAAACACACATGTTCTGGGAGGCGTCGACCTACGAGGGCAACGCCTTTCCCGCCAAAGTCACGAGCGACGTGCTCGATGGCCGGTTCTATGCGGGGCACATCGTTCAGAACTACCCGCGCGACACGGCCAAGCTCATCAGCGGCGTGCCCGATCGCGTGACGGTACGTGCGCGTGTCATGCCGGTGGGACTCGAGGTGCTCGACGATCTCGTCGCCTCGGGCGATCTGGATCCGAAGTTCCGCGAGATCATGTCGAGGCAGACGTTCGACATCGGCGCGGGCGGGCCCGTTCTCGAGTGGACGACCGCGATGCCGAAGGTCAATGAGGTGGAGGGCGGCGCGACATTGCAGTGCGTGACGAACAGCAACGCCTCCATCCTCGGCGCGAAGCGCACCGCCGCCTACAACAAGACGCGGTGCTTTCCTTGATCCATCGTGGCAGGGCACCGAAACCGCGAACACGCAACGCGCGTACGCTTCCTTGGAGACTGACATGAACCCTCGCTCGCTCTGGATCGCACCGCTTTCGCTGTCCTCGCTCGTGCTCGCCCTGGTCGTCGTCGGCGCGGCGAGCGGTGGCTGCTCCTCCACCACCGGCGACGCCGCCGACGCCGCACCCGCGGAGGACGTGCAGGGCAGCGTCACGTGCAAGAACGACTCGCGGGCCGAGGTTTACACCGCGAACATGGAGAAGGACGGCATCAGCAAGCTCGTGAAGTTCACGCTGGTGAAGGCGGATCCCGGTCCGCCGCTCAAAGGGTCGGCGAACCAGTGGATGATCAAGGTCACCGACATGACCGCTCAGCCGATTGCCGACGTCGACGTCACGATCTCCGCAAAGATGCCCGACCATGCCCACAGCTGGTCGACGGTCCCCACCGTGACCAAGAACGCCGACGGCACGTTCACCTTCGACAAGATGAACATGTTCATGCACGGCATCTGGCAGGTCACTTTCCAGGCGACCGCAGGCACCATGCTCGACAGCGCGACCTACAGCTTCTGCATCGATTGAGCCGCGCGGGGCTGGCCCACACGTAGGCGAGAGACGGGTGGTCTCGTACGCATTCGTGCAGCCCGCGCCTTGCTCCGCTCGAGCTCGGGCGGATTGACGTTACGCTGATCGCATGGAGCGACGCGGCTCGCGCATCATCTACGCCTTGCTCGTTCTGTGGACGCTCGGCGTCGGCTACGGGATGCACCGGATCTGGAAGTACAAGACCACGCCCGGCGTGGCTGCCGACACCCCTTCGTCTTGGCCGCGCGACACGAAGCTCGTTCGCGCACGAGAAGGCGCGACGCTCGTCATGCTCGCGCACCCGTACTGCCCGTGCACGCGCGCGAGCGTCGGCGAGCTCTCGCAGTTGATGACGCAACTTCATGGCAAGGT
>CAXSGV010000208.1:4417-10901 GCA_964236615.1 uncultured Polyangiaceae bacterium
CACCGCTTACGTCGTGTTTGCGATCCCCGCGGAGGACGCCGCCGAGCTCGACGAGAACGCTATGTACCGCACGGCTGCCGCGATCCCAGGCGTCACCGTCGTGCGTGACATCGGTGGCATCGAGTCCGAGCGGTTCGGCGGAAAGACGAGCGGGCAGACCTACGTCTTCACGTCGGGAGGCGCGACGCTCTTCAGCGGCGGCATCACCGCCGCGCGTGGGCACGCAGGCGACAACGCCGGGAGCCGTCGCATCGCCGACCTCGTGACCCGTGGCGTCAGCGATCGCTCGGTCAGCCCCGTGTTCGGTTGCGGACTACGAGATCCCGAGAGCCCTGCTCTGGCGGCTGGATCGCAGGAAGGGAGACCATGACATCGCAAGATCCCAGCGCGTCGATCCTGCGCTCGATGAACGGCGAAGAGGCGGTTCTCCGTCGCAAGACACGCGCGAAGGAGCTCCAGGTCGCGCACGCGCACGAAGTGTTCGTGCGAACCGATCGCATGTTCGGCGTCCTCATGGTGGTGCAATGGGCCTTCGCCATCCTGCTCGCGCTCGTGGTGTCGCCCTACAGCTGGGAAGGCCGCATCCGCAGTGTGAACGTCCACGTGTACGCGGCGGTCTTCCTCGGCGCGCTGCTGCTGAGTCTGCCGCTCGGTCTCGTGTGGAAGCGTCCCGGCTGGCTCGTCACGCGGCTCGTGATCGGCGGCGCGCAGATCCTCTGGTCGGCTCTTTTCATCCACCTCACGGGCGGCCGGATCGAGACGCACTTCCACATCTTCGGTTCGCTCGCGTTCCTCGCGTTGTACCGCGACTGGAAGGTGCTCATCCCGGCAACGCTCGTCACCGCGGGCGACCACTTGATTCGGCAAATTTACTGGCCCGAGTCCGTCTACGGCGTTCTCACGCCGGAGTGGTGGCGGTTTCTCGAGCACACCGGCTGGGTGGCCTTCGAGGACATCGTCCTCGTGGGGGGCTGCATCGTAGCGATGCGCGAGATGGCGAACCTCGCCAACCAGCGCGCCGAAGCCGAGCTCCTCTCGGAGAAGGAGCGGCAGAAGTCGGTCGCGCTCGACCGCGCGCTTGCCGAGCTGCAGGCCTCACAAGAGACGCTCGTCCGCGCGGAGAAGCTCGCCGCCGTGGGGCAGCTCGCCGCGAGCGTCGGGCACGAGCTGCGGAATCCACTCGGCGCTGTCCGCAACGCAGCGACCTACGTCACGAAGCGACTCGCCACCTCGACGACGCCGCAAGATGCCAAGGTGCAGCAGTTCCTCGGCATCATCGATCGCGAGGTGGGGGTGTGCACGCGCATCATCTCCGACCTGCTCGACTTTGCGAGCCAGCGTCCGGCGCAGCGCAATCCGTGTCCGTTGCGCGCTCTCGTCGACGAAGCGATCAGCGTGCTGCCTGAGAGCGTGACGCCGATCGAGAACGATATCGCGACGGGCCTGGATGTTCCGAGCCTCGACAAGGAGCAGGTGATGATCAACTTGCTCCAGAACGCAGTCGAGGCCATGGATGGTCGCGCCGGCGTGGTCCGCGCCCGTGCCGAGGGTGGCGCCGAAATCGGCTGGAAAATCTTCATTTCCGACGAGGGGGGCGGCATGCCCCCGGCGGTCAGAGCGAAAATTTTCGAGCCGCTCTACACCACGAAGACCAAAGGGACTGGCCTCGGCCTCGCGGTCGTAGCGAGCCTCGTACGAAGCCACGGCGGAAGGATCGAGGTGACGAGCGAAGAGGGCCAAGGGACGACATTCACGATCGACCTCCCGAGCGTCGGAGCTAGCGTACCGACCGTCGCGCCGAGCAGCGATTGGGCGCTCAGCGCGCCGGCGGAGTAGCCGCTGCCGGCGGAATGAGCCGCTCGAAAGTCGACTCCATGCACGTGCTCATCGGTCGACGACGAGGCCTCGATGCGCCTCGCGACGCCCTCCCGCGCGGCCCGCTCGACGCTTGCGCGATCAGAAGCGGTAGCCAACGCCGAAGCTGAGGACGTCGACGGAGCTCTCGATTGTACCGAGGTTCACCGGCCAGGGCGTCGTGTGGGCTGCGCCACCGGCCATTGCCGCGAGGCCGGGCGCGTGCGGATCGTCGTTCTTCTGCGTTCCGACGACGACGTGCATGTAGCCGACCATCACCTCGAACGCGCCCTTCGATTGCTGGGCGCGACCACGGATGCGGGCCGTGGCCCCGGCCGAGAAACCGAGCCGTTCGCCGCCCAGAAAGTCGATATTTTGGTAGCGCGCGTCTTGCCCGCGCGACTCGACGAACACGCCGCCGCGTAGCGCGAGGACATTGGGGACGACGACGAAGTCGCCGCCGAGCCGCGCGCCGAAGACGTCCTCGTAGGCGTGGGGCACGTCGGCGTTGGGGGGAATGCGACCGCCGCTGCCGGGCACTGGCACGAGGCCTTGGCCATCGGGGCCGGACGGGAAGCGCACACGCACGTCGTCGATGGCGGCGTTGTTCGCGTACGTGAGGTCGAGCTCGACGTCGAACAGATCGTCGGCAATTGGATCGCGCGGGCGCACGACGATGGGGTCCGTTGCTGCCTCGAGAGCCCGCGCGCGAGGCATGTGGAAACGCGCGCCGAGCTTGGCCTCCATCGGGATCGCCATCTCGAAGGAGGTCACGTCGTGGCCGCACGCGCTCGAGCCGGGTTGCCCGCAGTCGGGCAAACGGGAGTCGCCGTACACGACCTTCGACGTGTCACCGCCAGCTACGCGTGAAGTGAACCAATTGGATGAGGTCTGCACGCTTCCCGAAGCGGAGATCGGCGCGCTCCACTTCCACCACGCACCGACGTCGACGAGCGGGGTCGGCGACCAGAGCACGCCGACGTTTGCGCCGGGGACGAACGCGTCGAGCACGTCGATGGTTGCGCGCACGTCGTTGACGCCGGGGTCCATTCCCGCGTCCGACAGCGCGACTGTCGCGCGTGACGTCTTCACGTGCGCGATGCCCCATACGAGCGACGCACCCACCCGCAAGCCCGGGAGGATCTCGAGGCCCGCGCCGATCGTCGGCGAGAGGACGAGGCTGTTCGTGTCGAGCGTCAGGTAACGTTGTGGCGACGGCGCAGTGCCCGCGAAATCGGGCCACGTCACGCGACCGATGGCGTTGGGGCCGAGCAGCGCGAGACCGAGGCCCAGCTTGTCGGTCACGCGCACAGTCAGCGCGACCTGCGGATTGAAGAACGGCGCCGCGTCGCTGCAGGCTTGCGGATACGACGCGCCCGGTGCGACGCCATCGATCGTCGTGTCCGACGTGGCTTTCACGCGTGTGAAGCACGATGAACGAAAGGAAACGTTCTCTTGCAGCGTGATGCGCGTCGGCTGGCCCGCGAGGCCCGCAGGGTTGAAAGCCACCGCGAGGGGATCGCTCGCGCGCGCGACCCACGCGCCGCCGCGGGCCATTTGCTCGGTGCCGATGTCCGGGACCTCCGTGATGTTGGAGGCCCGAGCGCCGCTCGCGAGGAGAGTGGCGAAGAGGAACGGCACCACCCTCGCAAACATCAGGGGCAGGTGAGCGTTTGGCACGCGGCCCACTGCGATTCGCAGCGCGTTTGAACGCAGGCGGCACAGTCGGTCGACGACGCGTCCTTGCACTCGGTGTCGCACTTCTCCTTCGTGCACGTGAGCTGGGGAAAGAGCTTCGAAGTGACGTTGGCGCATGACGCGGCGACGCATTTTTGCCAGCACTCCCCGACGACCGCCTTGCCGGGGCCAATGTCGGGGCGCGATTCGAAGGGACAGGCGGCGAGGCACGACGTCGTGTCGGCGCAGGTCGCGGCGCCGCTTCCGTGCATGTCCTGATCGGTGCACGACTCTTCTTCGGGCGTCATCTCGGGGTAATAGAAGCCGCCGAACATGCACATCTCGTCTTCTTCGGCGCTCGGCCCTTGCACGACGGCGTGGTCCTTCACGCTCGCGTAGTCGCAGCGGTAACGAATCGAGCTGCCGGCCGCGATCTTCTGAAAGCCGAACCAGTACGTCGGGTGCTCCCAGTCGGCCGTCGTGTAGAAAGGCGCGGTCGTAGGCGACGCGCCCGGCGCATCGATGTACGCGGCGTAGCCGACGCCGTCCTTGTGCATGTGCGCGCCCGCGCTGAGCAGCGTGATGTCGTGCGCGATCGGGCAACGCATGTTGGCGCTGCCCGTCGCCCGCGGAGCCACGTAGATGAAGGGGTTGTAGAACTGCAGCATGCCCGCGCGGTGCTCGATCTTGTCCTTCCCCGCGGTGCGGAAGAGCACATCGACCTTCGCGTCGAGAGGCTTTGCCGCCGTGTTGAGGAAGTGCGCTTGCAGAAGAAGCACCTCGCCGGACTTGAACGGAAGGCCCGCAGCCGCGGGAAAATCCGAGCTTTCGTGCGGCGTTTGACCGCCGGTCACCCAACCGCGCGCGTGCGCCATTGCGCCGCCGTGCTCGTTGCAGTCGGTGACGCGGTCGCCGTCGAGAGGCAGCTCGGCGAGATCGGTGCGGTAGACGAGGTAGTGGTGCGTGCCACTCGACATGTCGTGTTGGCCGCCGACGACGAACGTCTCCGCGTTGCCCGGTTGAACCGGCATGCGCACGAAGCGGCATCGGTACGCTTCACCGAAGGGCTCGACCGTCGTCGTGAGCGTGAGCGTCACTGGGGTGATGCCGTTCGACGGCGTCGCGGACGAGCACCCGACCGCCCACGCGCAGCCGACGAGCAGGGTGATCAACGTGACGGAACGCGCTTTCATGATCGCCTCGTGCGTCCAGCGCCGCGCTTTGGCGACGACGGTAGCTTTCGGGGTTTGGTCCCTTGGAGCGCAGCCAGCAACGGCTCCATCGCTTCACGGTAGAAGCCTGCGGCGTCCTCGTGCGCGACGAGTCGCCGCGCGAGCTCCTCGTAGAAGGCGACGCGCGCGGTGATCGGTGCCGCAGGCATCTCGGGTCGACCAACGAGGACCTCGTACCACCACGCGACCTCGAGCCGGTAGATGCGGTTTTTTCCCGCCGCCGCGAGCGTGCGCCAGAACTTCTCGTCGAAGGCCGCGAAGGCGCTCTCGGGTGAAGGCGCCGCCGCGAGCTCGTCCACGATCTCGAGAAGCGCGCGCCGCTCGTCATCGGAGGCGCGACGCGCAGCGATGTCGAGCAGACAGAACCCTTGAAGGACTTGCTTCTCGAGCACGTCGGCGGCATCGCGCGCGGACGGCTTCGCCCCACTACCGGAGCGCGCGCTCTCGCCGTAAAGGAGCGCAATGACGCGTACGTCAGTGGCGTCGTCGGGGTCGAGCACGATGGTTGCGCCGCCCTGGCGAACACGCACGAGCCCGACGTCGGCAAGACGATGGATCGCTTGCCGCGTGATGAGCGGCGAGACGCCGAAGCGCTCCGACAGCACGCGCTCGGCGGGGAGTGGCGAGCCCGGCACGAGCTCCTTCCTCAGGACCGCGCCTGCGAGCTGCTCGAACACGTGATCCGCGGCGTGCCGGCGAGGCGCCGCCTCGGACGGCGTCTGCGAGCGCGGCGGCACCATGTGATGTACGTTACTTAGTAACTAAGTTGGGTCAAGCCAAAACGATGCTTGTAGTCCGCACATGGACCCGAACCGATCCAACAGCGAGAAGGTAGGCAAGACGTTTTGCCGTTTGGCGGCTCTCTGAAACCCTATGAAAATAGGGCTCGCGCGGGCGCGGACGCGGCAAGGTCCACGGCACACCTGGTGCTTGGGGGAAGCGCGCGGATGGTAAAAAGCTTTGGCTTCCTGCTCACGGGGTTCGCCCTGATGATCACACTCGCGCCGCTCGCGTGTGGCGCGGCGTCGGGGAGCGCTGATGATCCCAGCTCCGAGCGGGGCTCGGCCCGCGGCGACAAAGGCGCGCACAGCGATCGCAACGCGCGGTCCGCACCTCCGCCCTCGGAGATCCGAGATCCGCGTGGCGGCTCCGAGAACGGATGCCCGCAAGGCATGGTCAGCGTCCAGCATGGGAGCAACGGCGCCTTCTGCGTCGATCGCTACGAGGCCTCGCTCGTCGAGGTGCTCCCCAACGGCGAAGAGCGCGGCTGGTCTGCGTACCAGTCCGTCGAAGGCCACGTCGTTCGCGCGGTGAGCGTGAAGAAGGCCGTCCCCCAGGGATATATCAGCGCGAATCAAGCTTCGAAGGCGTGCGAGCGCTCCGGCAAGCGCCTGTGCAAAGCGGCCGAGTGGAAGACCGCGTGTCGCGGACCGAGCGAGACGACCTACGGCTACGGCGAAGAGGATCGCCCCGGCCGCTGCAACGATCACGGCCAGAGCCCGGTCGCCCGCGTCGGCTACACGTGGAAGATCATGAACAACCCGAACAACAACCAGCTACCGGGCACGCTCGCGCGCGCGGGTGAGCACGAGGGCTGCACGAACGGGTACGGCGTTTACGACATGGTCGGTAACCTCCACGAGTGGGTTGCCGACGTTCATGGGGCGCGCGGCACGTTCCGCGGTGGCTACTACCAGGACACGCACCTCAATGGTGACGGC
>CAXSGV010000209.1:0-4139 GCA_964236615.1 uncultured Polyangiaceae bacterium
CTTGTCGAGCGCGCGACGCAGGCGCGGCTCGGCAAAGCGGCCGAGGCTCCGGAAGTGCGTTTTTGCGCTCTCGTCAGTGCCGATGGCAGCGGCGGACTTCGTGTCGCCGTCCTCGAGCGCGGGCGTGATCACTTCGACGCGGATCATCATCACGCGCACGGTCTTGTCGGGCGCTGGCGTGATCGAGAGCGGGATCTGCGTGTTGGTCCACGACTCGTGCGCGAGGTAGAGCACGCGCACGCCGGGCGTACGGAACCACTGCCGGCGCCAGGTGTTGACCATGGCGACCGACTCGTCGTGGAAGAGGCCGGTCTTGTCGAGCTCGGTCACGACGCTCGTCGCAAGCGCGTCGACGTAGCTCTCGAGAGGCTTCGCTGAAGCGTCGTCGAGCGAAGGCGCGAGCGCGTCGAGCGCGGCGCCGGGTGCGACGCCTTCGGGGTGTACTTCGAACGCGCCCTTGTCGGCGCCCACGCGCAGCACGAACGCGGTGCCGAGCGGGTGCACGCGATCCTTGTTCGTGATGGTGACGCCGCCGTCGAAGCCGCCCGCGCCGGCCGACGCCGCGACCACGGCGGGGAGGGGAGAGTTCCCGAGCCCGCGGTAGAAGAGGAACTTCTCTTCCTGCGCATTGCCGTTGCCGTTGCCGTTGGCGGCGACGCGGATGGGATTGCTCGCGACCGCGCGCGCATGCGACCAGCTGTACGCCTCGAGCTTGGCCTCGGGCGCCTTGGTTTCGGACGCACGCGGCAGGATCTCGACATTGCCCCAATCGAGAAGACCGTGCGCCGGCCGGCCGAACTGCGCCTCACAGGTCTTCGTGCGGAAGGGGAACTTCGGATCGAGCGCGGGATCGCGCACGCCACTGCCGTCGTGCGGATCGGCGAGCAGCGGGTAGAGGCTGTGCACCTGCGGGTACCACTGCGTGAGCACGCCTTCGGGAAACTCGACCGACACCTGCGCGGTGAGCGGCGCGGCCGCGTAGAAGTACGTGACTGGCGTCTCCATCTTCATCTCGACGACGCCAGGATCGTTTTTGACCCGCATGCGGTCGTAGACGAACGCCGGGAGGTCTTCCTCCTCGTGGTGGAGACCGCGCTGCAGCGAGCCGTCGGATCCGACGACCACCGTGTTCGTGCCCCACTCGTGCACGACGAAGCCCTTGCCGTCGTACGCGGTGCCGGTGCCCGGCGACGGATCTTTGCCCGCGACGTCCGCAGGGTGCCCCGGCGGCTTGTCGACGCTCGCGGTCTTTTCGATGGCGGTGCCGCCGCACGCAGCGAGAAGAACGGCGACGATCCCGACACGGCCTGCTGCACGATTCCAAGTTACCATGGTTCGAACCTCCGACCGGTACTTGAGCAGGACCCGCGCCAACCTCAATTTATGTCATATTGTGGGCCGTGCGATATTTGGTCTCCACGTAGTTACCGGCAACTATCGTCGCGGTAACTGGAACGACGCCACAGCGCAGGTTCATGCGCGCGCGGCGTCGCGCGGCGGTAGTCAAGCATGGCGCGCGCTTTTCTTGCCCTGACGGTGCTGACCTTCATCAACGCGTGCTCCAATTCGGATTCCGCACCGCGCGATGCTTCCCCGGAGGTCGCTGTCGATGCTGCCGCGGACGTAGTTTTGGACCGGTGCGATGAGCAGCGTCGTGTCGAGAACGACCGCCTCACGGACGCCAGGCGCTGCGATCCTGACGCGACGACTCCGCAGTGCACGGAATACGTCGCAGTTCCGCACTTCCCCCCGGGCATTAGCGGTTTCTGCTGCCAACTCGCGGTGAATCACGAGTCAACGACCGAGATCGAGGCCTACAAGGCTGCTCGGCTCAAGAACAATTGCGGCGGGTTTTGCTCCCAAAATGGGTGCCGAGTTGCGCCGCCTCCGTTTTGCAATCGGTCAGACAAGCTCTGCTACGGGTATCTCCCCTAGCGCGTGACGACAGGGCGCGAGGAGAACCCCAGCGCCTTGGCCTGCGCGAGCGTGGTGTCGCGGCGGCGCCAGAGAAAGGCGTCGATCGCGTAGTGCGTCGCCTGCGGCACCGCGAGGAGCGCGACCACGATCGCTTCGATGACGGGTGACGAGCCATCGGGCGCAGCGTCGAGCGAGCGCGCGGTGCCGCCGGCGTCGACGCCGCCGAAGAGCCACGCGTGCTCGTGCCAGACGAGGTGATCCCACGCCATCTCTTCGACGAACGCGAGCGCGACGAGCAGACCGAAGAACGCACCGAGCCCCGACGCCACGATCCGCGAGCCGAGCGCGTGCGGTGCCTCGGCCTCACGGGCGTGCCCGTAGTGCCAGAGCAGCACCATGTACGGGACGCCGTGAACGGTGACGTTGGTGACGGTGAAGTCGAGATCGCTGTCGGTCGCGACGATGCCGATCCACCACGCGAGCGCGGTCGTCGTGACGACCAGCACCTTTCCGATCGGCACGACGCGCGTCGCGCGCGCGAGCAGCGCTTGGCGCGCAAAGAACAAAACGAGCACGACGACGTACGCGATCTCGAGCGGCAGGACCGCGCGCGCGAGCCACGGCGCCTCGAAGAAATCGCCGGCCACGAACCACGAGAACTTGCGGGGCAACGTCGCATGCCAGATGAGCAAGGGCACGCCGGCGGCGAGGTAGATCGCGGCGTCGTCGAGCACGCGATCGAACACGCCGCGCTGCCCCGCGCGTCCTCGGTAGATCGCGACCCAGCCCGCCTGTTGCCGCACGAAGTGAAAGACCGCGAGGTACGCGAGCGCGCGCCAGAACCACATGGGCGAGGCGAGGTGAAGCGCCGTCCCCACGGCCCACGCGACGAGCGGCAACACGACGTAGAGGCGCGGCCTTCGCGCGAGCTCCTCGCGATCGAGGTAGGTGCGAAAGAGCGTCGCGTAGACGTGCGCGACGTCGATCGCGAGAATGAACGCGAGGTACGTCCACGCCGGAAGCGCGGCGTCGCTGAGTCCCGTCGCGTGGCCGAGCACGACGAACGCGAGCGCGATCGCGCAGCTGCCTCCGAACGCCAGGAGGTCGGTGCGCGCGCCCCAGATCCACGGACCGGCACGCAACCCCGACATGCGCGCCGTCACAGGAGGCTCACGACCTCGCGCCCGCGCGCGCGCACGATCGCCTCGGCCGCAGCCACACCCCAGTATTGCGCCTCCTCGAAGAGCCCCATCCCCGAAAGATCGGAGTGTGCAAAATGCACGCGTCCGAGGGGCGCCGCAGCCTTCGCGCGCACGCCGCTCCATAGGCTGCCCACGCGCGGCCGCGCCATCGCGTGCCCCCAGCGCCACACGTCGATGCGCTCGACGTGCGCCGCGAGGCCCTCGTGCGCGCGCGAAAGATCGGAGAGGATGACGTCGCACCACGCCGCGTGATCGGGCGACAGCAGCTTCTTTCGCCCCTCCTTCGGATCGCTGTCGGTGAGCGGGTAGTAGTACGTCCAGACGGTGCGACCGTGATCGAGGAGCTTCTGGTGCGTGGCGACGACGTACCCGAGCGACGGCGAGTCGTAGAGCACGTTGTCCCAAGCGGTCGGAAACCCGCGCGACGTCGGTCGTCCCGTGAGGTGCAGGTTGGCGACCATCCATGCGCCGTAGTCCAGCGACGCGAGGTGCGCGGGCGGCGCGTCGCGCCAGGGACGGATCACGCGCGCCGCCGTGAATTTCGGCGCCGCGAAGATCACGTGCTCGGCGCGCCAGGACGAGAGTGTCCTCGCAGTGGACCGCCAGCCAGCGCTCGCGTCGAGCACCGTGAGCTCGACCGAATCGTCCTTCGGCACGATGTCGGTGACGAGCGACGCCGCGCGGACGCGGTCGCGCGCGACCTTGGCGAGATGCTCGACGAGGTGTCCGTTGCCGTTCGGCCACGACAAGAGCGGCGCCGCTGTCTCGCCCGACTCGAAGGTGCGCGACGCAAAATAGAAGAGCCCGGCGTACGCGCTCGCGTCGCGCGCGTTGAGCCCGTAATCGTCTCTGCACGCGTACTCGATCAACCACCGGAGGCGCGTCGACTTGAAGCCCTTGTCGCGCAGCCACGTTTCCATGCTGATGCGATCGAGCGACGTGATCGCTTCGTCGTCGGTGGCGTGCGCGATCGGGATCGTGAACGCGCGCCGGCCCTTGCCATCACGCCATGCCACCAGG
>CAXSGV010000209.1:4149-10860 GCA_964236615.1 uncultured Polyangiaceae bacterium
CTTCGAAGCGCGCAAGCTCGGCGAGATCTTCGGGCGTGGCGCCGACGCGCAGGTAGAGCCCCTCGTACCACTTGCCGAGGTAGAACACGCGCTCCTCGGGCGCGCGCACGAGCTGCTCTTCGGCGCCTTCGCCCTTCGCGTCGATCGCGCCCATCTCCGAGAGCAGCGTCACGAGCGCGCGGTTTTCGGGCGAGGGCAGCGGCACGTAGTGCGCGCCCCACGGGTAAGGGACCACGCCGTCGTCACCGAAGCGCGAAGTGCCGCCGGCGCGGTCCTCGAGGTCGAACAGCACGTAGTCGGTGACGCCGAGGCGCTCGAGACGCCACGCCGCCGAGAGCCCGCTCGGCCCGGCGCCGACGATCGCGACACCCACGCGCTTTGGCTCGCCCGCAGGCTCGGAGCCGCGCACTTTTTGAAGAAGGTGCCCGACGTCCATCGACGCGCCGCGGATCGATCCTGCAACCGGCGGCGGCGGAGCCTTCTTACACGCGGCGAGCGCGACGGGCGCCGCGAGGAGGGCCTCGAGCACCTGGCGCCGCGTCAGTTCCAACGCTTCCATTCCTTCTCGTAGTACTGCACGAGGATCTGGTTGTTGAGGCGGTTCACTTCGACCGGAACGCGCGTCATGTCGCCGCTCATCACGAAGAGCGAGGCCATGGTGGGCTCGTCGAGAAAGCGAAGCCCCGTGACGAGCGGGCGCGGCGGAAGCTCGAACGGCGTGGTCTTCGCGAGCACGAAGCCCCACTCGCCGAAGGAAGGCACGGCGGTGTGGTACGGGCGCACGACGAGGCCGGCGGCCTCCATCGTCTGCGCGATGCACCAGAACGACTCACGCGCGAAGAGCGGCGAGGTCGACTGCACAGCGATGGCGCCGCCCTCCGCGAGGTGAGCGCGCGCGAGGTTGTAGAAGCGCGTCGTGTAGAGCTTGCCGAGCGCGAAGTTGTTGGGGTCGGGGAAGTCGACGAGCAGGATGTCGAACTTCGTTTCGGGCGGAAGGTCGGCGATCCAGACCATCGCGTCCTGATGGACGACGTGCATCTTGGGATCTTCGAGGCTGCCCTTGTTGAGCCCCCGCAAGAGCGGCAATGAGCTCGCGATGCGCGTCATCTCGGGATCGATGTCGACGAGCGTGATCGACTCGACCTCCGGGTAGCGAAGCACCTCGCGCGCCGCAAGACCGTCGCCACCGCCGGCGATGAGGATCTTCTTCCGCTCCTTCGCTGCCGCGAACACGGGGTGCACGAGCGCCTCGTGGTAGCGGTACTCGTCGCCGGAGGAGAACTGCAGGTTGCCGTTCAAGAACAGCTGGAACGACGTCGTGGAGCGCGTGACGACGATGCGCTGGTAGCTGGTCTGCTTCGCGAAGATCACCTCGTCGGCGTAGATCTGATCTTCGGCGAGCGTGGTGACGCGCTCCGACTGCGTGAGCCCCACGAGCAGCATGCCCGCGACGACGAAGCCACGTACCCGCACGCCGGTCAGCTGCGCCTGATCGTCCGACACGTACCAGGTCGACGCGATACCGACGATCGCGTTCAAGAGCCCGAACACCATCGAGGTGCGCACGAGGCCGAGCCGCGGCACGAGAACGAGCGAGAACAGGAGCGAGCCCACGAGCGCGCCGAGGTAGTCGAACGTCAACGCCCGCGCGAGCAGCTCTTTGAGCTCGATCTTGCGCTTCAAGAGCCGGATGAGGAGCGGAAGCTCGAGGCCGACCAGCGTGCCGACGATCGTCACGGTCCCGTAGAGAACGATCGGAAACGCCTTCGTGTACGCGTACGCGATGAACAGAAGTGGCGCGGAGAAGCCGCCAGCAAGCGCAGTGGCAAGCTCGACCTCCACGAACGCGCGGGCGAGCCGCACGTCGATGAACTTCGAGAGCCAGGAGCCGAGACCGAGCGCCGAGAGGTAGACGCCGATGACGATCGAGAACTGCGTGACCGAGTCGCCGAGGACGTACGAAGCGATCGCGCCGGCGACGAGCTCGTAGACGATGCCCGACGTCGCGATGACGAGCACCGTCGCGAGGAGGAGCCACGTCCGTGCCGGCTCGGCGTCGCGCGCTGCGGGAGTCGCCTCGGCCTCTTCCACGTCAGCCGTGAATCGCAGCGGCGATGATGATCGAGAGCCCCAGCATCACCGAGCCGATGAGGATCCCCATCGCGATGTTCTGGTCGTCTTCAATCTCCTTGCGGATTGAGAACGGCGTCACGAGCTGGATGATCTTGAACGCGAGCGCGAACATGACGAGGCCAATCGTGGTGAACACGAGGGCGGTGACTACGGGTTTGATGATCGTCGAGTAGTCCATTTCTATTTCCCTCCCTGAGTGCCCGAGTGCCAAAAGCTCCACGACCGGTAACCGCCCGGCGACTGCCTGACGCTCGGCGCAAGATCGGTTCGCGCGTGGGACGCGAGGTCGAACCCGCCGAAGCGAAGCACCGCGTAACCCACGACGATGCTCGTCCCGAAGATTTTCGAAAACATCAGATCTTCTTTCTCTTGGTGCTGCCCAACAGGAAAACCGCGATGAGCCCAACGACCGCGCCGAGGAAGTAGCCGACCGAAGGTTGATCGCTGACGAGCTTGATGTGGATCGACGGCGGCGAGGAGCCGAGCGTGTCCGCGACGTGCTCGACGCGCAGGACGTACTTCCCGGCGGGCATGCGCGAGTACCAGAGCGTCTGATCGCGACTGCCCTCGTTCCAGCTCTCGCCGTCTTCGAAGCCCGAGTAGTACGAGAGCTCGGCGCTGTCCTCCCAGACAGTCCCGGTCTCGGTGTTCACGAGCGCGATGTCGGTGCCGATCCAGCTGTTCTGCAAATCAGGCGCAGAGATCGTCATCTCGAGGTTGTCGTTGGCGTGCTTGATCTCGAACTCCGGACTGAAGCTCGCGCCGGTGTCGATAGAGCCGGTCGCGCCGCCGCTGCTTCCGGGCGTCGTCGGCGTGGCTGTCGTCGAGGGTGCGGCCGTGCCCGGCGGGGGTAGCGCGATGTCTTGATCGAAGACGACGTCGCGGTGCGCGCCCACGCAGTCGGTGATCGATACGAGAAGAAAGAGAGCGCCGAGCACCGCCCAGAAGATGCCGTTCTTCGCGGCGCTCTTCTGGCCGGCCGTCGCCTGGAGGGCGCCCGCGCCGAACGCGCGACCGATCTCGACGAGCGTGAGCGGTGTGCTCAGCGAGGCGCTGACCTCTTGGGGCGTCCGCTCTTCGCTCAGCTTCTGACGTTGTGGTCCCGCGAACTCGGTCGCTTCGACGGTCTCGCCGACCTCGACCTTCCAGTAGAACTCGCCGACCACGCTCTCGACCACGGCCGCGACCGTCTGCGTGAGCTGGTAGGTCGCACCCTGGAACACGCGCGTCGTGGCGGCGCTGCGCCCAATGTCGCCGAGGCCGATCGGAACGATGTGCTCCCAGCGGCCGTCCTCTTCGAGGAGCCACACGAAGCCGCTCGCGCCGCCGTAGAGAAGGTACTCGCGCCAGCGGTACCACTCGCCGTCGACGTTGGTCGCGCGCACCATGAACCCAATGAGCGTGACGTCGCGACCGCGCAGGTTTCCTCGGCTGCCGAGCGCGATCACAGGCTGTACCGGGGGGGCGGGCACACGCTTCAACGCGATGAGCGCCCCCGCGTTCACGTCGCACTGCATGCTGCAGTACCGGCACACGATCCGCTCGGTGAGGTCGGGCGCGGCGAGCGGGAGGTTGCCGCCACACGCGGGGCACTTGAGCGCGGCCATCGTCGTCGCCGGCGCGTCGACGGGGATCGCCGCGCCGCCCTCGAGCACGATGGCTCGGGGATCGATGACGCGCCCGAAGTAGATCTGCGGGGGCGACCTTCCGTCGCCATAGTCGATCGTGCCGAACTGTCCGGCTGGACCCGAGAGATCGGCGTAGCGCTCCGACACGCTCGGGTCGATGGCGAACGGCAGATCGCCTTGCGCAGAGATCGCGCGGCGCTCGCCGCGCTCGGTGACTTGGAACGCGCCGCCACCGGCGACTTGCACGGGCGAGCCGGGGAACGCGTTCTCGAAGGGTGGGTGCACGACCGGGTGCGTGTAGATCGTCGTCACGATCCACTGGCCCTGCGCGTGCGCGAGCCACATCCAACCGGCGGTGCCTGCGCTGCCGACGAGCTCGAGGTAGAGCTCCTCCCACGGTGCGCTCGCTGCGCCGACGCGGTTGTATTGGACGCGGCCGGCGATCCGAAAGCGCTTGCCCTCGAGCGTCGCGGTCTGGCCGACCGCGAAGGGTGATTTTATCGCGACGAGATCGCCGACGCGTCCGACGGCGCGGAGATCGCGATCGGTGCGCGCGACGACGAACTTGCACGACGCGCAGACCTGCGCCGCGGCCCCCGCGCTCGCGAATTGAATCGGCGCCCCGCAGTTGGGGCAAGGTCCACCGCGAACGAGCTCGAACGCCATCAGATCGGACCGCGCGGAAGAGACCGAACGGCGACGTTGCTCGCTCCGAACGCTTCGAAGAGAACGACCGACCACGCGAGCTCTTCGCGCGCCTTGCACGAGTAGAGGTTCACGGTGACGGCGCCATGCTCGGGAAACGAGTGCAGCGCGAGGTGGCTCTCCGACAGCAAGAGCAACGCGGTGATGCCGGCCTCACCACCGAACTGGTGCAGGTGAAGTGGAGCGACCGGCTTCAGACGGAGGGCAAGGACGACGTCGTCGAAGAGCTTGCGCACGAGCGCGGGATCGCGAAGTCGCGCAGGGTCGCAGCCGAGCGCATCGACCACCCACTCGACACCCAGCAGACCGCCCCCGGCTCCCACGTCGCTGCCTTCTAGAGCGTGCCTGGCGGAGGCCGCGAGCTCAGACCGCGAAGGCGAATGCCGGTTCCAGGCTTGGACTCGAACCAGGGCGTCGCGTGACCATAGGCAACGTAAACGAGGTGGTAGGTGTTGATCGTTGAGTTGATCGAGATGGTCATTGTGATCTTGTTGTGCGGACAGATGATTGGGCGACCCGAGCGGAACGCGTCCCACAGTCCGCTCACGTGCTCCAGGGTCATCGCGTCGGCGTCGGCCTCGGCGCGGACGTTGTCGTCGGCCATTGCCAATTCTTTTACACCGGTTCCGGGCCGGGCAGACCAGAGATCAGCCTTCCGGTCATCTTTGCAGCTGGCCGTACGCCGGCACCGTGTACGCGTCGAAATTGTCCTTGGGGAGGACGCCGACCTGGTCGATCTCTTCGAAGACCGAGCCCTCGAATTTGACGAGCCGATCGCGCTTGCGATCGGCGTTCGCGAGATAGATGTAGAGCGCACGTGAAGGGAACCGCGTCTTCAGGTCGGCGACGAGCGCGGGGTGGTACTTCGAGTACACGAGCGGCTGCTCCAGCCCAGGATCGTTCACGCCGAGCGCCGAGAGCGCGCGCACGCTGTTGAGCCACCGCGGGGGCTTGCCCTTTCGCCCGGCGAACCCCGTCCACGTCAAACGGCGCATCGGGATCCCATCGTCCTGAAACGCCACCATCGCGAGCGCGGGCTCGTGACGCCACGACGACGCGAGAACGTCGAAGCGGTTGTCGGTGCCCCAGTACTCGTCGGCGACCTCGTCGATCGACATGAACAGCGCGAGGCCGCTGATGGCGATCCACGTGGCGAGAGCCAAACCGGCAGCGAGGCGTCGGCGTGCGAGGAGCGTCATCCCCAATGCGCCGAGGAGAATGAGCGCAGGCAACGCCGACTGGTAAAATCGACCGCCGTAACACGTGCCCGCGTACCAGTAGAGCGCGTAGAGGACGACGGCCGCGGGGATCATCGTCGCGACGGACCATCCGATGCGGAGCCGGCGTCTTCGTCCGACCCGACGCCCGCCTCGCAAAGCGTAGGCGGCGCCGATGAAGGCGAGCGGACCGCCGCCGGCGAGGAGCCCCCACGACGAGATGTTGTCGCCGGTGTTGCTGAGGGCGTTCCGAAGGTCGTGCGTCGCTTCGTCGATGCCGAAGTCGCAGCCGTGACTCGGGCCGAACCCGAGCTCGTTGCATCCGGGGCGGTACTGGAAGAACACGATGTCGACCGGCGGCGCGTGCTCGTCGAACCACGACGACTGCGGGAAGCGCGATGCCTTTCCCGTGAGCGCGTGGTTGTACGCGCCGAGCAAGAGCACGCCCGCGAGGAACGGCGCCAACGCGATCGCGCACACACGGAGGGTGGCACGCCGCCGCGCGGGATGACGCAGGAGCGTGCTGACCACGAACGCGGCCGCCCCGACCCCCATGACGACCGCACAGAGCGGACGTGACAGCGTCGCCATGCCGAGAGCGACGCCCGCCGCGACGAAGAGCGAGGCGCGCGGTCGCCCCGTGACCATCGCCACGCCAGCGCGGAGGACCGTCGCAGCGCACAAGGCCACGAGCGTGTGCGACATGAAGCTCCCTGCGAGGATGAGCGCCTGCGGGCTGAAGGCGTAGGCGAAGGCGGTGACGACCTCGGCTCGTACGCCACCGATGCGGAGCGCGGCGCGGGCAATGACCGCGGCCGTGATCCCGTGGAGGATGGGATTGACCCACGCGCGCGCGCCGAGGCGCTCACCGAGACCGAGCACCGCCGGCCAACCAGGCGGGAAGATGCTGTACGTCGCCCAGCGATCGTCGACGAACCACATGGAGAACGCCGCGCGTGGCAAGTGCACGGGTGCGCTCACGTGAAGGCTGCCGAGCGTGCGCGCTTGAAGCAAGTACGCGATCTCGT
>CAXSGV010000210.1:0-1325 GCA_964236615.1 uncultured Polyangiaceae bacterium
TTGGCTGCGCCGAGTACGCCGAAGCGGAGCGGCGGGCGGGTCATCGGGCGGCTCCGGCGGGTCGGGCGGCTCCGGTGGATCGGGGGGCTCCGGCGGATCGGGAGGCTCCAGCGGCACGTGCCCCGCGGTCTCCGACGGCACCACGGCGTGCGGCATCTGCGTGTCGGGCTCGTGCTGCTCGCAGTTCACCGCGTGCGTGAACGACTCGAGCTGCAACTCGCTGCTCTCGTGCCTCGACACGTGCCCCGCGGGGGACACCACGTGCCGCAACAACTGCGCAAGCTCGTACCCGAGCGGCATCACGCCCTACAACACCGCGGCGAGCTGCGTCTCGAGCTACTGCACGTCCGCCTGCCAGTGACGGAAGGTCGCAGCGACGCAGCGATCAGCCCGGCTTGAACTTCCGGCTCGCACGCTGCTTGGCTTTGTAGCCAGGCGGCGTGGCCTGCTTCTTCACGTTCGTCGAGCTCTTCTTGCGCTTGTTAGCGTACGGCTCGAACGGCTGCTGGTCGGGCACGGTCGCGAGGCCACCCTGCAGACGTTTGAGCTCGTCGCGCATGCGCGCCGCCTTTTCGAAGTCGAGGTTCTCGGCGGCGGTGAACATCTCGATGCGGAGCGCTTGGATCCGCTCGGCGATCTCTTCCTCGCTCGTGAGTCGCTCGCCGGAGGAGCCTGCACCGAGCTTCGACTTGGGGACGTCGAGGTAGTCGATGATGCCCGACGCCGGGTTCACGTTCATGATCGCGCGCACGGTCGTTGTCGGCGTGATGCCGTGCTCCTCGTTGTAGGCGCGCTGGAGCAAGCGTCGGCGCGCGGTCTCGTCGATCGCATGCTGCATCGCCTTCGTCACGCGGTCGGCGTACATGATGACGCGACCGTTCACGTTGCGTGACGCGCGCCCGATGGTCTGGATGAGCGAGCGTGGGCTGCGAAGAAAGCCCTCTTTGTCGGCGTCGAAGATCGACACCAGGCTGACCTCGGGAAGATCGAGGCCCTCGCGCAGGAGATTGATTCCGACCAGCACGTCGAACTCGCCGAGGCGAAGGTCGCGCAGGATGTCGATGCGCTCGAGCGTGTCGATGTCGGAGTGGAGGTATTTGATGCGGACGCCGAGCTCGCGGTAGTAGTCCGTGAGGTCTTCCGACATGCGCTTCGTCAGCGTGGTGCAGAGCACGCGCTCGTTCTTCGAAGCGCGATCGCGAATCTCCTCGAGCAGGTTGTCGACCTGGCCCGATACCGGGCGCACCTCGATGATGGGATCCATCAAGCCGGTGGGGCGAATCACCTGCTCGACGACGACGCCTTGTGTCTTCTCGGTCTCGTAG
>CAXSGV010000210.1:1335-6051 GCA_964236615.1 uncultured Polyangiaceae bacterium
TAGTCGCCGGGCGTGGCCGAGACGTAGATCACCTGGCGAACGCGCGCCTCGAACTCCTCGAACTTGAGCGGGCGGTTGTCGAGCGCGCTCGGGAGACGAAAGCCGTAGTCGACGAGCGTCTCCTTTCGCGCGCGGTCGCCGCGGTACATCGCGCCGACCTGCGGAACCGTCTGGTGCGACTCGTCGAGGATCAGGAGAAAATCCTGAGGGAAGTAGTCGAGCAGCGTGGGCGGGGCCTCGCCTGGCTTCCGATCGGACAGGTGACGCGAGTAGTTCTCGATGCCGTTGCAGAACCCCATCTGCTCCATCATCTCGATGTCGTATTGGGTTCGCTGCTCGATGCGCTGCTTCTCGAGGAAGCGCCCTTCGCGATCGAAGAAGCCGAGGCGCTCCTGGAGCTCGTCGCGGATGCTGCTGATCGCTTTCCGCATCTGTTGCTGCGGCGTGACGTAGTGCGAGCCGGGGTAGATGGCGTAGTGCTCCAGCGTCGCCTTCACCTTGCCGCGGAGGGGATCGACCTCCTTGATGGCCTCGATCGTGTCGCCGAAGAACTCGATGCGGATCGCGGTGTCTTGCTCGGCGACCGGAAATACTTCCACGATGTCGCCGCGCACGCGAAAGGTACCGCGGTGGAAGTCGACGTCGTTTCGCTCGTACTGGATGTCGACGAGCATGCGCAGCAGGTTGTCGCGCCGGTACTCCTCGCCCGTGTGAAGATCGATCAAGAGACCGTGGTAGGTCTCGGCGCTGCCGATGCCGTAGATGCAGCTGACGCTGGCGACGATGATGACGTCGCGGCGTGACAAGAGCGTGCGCGTCGCCGAGTGGCGCATGCGATCGATCGCGTCGTTGATGATCGCGTCCTTGTCGATGAACGTGTCGCTCGACGGGACGTAGGCTTCGGGCTGGTAGTAGTCGTAGTAGCTGACGAAGTACTCGACGCCGTTGTGCGGGAAGAGCTCCTTCATCTCGCCATAGAGCTGCGCGGCGAGCGTTTTGTTCGGTGCGAGGATCAGCGTTGGTTTTTGCGATGCCTGGATGACGTTCGCGACGGTGAACGTCTTGCCCGAGCCCGTGATGCCGAGCAGCACCTGGTGCTTGTCGCCGCGGGCGATGCCTTCGCATAGCTCCTTGATGGCGGTCGGCTGATCACCCTTCGGCTCGAACTGGCTGGTGAGCTGGAAATCGGTCATGGCGTGAATCCACCAGTCTACGCAAAAACCTCGCCTCCTTTGGTAGGATCGCCCGAAATGTCGAGCTCGTCCTCTCCGTCGGCACCGCCGCCGTCCAGCCGTTTTCCCGGGCCGCCGCAGGTAAAATCGACGCCGGTTGCGTTTCTGGGCACGGGCGCGATGGGCGCACCGATGGCCGCGAACATCGCGCGGAAGGGCTTCCCGCTGAACGTGTGGAATCGCCACCACGAGCGCGCGTATGGGCTGACCTCGCTCGGCGCTACCGTGAAGTCGACACCGCGCGAATGCGTCGTCGGCGCGAAGGTCATCGTCATCATGGTGAGCGACGAGAAGGCGCTGTTCGACGTGCTCGAGCGCGCCGACGGCTTGCTCGTCGGAATCGAGAAGGACGCTGTCGTCGTCGACATGTCGACGGTGGGTCGCGCCGCCGCGCTCCGCGCCTCGCAGCTCGTGAAGGAGGCCGGCGGTCGCTTCATCGACGCGCCGGTGAGCGGCTCGGTCTCGCCAGCGGAGAAGGGCGACCTCGTCGCGCTCGTCGGCGGTCGCCTGAACGACGTCACGCGCGCACAGCCCGTGCTCCTCGCGATGTGCAAGCGGATCATCCACGCCGGCGACGTCGGGCAGGGCCAGGCGCTCAAGGTGATCTTGAACGGCGTGGGGCTTCATCACCTCGTCGCGTTCACGAGCATGCTGACGCTCGGCGAGCGCGCCGGCATCGCGCGCCGCACGCTGCTCGAGGCCTTCACGAACGGCGCGTTCGCGTCACCGAGCTACATCCAGAAAAAGGAAAAGATTCTCAGCAAGGACTACTCCGCCGAGTTCTCTCTCGCGCTCACGCTGAAGGACACCAAGCTCAACGCCGACCTGCAGCAAGAGGTCGGTCTCCCCCTCCCCGTGCACCGTGAGTGCATGCGTGCCGTCGAGCGTGCGGTGGAAGACGGGCTCGGCGAGGAAGATCTCTACGCCCTCGAGAAGTTCTACAAGGCGCTCTGAGCGGCGACCTGGTGACTAGCTGAGCTTGCTAGCTGAGCTAGTACCCCGCGCTCTTGACGCGCGGTGCTCCTGCGTCGGGCTTCTTCGGGAGGACCTTCGGGGTGGCGGTGGCCGCCGGCGGCTTTGCCGAGAGCGTGGCCGCGGGCTTGGCCGAGACCGAGACCGCGGGCGTCGGGGCGCTCGACGCGACGGCCGTGGCGTTGGTCGTCGTCGCGCCCTCTTGCACGGTGTCCTTCACCCTGACCGCAACGAAGATCGCCACGCCTGCGGCGGCGAGCACGAACAGGGCGGCCACCGCGCCGAGCACGAGGTAGACGACCTTCGACGTTGGCTCCGGGGGAGCAGTCGAACGTGAGCGAAGCGTCGGATCGGTCGAGACGATGAGCTCGGGTCGCGGGCTGTGGACCGGTCCGCTGTGCGCGGGCGGCGGTTGGCTGTGCCCCTGCTGCGTGCGTGCGCCGAGCCACGAGGTGAGCGCGTGGCGCATTTCGTCGGCCGTGGAAAAACGCGCTTCGGGCGACTTTTGCAGCGCGCGATGAACGATCGCTTCGAGCTCGCGATCGACGTTGGGCACGTGCGATGAGAGCGGCGCGGGCTCGTCCATGACGATCGCGGCGAGCATCGCCGGTCCTTGCCGACCCT
Organism: uncultured Polyangiaceae bacterium; assembly: GCA_964236615.1. Lineage (GTDB taxonomy): Bacteria > Myxococcota_A > Polyangia > Polyangiales > Polyangiaceae > CAXSGV01. The sequence goes on from CAXSGV010000210.1 coordinate 4,164, forward strand.
CGATTGGCCGGCGCCGGGACAGTGCGTAATACATGCATCCGGCGGTCGCGTAGATGTCGGTGCGGGCGTCCACCGTCGCGCCGCGCGCTTGCTCGGGCGCCATGTACGTGAGCGTGCCGATGACGGTGCCCGCGATCGTGAGGGGCGCCTCACCGTCAGCGTGGATCTTGGCAACGCCGAAGTCCACGAGCTTCACCAGATCGCCGAGCGTCGACGATGTGGTGAGGAAGATGTTGTCGGGCTTGATGTCACGGTGAACGATCCCGGCGCGGTGCGCGGCGGCGAGCCCGTCGAGAACTTGCGCGAAGATCTTCGCTACGCGGTCGCCCGTGAGCGGGCCCTCCTGACGAATACGGTCGCCGAGGGACTGACCTTCGAGGAACTCCATGACGATGAACGGCGGCTCGCCCTCGTTCATGTGCGAGTCCGAAACCTGCACGATGTGCGGGTGCGCGAGCGCCGCGGCGGCTTGGGCCTCACGCCGGAAGCGTTCGATGAGGTCGGGCGTGTGCGCGAAGCGCGCGTGAAGCACCTTGAGCGCGACGCGGCGGCCGAGGCCCTCCTGAACGCCTTCGTAAACCGCGCCCATCCCGCCGCTGCCGATCATGCGCACGACTCGGTACCGACCGCCGAGCAGCGTTCCCGTGTCGAGCGTGACTGCAGGCGGGGGGTCGGACGCGCTCATGGATCCTTCTCGACGCGCGCTACCAGCGACGGTCCGCCGCTGAAGACGATGGCGTCGAGGAGGGCGTCGTCGTCGTCGACCAGGGCAAGCGTGGGGTGATCGCGCGAGATGACGACGCGTCCGCCCGCATCGGCGAAGCCGCACGCAATTGCACCCGCGGTCGAGCCGTCGTGCCAGAGCCGCGCGGCGGGCGTCGAGCCGTCGCCCGGAGTGAAAGTGACACGTGAGCGTGTGCGGAGACGCTCGTGCGTTTCGAGTGAGCGAAGGTCGTCGATGGGATCGGTGATGACGTGGCTGTCGATGCCCGTGCACAGCCGCACGCCGCCGCTGCGAAGCGCGCCGAGATCCGGCAAGCCGTCGCCGAGATCGCGCTCGGTCGTCGCGCAGACGCAGGCCCAACCGTGAGCGTCACCGAGCAGCCTCGCTTCGTGGGGCAAGAGCTGCGTCGCGTGCACCGCGACGAAGCGCGGCGACAGCACGCCCAAATCGGCGAGAAGCTCGACGGGGCGCATGCCGGTCTCCGCGATGCACTCCTCGACCTCTCGCGCCTGCTCGGCCACGTGCATGTGGAAGGGCAAATCGTGCTTCTTCGCGTACTCGGCGAGAGGCGCGAGCCACGACGGAGGAACCGCGCGGACCGAGTGCGGCGCGACCCCGATGCGTACGTCGCGATCGTGGCCCCACCTCGCGCGCAGGCGATCGAGATCGGCAAGAACGTCGTCGACCGACCCGTCGCAGAACCGGCGCTGGCCTGCCTCGGCGGGCCGACCCGGACCGGCGCGATGGTAGGCGACGCGAAGCAGCGACACGCGCAAGCCGGCCGCACGCGCGGCGCCGATCACCGCGTCGGCCAGAATGGTGCGATCCTCGTAGGGCGTGCCGTCGGCTTGGTGCTGGATGTAGTGGAACTCGCCCACGGTGAGCACGCCCGCGCGCGCGAGCTCATCGAAGGCGACGCGGCTGTAACGCGCGATCGACTCGGGATCGAGCGAGGTGGCGAGGCGGTACATCTGCCCGCGCCAGGTCCAGAAATCGTCCGACGGATCAGCGCTCGCGCGCTGCGATGTGCCGCGCATCGCGCGCTGGAAGGCGTGCGAATGCGCGGTCGAGAGCGCGGGCAAGTAGATCGTGCGCCGGTCTTCGGAGAGCTCGAGTCGCGCGGACATGAGGAATGGTTCCGAAGGTCTTACTGGCGCATCTCGC
>CAXSGV010000210.1:6061-10822 GCA_964236615.1 uncultured Polyangiaceae bacterium
AGGGCAGAGCGTGCTTCGTCATCGGCGGGCTCGTTACTGGCGCATCTCGCGCGCTGCGGCCTTCGTCACGTAAGTGTAACGCGGCCAGTGCCGGTAGTACGAAGCGCGTACGATTGGACCGCCGTCGCCCGGATCCGTGTCTTGCCCGAACCGACCGACGACGCGGAGAAGCGAGCCCGGCGCCATCGACTGCGTACCGACTTCGTCCTCGGGCCGGAGCGCGATGAGCGCGTGGATGATCCCGAAGTCGCGATCGCTGACGGTGACACGGCAGGTGTCGTCGTCGTTGGCGTTGTCGCAGAGGTTGCGTGGCTCGAGCCGGCGCACGCTCAGCGTGAGGTAGGCGCTGCCGCCTGCGCCGGGCACGCGACCCGTGACCACACCGAAGAGCGACACCGGGCTCTTGCGCCAGTCGTCGGGGAAGCGCTGGTACATGACCGGGTCGTACTCACGCGCGCCCGCGAGCGCGGACTCCTCCGCCGACAGCGGCGCGTAGCTCGGTGAGTGGCCGTACGGACCGCCGCCACCGCACGCGCAAAGAGAGAGAGCGAGGAGGAGCGCGCCAAACGAGGCCACCGAGGACGAAGCCGCGATCGAACGGGGATGGGTCACGCGGGACAGTCAACCCAAAGAAGGTGTCGTCGGCAAGCCCTCGCTCGCCCGTTCGCCAGTGCGAGCCCGAACGCGCAGGGCTAGCTCCGCGGCGACGAGCCCGAGGAGCGCCAAAGCGATGGCCCACGAGATGTCGACCGAGGCGTGGGTGTCGCCAAGGCCTTGCGTCGCCGCCCCCGACGTGACGGCGCGTGGGCGAAGATCGATCTCGGCCTCGGCCGGCGCGGTCACGCGAACCTCGTGCTTGGTGGCGTCGAACTTTACACGGTAAAGCCCGAGGAGCGCGGGAGCGACGCGCGTGATCTCGCCGTCGCGAGGCGTCTCGAGCGGACCTGCTGGACCGTCGATCGACAGGCCGCGAGCGGAGCTCGAGAACGTCCACGGGATGCCGACCTCGCTGCGCCGAGGCGAGGCGCGAAGGCGCGCTTTCTCGACCCACGCGTCGAGCAGCGAGACGAAACCCGGACGCAGCGTGAGGTCGCTTGCCTCAACGCTGAACGGCAGCGTGACGATCCACGCTTCACCGCGACCGATGGTGCGGGTCGCGACGAGGGGGGCGCCATCCTTCCAGGCCATGAGCGGCTCGAAGAGCGAGAGGTCGTCGTGCGCGAGCGAGCTGCGGCTCTTCGGTGCCAGGTCGACGAGGCTCGCCGCGGCCTCGGACAAGACGCTCTTGCCGCTGGTGGCATCGGCGCCCGGCACCGTCGTCGACGTCCACGCGACGGCGTGCGGAACGATGGGCTCGAACGACGCGCCAAGTGGCGCCGCAGCGGCGTGCGGTCCGAGCGCTAGGAGAGCGAGCCCACCTTCGTCGAGAAACGTCGCAAGCGCTTTGCGCTGCTCTGGCGTGAAGCCGGGCGGATCGTCGATGAGCAGACCAACGAACGTCTGCAGATCGTCGGCGCGATCGGGGAGCACCGGGATTGGTCGCACCGCCATCTCGAGCTTGAGCGCGGCGAGCGCTTGCTCGACGATCGGCGCGCCGCCGGTCGCCGCGACCTCGTCGGGCCCATCGCCTACGACCGCAATCGCCCCCGGGCCTGCTTCCGTGACGACTGGGGCGGCATCGTCCGACGCGATGGCATCGCTGCCTGTGAGCTTGGCGAGCAGCGCGCCGTCTTTGTCCGCGGGGATCGTGAGCGTGACCTCGCCGGGGACGGTCGTGGGCGCGTTCGCTTTGGCAAGCACCGCGTCGCCGAGCATCACCGTGATCTCGCGTCCTGACGGCGTCGCGCCATGGCTACACGCGACACGCACGCGCACGCGCGGGCCCGAACGATCGGCGGTCAAAAGACCGCAGTCGACCGCGGCGGTGCGGAGATCGGGCAGCGGCGCCCACACGGGGATGGCGCTGCCTTCGCCGAGCGGGGGACCGTTCGGCTTGCCGTCGGCCAGATCGCTCAGGACGACGACGCGGCGATCGACCTGCGGGAGCTGGTTGATGAGCGCGCGCGCCATGGTGAGCGCGCCTTCGAGATCGGTTCCGCGATCGCTCTCGGTGAGACCATCGAGCGCGACACGCGCCGCGCCGAGATCGGTGGTGGCCGCGAGACCAACCCGCGCTGGCGAGCCCGCGAGCACGATGGCGATGGCGTCGCCCTCACGTGCCGAAGCGAGCAGCTCGCGCGCACCTTCACGCGCGCGCTCGAAGCGCGTTCGACCGCCGTCGGTTGCGCGCATGCTCATCGAGTCGTCGACCACGATGGCCATCGCGACCGACGCGCCACTCGAGCGTTGGAGTGACAGCCGTGAGCAGCGAACGAGTGGCGACGCGCCGAGCAACGCGAGTGCGATCACGGCCAGGGCGCGCGTCGCGAAAAGCGCGTGATCCTCGAGCTTCGCGCGACGACGCGCACGCGGCGGGGCTGCGGGAACGAGGTGCGCGGCAGCGAAGGGTCGATCGTCGGCCCGGCGGCGACGCAACCGGTGCGCGAGGTACGGCGCGGCCACGAACACCCCGACGATGAGCGCGAGCGCCGTGACGAACGTCATCGCGCAGCCTCGATGATGGCGCGCACCACCTTCACCGGATCGTCGCTCGTGACCGCGCGCACGAGCCGGGCACCGCGTGCGACGAGGGCGCGCTCCCACTCACTCGTGAGCGCAGCCAGCGCCGCAAGGTACGCGTCACGCGTGGTCTCGATGTCGGTCTCGACGACGACGTTGCCTTCGAGCGATCGCAGACGAACCGTTCCTTCGAACGGAAGCGTGGCCTCGTCGGGATCGAGTGTCTGCACGACGACGAGGACACGACCACGCGAAGCGACCGCGGCGATCTGATCGGCCGCGCCCTCGGGCAGGTCGAGCAGATCGCTGAGAACGACGATGATCGAGCCGCGGCGCGCGGAGCGGGCGATGCCGCCGAGCCCGTTGTCGAGCATGGCGGTGTCGACCTTGGCGTCGCCGCCGGCGTCGAGCGTCTCGAGGGAGGCGACGATCCGCTCGAAGGCCTCGCGACCACCGGACACCGGGAGGTTGCGGGTCTTGGTGCTGCCGCCGACGAACGTGAGACCCACGGGGTCGCCGTTCGCGACGGCGATGCGCGCGAGGGCAGCGGCGACGAGCGCAGACCATGCGAGCTTGGCGGCGGGCGCCTTGGTGCCGCGGTAGCCCATGGACGCCGTCGCATCGACGACGAGACGGAGAGCGCGATCCGTTTCCGTCTCGAACTGCCGAATCAAGAGGCGCTCGTGGCGAAGCAGCGATCGGCGATCGAGCCAGCGCAGATCGTCGCCCGGCGTGTACGCGCGATGACCGCCAAACTCGACGCCCGCGCCGCGGCGCGCGCTGCGGTGTCCGCCGGCATAAACGCCTTCGGCGACGAGGCGCGAGCGAAGCCGCAGCGGCGCAAGGCTGCCCCAATCGAGCGAGGTACGCAGCGCGGAACGAGCGCGCGTTTTTCCCAGCTCGCTCACGAGAAAATTACGGAAGTCCGACTTCCGGAAGCGGCCCGCCGACGGTGGCGCGCGGTCCGGCGAGCAAGTCGCGGGCGATCGAGACTTCCATGAGATCGATGCCGCCGATGGTGAGCACCTTTTTCAGATCGGCCTCGGCCCCCTTCACGTCGCCCGCGGCGCGGCGGTCCATGGCCACGTAAAAGAGGGCCTCGGTCTTCTGCGCCGCGTTCTTCGCGCTGGCGATCAGATCATCGCCCTTGACCCGGCCGCTGCCGAACGCCGCGAGGCGACCAATCCAGCGGCCGTCGTCGAGCACCTGCGAGAACACGTGCTCGGCGTTGCCGTCGGGCGTCGCCTTGGTCTGCTTCTCGACGATGCGCGTCCAGAGCGCGACGTAGATGAGGTCGTCGTCGGTGAGATCAGCCGCGATGGCGCGCTTGAGGCCTTCGCGCGCCGACTTGAGATCGTTGTTCACAACCCCGCGCGCCACGATGATCCCGAGCGTCGCCGAGGCTTGGTTCTTGTCGTGCGGCGCCGCGTCGAACGCGCGCTCGAGCGCTTTGCTTCCTGGTGCTACAGCCCCGAAGCGATCGAGCACACGCGCGAGCACACGCTCGGCACGCGCGTGATCGTCGCCGTCGCCGGCGGTGCGTGTACGCGCGAGCTCCTTGAGGGCATCGACGAGAGGCTGCCGCGCGGCTGCGTTGTCGGCAGCGTTGGGAGACTCGCGGAGGACGTCGCTCAGCGTGAGGAGGATCTCGGCGTGGAGGGTGGGATCCTTGGCGACGTCGGGCGCCACGAGCGCGGCTTTCAAGTGCCCGATGGCCGCAGGCGACTGGCCTTCGAAGCGTTCGATGCGCGCGAGGGTCGAGAGCACGTTGCCGGTCTTCTCGGTGTTTGCGGAGCTCTTGAGGAGCTCGCGCGCTTCGGCGACGTTGCCTTCGCGGAGCTCGATCTCGCCCATCATCGCGCGCACGTGGGCCGCGCTCGGCTGCACCTTCGCGACGACGCCCGGAGCGTCGGCGAGAGCGAGCAACGGCCCCGCAGCCTTGAACGCGCGTCGCGCCGACGCGGCGTCCTGCGCTTCGACCTCGACGGCCATCGCATGGAGCGTGATCGCGAGCGCGCCGCCGATGGTGCGAGGCTCGGGATGAGCCCGTGCAGCGTCGACGAGAACTGCGGGGCTGGCCTCGGCCATCCCGTACTCCTGCAGACCTGCGGCGACGGCGCCCGCGGCTTCGGGCAGCGTGGG
>CAXSGV010000211.1:0-7667 GCA_964236615.1 uncultured Polyangiaceae bacterium
AGCGCCGCGAGCGGCGTGGAGAGAGAAGAGCGTCGCATGATCAGATCGGGCGGAGGTGTGGCGGTGCGTCCGAAGGCCGGGGGAGGATCCACCGCGCGGGCTGCACGCCGTCGTGCACGGCAGCGAGATCGACGGTGGGATCGACGAGCGGCGCGATCCGACGGCCGTTGAGAGAGACTTCCGCGTCGACGCGGACCTCGACAGGGCCGAGGCCGCGGTGCTCGCAGTCGGCGGCTACGCGATGCGCGAGCTGCAGGACGAGATCGGGCTGCGTCGACATCTCGCGCTCCTGCACCTTGGTGAGAAGCGAGCGCGGGCTGACCTGCCACTCGCGGCCGGTCGTCTTGCTGCGGACGAGGAAGGTCACACTGCCGTTTTTCTCTCGGACCATCACACGCCAAGAGAAGCGCATGCCCTGCTCGTGCCAGCGGACGTCACCGCCGTAGGCCAGGAAGCGAAGCGGGAGGAGCACTTGAAAAAGGCAGTAAACCGCGGCGAAGGCGAGGGCCACGCGGCGGCCGGTGGTCGAGGCTTGCTGCGCGGGCTCCGCCACGGGCTCGGGCTCGGCGCGCTCGGGCTTGGGCTCGGGCTCGGGGATATTTCGGCGCGCGAGCCTAGCGGCGAGCGTGCGGGGCCAAGAGGAGTCGAAGAAGACCAGCGCCGACAGGATCATGATCACGGGGAACATCCCGATCGGGAAGAGCACGCGGGTCACGATGTGGAAGACGATCACGACGGCGAACGCATACGGGCGTGTGCGCCGCGCGAGGAGGAACCAAGCGATCGTCGTGTCGAACAGGAAGCCCATCCAGCTCATGGCGGGCGCCGCGAGCGTGCTCTGGAAAAGCGGGCCGATCACGGGTAGGCCGCTGCGCGACGAGAGCCAGATGCGGAGGGGCTGGGCGTGCACCAGCCAGTCGGAGTTCGCCTTGGCGAGACCTGCGAAGGTGTAGACGACGCCTACCTGGAAGCGAAAGAGCCAGTGCCAAGCCGCGGGGATGCGGGCGACGCTTCGCTTGGCGAAAAAGGCGTCGACCGACCACGCCTTGCCGGCCGGGGAGATCGCGAGCAAGAGGCCGAGCAGCGCGGCGAGGTAGTAGTGGTTCAAGTACGTCGCGACGTCGATCAGCTGCACGTACGCAAAGCCAACGACGAACGCGAACGACGCGAGTCGGAAGCAGACGCCTGCAGCGATCGCGAGACCCAGGACCGCGAGCACGGCGAAGAGCGCGTGCATCCCCGTCGCAGAAAGAGGCTCGACCCAGCCGAAGCCCCAGTACTTGAAGTGGAACGACGGCTTCACGAAGAAGTCGTCCACCCAGCCGTAGGCGAGGAAACGGCACATGCTGACGAAGACCGTGAGGCCGTAGAGCACGCGGAACGCCACGAGCCACGCGATGTCGACAGGGCGAAGCAGGCGCTCAATCATTGTCGCCCTCCGTGCCCTTCGGCGGCTCCAGGTTGAGGTCGGTCATGAACTCGACCTTCAAGAGTTGGGTCAGGTTCTTGAAGCGAGCGTGCACGGCCCGCCCGCGCGCAGGCTCGTTCCGGACGACGTCTTCGAAGGACGGGTTGAGCGAGTCGATCGCGGCCTCGGCGTCCGCCAGCGCAGCGAGCATGCGGTCGGCGAGATTGCCTGCGCCGGCGGCACGCAGGAAATCGTCGAAGCCGAGCCCGTCGCCGGCCTCGTTGGCGCAGCCGACGAAGAGACGACGGAAGCCGCGCAGGTTCGCGCGCAAGTGCGCCGCCGATGCGTGTGCGTACGGCGACTCGACGGCTTCTGGGCAGGTGCTCTCCTCGCAATCGAGAATGCCGAGCGGACGCGCGAGCTTCATGTCCTTGCCTTCGTTCTCGAGATAGAAGAGCGCGTCGCTCACTGCGTTGAACGCAGCTTGATCGGTCGCGTACACCGTGCTGCCGGTGCCCGCCTTCGCGAGCTGCGCGTGGAAGTTCCCTGCCGCGGGATCCCACGCCTGAACGAGAGCGGTCGCGCGCGCGAAGACGTCGTCCGCGACGGCTGCGGCGTACTCGGCCTTTCGCTTGGCGAGCTCCGCGTCGCCGAGACCTGCCCAGGTCTTCTGCGAGTTGATGACGGAGAACTGCGCGCAGGCGTTGTCGGTGCCCGGGTAGAAGACGAGGTACTCGTACGCTGTAAGGCCGCGTCCGTTGACGATCGACGTGCCGAAGCCGGGCTTGGCGTAGGTGCGATCGACGAGCTGCTCCTCGGTGCGGCATCGGCTGAAGAGCGGCCACGGGTACATCTCGTCGCGGAGATCTTTTCCGCCGGGCTCGGTCGAGCGCGCAGCGGGTCCGAAGCGGAACACCTCGGCCTCCTCCGCGATCGCCATCGTCGCGAGCCACGCCTCCTTGGCGGACGTTGCGTTCACGGAGCTCGGGTCGGCCGCGAACGTGCGCGTGACATCACGCAGCGTTCGCGCGCGGGACTCGAGCACGCGGTAACGATCGAGCGCGCAGTCCGCCTCGGCGGTGAGCAGCGCGTGCTTGTCGAAGCCGGGCTCCACGGTCACCGGCGGGCGCGGTGTGGTCGAGGTGCCGCTGCCGTTTGCGGTGGCGCCCGTGTACACGATCTCGTCGGGCGTGGGCTTCCGGCAAGCCACGACGATCGCCACGAGCGCCCACGAGCCGAGGGCAATCCAGCCTGACTTCCGACGGTTCACGGGAGCGGGAGAATGAGGAGCGCCGACTTGTCGCCGACCCCGGCGTCGGCCGCGTAGCCACCGAGCCCAACGATCGCGACCTTCGACGCATCGGGCGCGACTGCAGCGGCCCACATGAAGTCGGATGGACCGCCGAGATCGTAGACGCGCCGACCTTGCGGGCCGAACGTCGTGTCGGGCTGTCCGTCCTTCGTGTAGACGGCGATGACCGCGTTCGCGTTCGTCGCGTTGATGCGACCGCTGCCCATCAACATCACGCGATCACCCGGAAGCGTGACGACGTAGCGCGCGCTGTCCGCCTGACCGGCGAGGTCCATGCGCGCGATGCCGTTGTTGCCGTAAGTCATGTCGCGCTGGCCCGCTGCGTTGATGCGCACCGAGAGCCAGTCGAGCGACTCGCTCGTGTTGCTGCGACCATAGCCTGCAGTGACGAAGCTCGTGCCCTGCGACGAGCACGCATAGAATTCGGACTGCAGAGGCAGGATCAGCTCGTTGTAGACGCCGCTCGTCGCGAAGGTCGTGTCGAGCACGCCCGCGCTCGTCACCTTGAACATGACCGGGCTGCCGACGTTCGAAGCGTCGTCCTTGTAGCCGACCATGACGATGCTTCCGTCCGCGAGCAAGGTGGCGTTGCGTGCGGATGCACTCTGCTGATCGCCGAGGTCGAGCGAAAACACGCCCTGCGCTCCGAAGCCCGCGGTGTCGGTGGTTCCGTCGGCGTTGAGCTGCACGAGCGCGTAGTCGGTGTCGTTGCGGCCCGCGGCCTTCACTGCGCCGCTCACGACGAGCTTGTCGTTGGGACGAACGACGAGGCCCCACTGCGAGTCGGCGGAGTAGCCCGCGCCGGCGGCGGCGCCGGCGGACAAATCGAGGATGCGCACCGCGGTCGTGCCGCCGGCGCCGAACGTCAGATCGGGCGTGCCGTTGGCGTTGAAGCGAACGACGGCGATGTCGCGATCGCGTGCGTCACCACCGGTGTGCTCGACCGTCCCCGCGACGACGATCTTGCCGGTCGACTGCAGGACGATGCCGCGCGCGACCTCACCTGTACGCAATGTGGGACCGGCATCTCACGCGCGAGCGTCGGCAGTTCCTCGTGTGCGAGCGGGCGGAGGGCGATCGCGCGGTTGCGGGGTACGTCGCGTTCGAGCTGTCGCAAGACGAGCCTCACGCGGCCACGACGTTGAGCGTCGCCACGCCGTTCGTCCCGAAGGTCGCGTCGAGAACGCCAGCGGGCGTGAACTTCGCGACCAGGAACGAGAGGTCCGCGGTCGTCGTCGCCGCCGTCGACGCGACGCCGGTCGCGTAGAGGTTGCCCGCCGCGTCGTAGGTCACGCCGAAGAGGCGGTCGTGACCGCCGGGCGAAAGATTCAAGAGGACGGGTTGCGGACCGATCGGCCCACTGTCGTTTGCGTCGCTCGTCTGCACGTCGCTCGTGCCGCCGTCGCCGAGGTTCGAGGTGTCGGCCGTGAGCCCCGAGTCGGTCGAAGGGCCGCTGTCGACCTCGGTCGCGGGAACCGGGTCGTCCGAGCAGCCTCCCGCCGCAAGCGCAACGGCGGATGCCAGCGCGCCCACCAAGAACAAACCTCCACCACGAACGACGTTCGTCTTCATCGGGCTTTAGACTCCAGGAACTCGAAGTTGATAATGTAAGTCACTTTCAATAGCGAGCGCCGGTGGGGCCGTCAAGAGACAAGGGCTCGCCTACTTCTTGTCTTCGGCGATGCGCTGGCGAACGATCTCGTACGCCTTCTCTTGCTTCAGCACTTCATCGATCGCGGCGATGCGCGCGGTCGCAGTGCTCGCAAAGCCGAGCGACTCGCGCTTGCCGACGTAGTCGGCGTAGCGCTGCCAGGCGGCCTTTGCGTCCTCGAGCTTCTTCTGTCGCTCCTTCAGATCGGCCATCGAAAACAGGAGGCGCGCTTTGATTGCAGGCGCGGAGTCGGCGACGGCTTCGCCTGCCCTGAACGAAGCTTCCGCCTCGGGAAGGGCGTTGGTCGTGACGAGCGCCTGGCCCAGCATCAAGTGGCCGAGGGGGTTTTTCGGTTGGAGCTTGATGGCGCGACGGTACGACTCGACGGCGCCGGGAGCATCGCGCGCAACGAGCTTGTCGTTACCGTCGGCGACGAGCTCCATCACCTGGCTCAGCCCCGCGACGTTCGACGGATCGCGCGCCGGCGTCGCGTCTGCGGCTGGATTTGCGGCGCCGGCTGCTGCAGCCACGAACGACGCACCCCCGACGATTGCCGCCATACCGACCCGATGAAGCGACCGCGCCGGCATCGGCACGAGGCTATCACTTGCCTTTGGCGCGGGCGGCACGCGAAAGTAACGGTTCGTGATCGCGCGCACCCTCGAGCCTGAAGTCATGGATACCGAGGTCGAGGCTCGCGACTACGACGCGATGGATCACGTCGAGGTGAACACGCGATTCGCCGACGACTTTCTGGCCGTGTGCGGGACGAGCAAGCGGGTGCTCGACGTGGGTACCGGCACGGCGCGCATCCCGATCCTCCTTCTCGAAGGCGCGCCGACGCTCTCGTGCGTGGCGATCGATCTCGCCGATCACATGATCGCAGTCGCCGTCGACAACGTGCGCTCGGCGGGGCTCGCGTCGCGCATCACGGTCGAGAAGCGCGACGCGAAGGCCACGGGGTATGCGCAGGAGTCGTTCGACGCTGTCGTGTCGAACTCGATCGTCCATCACATTCCCGAGCCCGAAGCGGCGCTGGCCGAGATGTGGCGCGTCCTTCGCCCGGGCGGAATTCTCTTCGTTCGCGATCTCGCGCGCCCTGTCGACAGCTCCTCGCTCGACGCGCTCGTCGACACCTACGCGAGCCTCCCCGACGAAGGCTCGAGCGACGACCTCGAGCGCCACCGCCGGCAACGCGAGCTTTTCGAAGCCTCGCTCCATGCCGCGCTCGCCGTCGACGAAGTGCGCGCTATGGTGCTTCCCCTTGGAATTGCCGCTGACGCCGTGCAGCTCACGAGCGACCGCCACTGGACGCTCGTCGCGCGGAAACAGGGATGAGCTCACGCGGCATCGCGGCAGGCGCGAACGCAACGGCGCGGGCGTTTCCGTGGGCTTCGCTCGATTCGACGACCCACGCGGCGATCGGCGCGCGCCAGGCGCTGCGGAGGTTCGCCGAGCACGAGCACGCTGCCGCGATCGTTCGCGCGGTGGAGGCACTCACCGCGACGCGGGTCGACGTGAGGCTTCGTCGCGTCGATGTCACTCTCGGCAACGGCGGCGCCGAGCGCGCGCTTCCGGGGGCGCTCGCGATCGCGATCGAAGAGCCTGCGGCAACGCGCGTGGGCGATGCCGAGTCGTCGCGACCGATCGCGCGCCTCTGGATCGAGGTCGAGCCCGAGCTTGCGGCGGCGCTCGTCGCGGGCGCGCTGCGTCGTGCCGCTCCGCGCGTTCCGGTGGCTTCGGCGTCACCGCGCATGGCCGGTGCGCTGGCCGCGGTCGTCGCGGCCGCGCTTCGGCGCGCGGAGGCTTCGCGACCCTTGCGCGTGCTCGGCGCAGGCCTCGCTTCCGAGGTGTGGCCGGCGCGAAGCGATGACGCGATCGTGATCGCGACGGTGACCGTCGTTGTCGGCGACGACGCGTTCCTCGCGCGTATCGGGACGACGCGCGACACGCTCGACGCGTTGCCGACCGCGCGGCGCGACGATGGCGCGAGCCTACGCGTGGCGAATGTCGCGGCGCTCGTTGCCGTAGGTGAGGTGCCGCTCGCAGTGCAGGTCGTTCTCGCCGTGTCGCTCGCTTCGCGTGAGGAGCTGGCGGAGCTCGCGGTGGGGGACGCCTGGATGCCCGACCTTCGCGGGCGCAGGGGCATGGCCGGTCCGGTGCTGCTCGCGGCGGCGTCGAGCGATCGCGGGGCGCGCGCCGATCTCGGCGACGACGGGCGGGTCGTGGTACGTGAGGGCTCGGAGGATCTCTCCATGGCCGGAGACGACGTCGTCATCGAGAACGCAGTGGAAGCGCCGGTCGTCGTGCGCGTCGAGATCGGTTCGGTGCAGCTGACGGCGCGCGCCTGGGCGGCAGTCGCTCCGGGCGATGTGGTCGCTCTCGCGCAGCGCGTCGCCGATCCGGTGGTGCTCCGCGCCAACGGCGTCGAGATCGGTCGCGGCGAGCTCGTCGAGATCGAAGGCGAGGTCGGAGTGCGAATCCTTTCGCTCACGGGGAAGTCGTGAGGCGCGCGGTCGTCTTCGGCATGGTGGGGCCGTTCCTCCTCGCGGCCGGCTGCTCGAAGCCGGACGCTCCGCCGGCGCCCAGCGCCTCGGCGTCGGTGGTGGCTCCAGCGGGAGCGGGCTCGGGCACGGGCACGGGCACGGGCACGAGCGCGAGCGCAACCACGACAGCGCCCACGACGGCGACGTGGACGGGCAAGTACACGAGCACGCCGGGGACCCTCACGGTGCCCGACGGCGGTGAGTGGTCCTACGTGAAATGGCGTGGCGACGAGTCCAAGGACGGGCTCGGTGAGGGGACGATCACGCTCGTGATTAACGGCAACGTGGTGTCGGGCAAGGTCGAGGGGCCGCTCGGGCCCGCTACGGTGAGCGGCCTCGTGGACGGAACGCAAGTCAGCGCGAAGATCGAACGGACGACGCCGGGCGACAACGGGTTCTCGGGCACGCTCGTCGGAACGCTGGCCGCGACGCTCGAAGGCACGATGCACCTGTCGGTGCATGATGCACATATCATTCGCGAGGCGAAGCTCTCGCTCGCATCCGCCAAGTAGGAAGCACGAGCGACGCGGCGGCGGCGTCACCCCATCGCTTGGGTGACCGCCTTGCCGAGCTCCTCGCAGCACGATTCGTATTTGAGATCGCCGCTGCCGTTGCGGCCGACGTGAATGCGAACTTCCGTCGGGCCTCGGTGGTGCTTCGGGCAGCGGACGTCCTTCAGCTTGCGGCCGACGTCGCTCCCCATCTTGCGAAGCGCGGCTGCGACCGTGGGATCCTTGACCGAAGCGGCCT
>CAXSGV010000211.1:7677-10765 GCA_964236615.1 uncultured Polyangiaceae bacterium
CCGCTTTTCCCTGCACGTTGATCGTGACCTTCACGTCGACCATCGTAGGGTCGTATCAAACCCCATCCTCCCCATCCAGTGAGGTACAGATCCGAGCGTGTACGAGCCGCCGAAGTACCTCGCGTGGGCCATCGCCAACTACACCGGCGTGAAATTCGATCTCGCCACGAGCGGGATGCTCCCCTTCCCCGTCGCGGAGCTCGTGACGGCCCCGACGCTCTCGGCGCTCGACGACCCGACCGGGTGGGCCAAGCTTCGCGCCTCGATTGCGCGCTACAACGACGTCCCCGAAGTGGACTGCATCGCGACGCTCGGGGCAGCGCACGCTTTATGGCTCGCCTACGCCGCGCTCACCTCCCCAGGCGACGACATCCTCGTGGAGGAGCCCGCGTACGAGCCACTGCTTCGCGCAGCCGCAGGCGTCGGCGCGCGCGTCGTGCGGTTCAAGCGGGAGCCCGAGCAAGGCTTCGCGCTCGACCCTTCGGCGATCGCCCGCGCGATGACGCCCCGCACGCGCGTCGTGGCGGTCACCAACCTCCACAACCCGAGCGGTGTGCGCGCGAGCGACGATGTCCTTCGAGAGATCGCGCGCATCGTCGCCGAGCGACAGGCCTACCTGCTCGTCGACGAGGTGTACGCGCCGTTCGACGATCTTGTCGGCGATGACGGCGTGCTCCGCGGAAGCGCGCGCCGCCTCGGTACGAACGTGGTGTGCGCGTCGAGCCTCACCAAATGTTACGGCCTCGGCGCCGACCGGTTCGGTTGGCTGACGGGTCCGCGCGAGGCGATCGCACATGCCGAGGCCACGATCCTCTCGACGTGCGGGATGCTCCCGCTCTCGCACGCGAACCTCGCCGTCGCTGCCTTCGCGCATGTCCCCGTGCTCGCGACGCGCGCGCGCGGAATCCTCGAAGGCAAGCGCGCGATCGTCGAAGCGTGGACGAAGTCGCGCTCCGAGATCCTGTGGAGCGCCCCCACCGCGGGCCTCTTCGGTTTCGCGCGCATCGGCGGACGCACCGATCTCCTCGACGCCATCGAGAAGGGCATCGCCGAGCACGAGGTCATCGTCGCGCCCGGCTCCTTCTTCGAGATGCCGGAAGGCTTTCGGCTTGGGTGGGGCGGCATCACGATCGAGGCGCTTCCCGAGGCGCTCACGCGGCTCGAGAAGGTTCTCGGGCTCGCGTAGCCACGACGACGACGCCAACGACGATGATCAGCGCAGCCACGCCGATGCGGGGCGTGACCGCTTGCCCGAGCTGCACCCACGCGAGCCACGCGGCAAGAAGCGGTTGGAGGAAGATGTAGACGGTGACGAGGCTCGGCGTCGATCGGCCGAGCGCCCACGCGTTGGCGGAGTACGCGAGGATCGTCGGGACGGCGAGAATGAAACCGAGCAACCACCACCCGCGCGGCGTGATGTCGGGCACCGCGTCGACGAGCGCGGGGAGCCCCAACGGAGCGAACAAGACGGCGCCCCAAGAGAAGATCCACGTGACCACCGTGAACGCGCCGAGGCGGCGGATCATGGGACCGGCGGCGACCAGGTAGGCCGCGTAGCAGAGCGAGTTGAACGCCACGAGCACAGCACCCGCGTCGACGTGCGTGATGCCGGTGAGCCAGAGGACGCCGCACACGGCGATCGTGAGCCCGATGGCGACGCGCAGGCTCGCGCGCTCTTGCCGTAAGAGGACGGCGAGCGCCGCCGTGAAGATCGGGATGGTGACACTGAGGAGCGCCGCCGACACCGGCGACGTCGTTCGCAGGCCCATGAGGAAGAGCACTTGGTTCAGCGCTATCCCGAGCAAGGACAAACCGGCGAGCTTCACTTGATCGAGCCGCGTCGTCGGCGTCAGCTTGCGCGCGCCGCGCACCACGACTTGGAAAAAGACGAGCGCCCCGAGCATCCGAAACATCGCGAGCGCCGCCGGCGGAATCGCTTCGCCACCGAGCGCGCGGGGCATCATCGCGAGCTTTCCTTCGACCGCCTGAGATGCGAACGCGATCTGCACGAAGAGCAGTGCGCCGTGGACCGCAGATTTTGCGCCGGACCGCGGGGGCTCCGCGCCCGAGGGCGCCGGACCGTGCGTGCTAAGCTTCGCCGCAGAAACCATGTGGAGCACGTTCCCGCTTTTCGGAAGCACCCTCTTGCTCGCGGTGATGGTGGTCGCGAGCTACACGTTCGCGGTCTCCATCGCGGCGGGCGCAAACGGCAAGCCACGGACGCTGCAGGCGGCGCGCTTCGGCGCGTACGGAACGGTGGCGCTGATCGGCGCGTGCGTTCTGTGCCTCGCCTACGCGTTCGTCAGCCATGACTTCCGGCTTCGCTACGTCGCGCACTACTCGGATCGCTCCATGGCGATCTCGTATCTGCTCACGGCGCTGTGGGGTGGACAGGACGGCTCGCTCCTCTGGTGGCTCTTCTTACTGTCGATCTACATCGGCGTGACGGTGAAATGGCTCGGGAAGCGTTACCTCGAGCTTCAGCCGTACATCCTCGCGACCTTGATGGTGGTCGTTCTCTTCTTCGCTGTGCTGATGGCATTCGCGGCCAACCCGTTCTCGACGAGCGTGGCGGGCACGCGCCCCGACGGCGAAGGATTGAACCCTCTCCTTCAGAATTTTTACATGATCATCCACCCGCCGAGCCTCTACACGGGCTTCGTCGGCTGCACGATTCCGTTCGCGTTCGCCGTCGCGGCGCTCGTGACGGGTCGGCTCGACACCGAGTGGATCATCGCCTGCCGGAAGTTCACGCTCTTCTCCTGGATGTTCCTCGCCATCGGCAACACGCTGGGGATGCTCTGGGCGTACGAGGAGCTCGGCTGGGGTGGCTATTGGGCCTGGGATCCGGTCGAGAACGCAGCGTTCCTTCCGCTCCTCACCGCGAGCGCGTTCCTTCACTCGGTCATGATTCAGGAGCGGCGCGGCCTCTTCAAAGTCTGGAATGTCGTGCTCGTGTGCGTGACGTTCTTCATGACGATCTTCGGCACGTTCCTGACGCGCTCGGGCGTCATCGCGAGCGTGCACTCGTTCGCGCAGTCGTCGATCGGCGACTACTTCCTCTACTTCCTCGCCCTCGTCGGCGCGT
>CAXSGV010000212.1:0-3134 GCA_964236615.1 uncultured Polyangiaceae bacterium
GTGCGTGTCGGCGAAGGGCCGTACGCGGTTGGCGTAATAGAGCGCGGGCGCGGCGGCGCAGTCGGCCATGGTGAAGGCATCCCCCATCGCCCACTTCCGCGTGGCCATGTCGTGATCGAGCACGCCGTACGCCGTGTCGAGGACCCCCTTTGCGTGCTCGACACCGTACGGATCGTTCTTGCCCGCGGGCCGTAGCTTGTCGCCGACCACCTTTTGCATCGGCTCGTGAACGTAGAGGTCGAACATGCGATCGCGTAGCCGCGTCTCGCGCGCAAGCTCTGCGTCGGCGGGGACGAGCTGCGTGCGTCGCGGGTAGTGCTGCGCCAAGTACTCGATGATGATGCTCGACTCGACGACGGCCCTATCTTTCGGCACGTCGCGCAGCACCGGAAACTTCGCGAAGGGGGAGAGCTGCTCGAGCTTCGCGCGTGCCGCCGCATCGCTGAGATCGACGAGATGCGGCTCGAACGGCGTCTCGTTTTCGTAGAGCGCGATGAGCACCTTCCAGCAGTAGGAAGCCAGCGGATGAAAATGCAATTCGAGAGACATGCGACGAAGAAAAGCTCATTTCTGCGCGCACTGTCATCCTCGTTCGTCGGGAAACGTCAGTCGCGCGGCGGCGGCAAAACGGGAGGGGCCGACGGTGCGGTGCCCTCCGCGAGGCGTGGCAAATACACTTTGAACACGGTGCCATGCCCCGGCTCACTGTGGACGGCGAGGTGCCCGTGGCTCTGCTCGACGATGCCGAACACCGTGGAGAGGCCGAGGCCGGTGCCCTTGCCAACCTCCTTCGTCGTGAAGAAGGGCTCGAACACGCGCGCGCACGTCGCAGCGTCCATTCCGACGCCGGTGTCGCTGGCTGCGAGCAACACATAGTACCCCGCCTTCACGCCGAGGTTGGCATCGGCGTACGCCGCGTCGAGCTCCACGTCCGACAGCTCGATGGTGAGCTTGCCGCCGTCGGGCATGGCGTCGCGGGCGTTGAGGGCGAGGTTCATGACGACCTGCTCGATCTGACCGGGGTCGGCGCGCACGCGGCCAATGCGCGCTTTGGTCACGATGTCGAGCTCGACGTCCTCGCCGATCAGCCGACTCAGCATCGATTTCATCCCGATGACGACCGCGTTCAGATCGACGATGCGCGGCTGGAGCACCTGGTGCCGACTGAACGCGAGCAGCTGCCGTGTCAGGTCCGCCGCTCGCGCAGCCGCCGCGCGAATTTCCTCGAGGTCATTGCGCAGCGGATTGCTTGCCTCGAGGCCGTCGATGGCGAGACCTGCGTAGCTGAGGATCACCGACAGCAGGTTGTTGAAGTCGTGAGCGATGCCGCCTGCGAGCTGGCCGACCGCCTCCATCTTCTGAGCTTGTCGGAACTGGTGCTCGAGCTTCACGCGCGCGGTGATGTCCTCGGTGTGTACGAGCACGAGGTCGGGCGGCACGGGGGCGTAGGTGATGCAGAGTCGCTTCAGCTCGCCCGTGACCCTCATCTCGTGGTCCGCCTCGCGTTGGAAGATCGCCCCCTCGTCGAAGCAGCGCTCAATCTCGCGAAGGATCTCGGGCGTGCCCTTCAAGAATTCGGCCCCCGACATACCGAGAAATTTCGTAATACCGCCGTTCGAGATCGTAAGCGCGGCCTCGTTGAAGTCGATGAGAATGAAATCCCTTTCTCGACCGCGCGTCACGCGTTGCCACACGTACATCGGCACGGGGACAGCGTGAAACTGAGCTCGATCGCGCTGCTGCGCCAGCGTCGCGTCCGTCACGTCCACGCCGTGAACGAACACGCCGCTGATGACCCCGTCCTCCTCCACGAGCGGTTGGTAGACGAAGTTCAAATACCGTTGCTCCGGCGCCGCGTCGGTGACACGCGCCAGCTTGAGTGCCACGCCATTCCCCACGAAGGGCTCGCCTGTCGCGAGCACGGTGTCGAGCATGCGGATGAAGCCCTGCGCGGCGGCCTCGGGAATCGCATCGAGGACGGTCCTGCCGATAAGGTCGTGTCGCCCGGTGAGCTCGCAAAACGCAGGATTCGCGAGCTCGAAGACGTGGTCCTTTCCGCGCACGACGGCCATGAATGCTGGCGCCTTCTCGAGCAGCGTACCGATGCGACGACGCTCGTGCTCGAGTGACGCCACGAGCTGCTCGCGTTCGCGCGCGGCCGCCGCCGCCAGCTGCTCGGCGACCACACGCGCTGCGTCCGCCTCCACCTTCTCGGTGACGTCACGCAACACCGAAAGATGCACGCCGGGCGCGACGTTCGCGGAGGCGTGGTAGTCGAGGAGCCGTCGGGTTCCGTCCGGTCGCCGCAGCGGAAAGCGCCCGTGCATGTGGCCCGTTGCCCGAAAGTCGTCGAACGTCGCGCGCGCATCGTAACCCGCTGCAGCGAACTCGAGGACGCTCCGGCCTATGAGCTCGGCGCGCGTCGAGCCGAAGAGCTCGCAGGCGGCGGCGTTGGCGTCGATGTAAACCCCGGCGTCGTCGGCGAGCAGCATCGCATCGTGCGCGTCGTCGAAGAGTGCCCGAAGGAGCTGTTCACTGTGTTGCACTCAGCCCTCCTTGACGCGATTCCGTCCCCACCACAACGGCCGGGCGCTCGCAGGCGATAAGGCTCGCGGCGAAAAAACTGACATGAGGCTGTCACTTCGGGCGGCGTAGGCTCCGTCGTCTCGACATTCAAAGGAGCCTGAACATGAGCCTCGTTTTCTATTATGCACCCTGGTCGTCTGCCACCACCTGCCTCTGGGCCATCGAGGAGCTCGAGGTGCCTTGCGAAAAGGTGAAGCTCGATCTCGCGACGAAGGCGACGCACACGCCGGAGTTCCTCGCGTTGAACCCGAACGCCAAAGTGCCGTTGCTCGTGCACGACGGCGTTCCCATCTTCGAATCGATCGCGATCCTCGAGCACCTCGGCGAGACGTTCGGCGTCGAGAAGAAGCTCTTTCCTGCGCCGGGTATCGAGCGCGCGCAGGCGTTCCAGTGGCTCGCGTGGATGAACGTGACGCTCGCTGCGGCCGTCTACAAGTTCATCTCGAACACGTCCGACCAGATCCCGGCGGACATGCGCGACGCCAAAGTGGGCGAGGCCGGCAAGGCGGAGGTCGAGAAGCTCTTCGCAATGCTCGCCAACCACTTGG
>CAXSGV010000212.1:3144-10719 GCA_964236615.1 uncultured Polyangiaceae bacterium
CCTGGATGGTCGGCGACACGTTCACACTGGTGGACGTGCATCTTGCCGGAGCCGTCATGTGGATCAGCCGCATGGGCTTCGACCCGAAGAAGCACCCGCAGCTCGACACGTGGTTCACCCGCTGCCAAGCGCGCCCCGCGCTCGCGCGCGTGATGAAGGCTTGAGCGCAGACAGCGCTCCAGCATCTCACGCGCGCGGGGTCGTTCGTGTGTTGCTCGCGATCGCGATGATGGCGGTCGGCACGCTCCACTTCGTACGGCCTGCGGGCTTCGTGAAGATCGTTCCCGGCTGGCTGCCCGCGCCGCTCGTCCTCGTTCTCGTCAGTGGCTTCTTCGAGATCGCGGGCGGCGTCGGGCTGCTCGTCCCGCGGGTGCGGCGCGCCGCGGGCATCGGGTTGATCGCTCTCTACATCGCTGTGTTCCCTGCCAATGTCGCGATGGCCGTGCACCAAATTCAACCCGACGGGGCGGCGCTGCCCGTATGGGCGCTTTGGGCACGGCTCCCTTTCCAGCTCGTCTTCATCGCGCTCGCGTGGTGGACGTCGCGCGACGGCGAGCGCCGCAAAGCGGCGGCGTGATCGGATAGGGTGGGGTCATGCGTGGATCATCGTCGGAAGCGAGTCGCCGCACGGCGACGCCGCGCTCCTTGTTCTGGTCGCTTCTCGTCGCTGTGACCTCGTGCTCGCCGGCCGCGACGACACCCGCGCCAACGCCCACGCCGACCGCGTCCATCGCCGCTGCGCCCGCAACGCCAGGGCCCCTCGCGCGGTGGGTCTTCGACTCCGAGCATCCCGATGTCTTCAATGAGCTCGATCTCGGCGACGGTACCGTCCTCCAGGTCAGCGTGCGTGGTCGTCGCTGGCGTATGCCGCGCGACAAGGCGCGCGCGGTCGAGCACTCGGAGCTCGTGCTCCCCGAGGATGTGCGTGACGTTCGGCGTGAGGGCGCGAAATTCTTGTTCGTCGGAAATCGCGGCGGCGTATTCGTTTCCGACGGTCCGCTGACGATCGCCAACCGCGTCAGCAAGTCGCTCGACTTCAGCGCGGAGTTCGCCGCGGGAAAGCGCGCGCTGCTCGGCGTGGAAGCCGACGGCACGCTCCACCGCACCCAAGATCTCGGCGCGACGTGGTCGAAGACGAAGCTGCCGCTGCGCGCTGGCGAGGTCGTGTCGGGTCTCGCGGCCAACACCCGCGGCGAGGCGCTCGTGCTCTTGCGTCCGCAGCGCGTGCTTCATTCGACCGACGACGGCGCGACGTGGACGTCGCTCGGAACGCCGGGCATCGGCGCCGGCGATGTGACGCGTGACGCGAAGGGCGATCTCTGGCTCCTCGGCGCGATGGTCGAGAAGCAGGCGAAGCTCGTTGGAAACCCTCCGCGTTTCGAGGTCGCAACGGGCTACACCGGCCGACTCTCGCGGCACAAGGCCGAGGCCAACCGCATCAATCTCGACGACGACGAGAGCGCAGGCAACGAGCGTGAAACGAGCTCGCTCGTCGGCGATCGCGTGGTGCGCGTGAAGACGAGCTCCAAGCCGAACGCCGCCGGTCGTGCGATCACGATCGGCGTCTCTGCCCTGCGCGGAAAGCAGGGACCGCCGCAGGAGGTCACGGACGCCGCGACCTCGGATCAGGTCCGCGTCGGGGGTTGGGAGAACGTCGTCGTCGTCGGATGGGAGGACGACCGGAAGAGCGAGGCACTCGCCCTCTCCCGCACGATCGACGACGGCAAGACACGGGAGTCACTCGGGCGCGTCGAGATCCCGGGCGCCTACGGCAGCCACATCTTCGCGCTCCCCGGCTGGACCGCGGTGGCGGGTAACTGCCGCAAGACCGCTTGTGACAGCGCGCGCTTCAAGGTCGATGGCGGCGAGTGGCAGACGCTCGGCATCGCGCCCGACACGGCGGTCAAATATGCGCTCTACGACAAGGCACGCGAACGTGTGCTGGTGCTCGGTAGCACCGGAAGTCGAGATTGGACACTCTACGCCGGCAAGCGCGACGCAGCTCTCCAACGCGTCGATCTCAAGCTACCGCGGGGCTATGCGTCGGGGGCAGCGATTGACGACGCCGGCACGCTGCGCATCGTCATGCAGGACACGAGCAGGTCGCTGCACATCCAGAAGATCACGAGCGATCTGAAGCTCGCGTCGCCGATCTACCCGCCGTTCGATGCAAAGCACATCGAGCTCACGGGCGCTCGCGGCCTCGCGTACACGGACGATCGCGCGTGGGAGACGGCCGACGGCGGCGAGCATTGGACGCCGACGGGTGTCGGCGGTGGACCGGCGGACTGCGGCGCGAGTGGCTGCATGGTCTCGGGCATGCTGCGCGTCGGCTGGGATCTTCCCGATCCGGCAAAGCCGCTGGTTGCGTCGACAGCCACAGCGGCCACGACCGATCGTCCTTCTGGCAAATCTCGTCGTAAGACGCCCGCGACATCGACGTCGATCGCCGTGCCCTGCAAGGTGACGAGCGGGTGGAAGTCGTACGCGGGTGAACCGATGGGCGCGACGCTCGGACTCGATGGCGGAGTGCGGTTCGCGTCGCGCATCTACGACATGAACAACGAGAACGCGCACGTGTTTCGGCTGCTGGGTGCCGCGCCGGCGACGCAGCTCGTCACCCTGTCGCCGACGGCAAAAGCCCCCACCGGCGCCACCTCCGTGCAGCACGATCATATGAGCAACGACGGGTTGATCGCGGTGCGTGCTTCGTATGTTCGCGGCAGCAGCGGCCCCGGCAAGAAGTACAGCCCGGTCGACGTCGACCTCGCGTGGCATTCACTCGCGACGGGCAAAACGCAGAGGGTGACGCTGAGCAAGGTCAGCGCGTTTCGCGTCGGCTCTTCGGATTTGGGTGCGTTGACGGCGATCGTCGACGGCGGGCTCTTGTTCCTCGCGAGCACGGGCGACTCGCCCCTCTACTTCATCAGGGACAATGGAAAGATCGAAACACTGCCCCGGCCCGCGACCGCAGCTGGCGGTCGGTTCGAGGACGCAGTCCGCGTCGGCGAGCAGATCATCCTCGGCCAGCGGGGCGCGAACGACATCGCGCTCGTCTCCACCACCGATGCCGGCAAGACGTGGACGACGACCGTGTGGTCGTTCACGGATTCGGCGGGGCTCGTGACGATCGACAAGCAGCCGGCGATCGCCCTGTACGATTCACAAGCAGTGGTCGCCGTGGTTCCGTTCGCGTCGATCACGAACGATCCGCCCCCCATGGTCACGACGAAGCGGCCGAGCGAGCTCCTGACGTCGAACAAGCTCGTCGCTTGCGCGGCAGGACCCGCGCGTGGCGTGCGCTCGGAGACCGAGGGCGAAGACGACGCGAGCTTGCTCGTCGCGACGATCGCGGGTGCCGGCAAGACACCGATCACGGCCAAGGTGACGCAGGGCTTCACGCGCATCCACGCCGACGGTGGCGCCTGCACGGATCTCGTCGTCGGCGACGGTGACGACGACAGCGGGAGACTTCTCCTTTCGCCGGCCGATCCCACGCACGCGTGGCTCGTTCGTTCGACGTCGGGCGACACACCGAAGTTCGAGGCGGCCACGGTGTCGTGCACGCTGCCGTGAAACGCCACGAGGCGATCGTTGCCTATCGTCGATTACAAATGATCGAGACGCGCGGCCTTCAAGAGTAAATAGTTGCGCTCGGGCGTGCTCACCGTCCGGGTCGCCGCGTCGCGGTAGCACGCGACGGCCGCTGCACGAGCGCCCGACTTCTCGAGCAAGTGGCCGCGCACCGCGGCCAGACGGTGATTTTCTTTCATGCGCGGGTCGGCATCGAGCGGCTTCAAGAGCTCGAGCCCCGCAAGAGGCCCGCGCACCATCGCCGTGGCCACGGCATGGTTCAACGCGACCATCGGGTTGTCGGACATCCGCAGGAGCAGGCCGTAAAGCAGGACGATCTGTGGCCAGTCGGTGTCCTCGACCCGCGCCGCTTCGTCGTGCACCGCGGCGATCGCCGCCTGGATCTGGTAGTTGCCGATGGCGCCTTGCGACAGTGCCTTCGTGACGAGGGCGACGCCCTCCGCGATCGCCGCGCGATCCCACGTCGCCCGATCTTGCTCGTCGAGCGGAACGAGCTCGCCGTCGGGGCCCGTCCGCGCGGCGCGTCGCGCGTCGGTCAGAAGCATGAGCGCGAGGAGCCCACCGACCTCACCGTCGTCCGGGACGAGGTGGTTCACGGCACGCGCAAGCCGAATGGCCTCGGTCGAGAGATCGACGCGCTGCAACGCAGGGCCCGCGCTGCTCGCGTAGCCCTCGTTGAACACGAGGTAGAGGACATGAAGAACGGAATCGAGACGCTCTTCCCGCTCGCTCTCGGTCGGCATTCGAAAGCTCGCGCCAGACTTCTTGATGGTCTGCTTCGCGCGGCTGATTCGCTGCGCCATCGTGGCTTCCGGCACGAAAAACGCGTTCGCGATCTCCGTCGTCGTGAGGCCTCCGACGGCGCGCAGCGTGAGCGCGATCGCCGAGGCCCGCGTGAGCGTCGGATGGCAGCACATGAAGAGAAGGACGAGCGTGTCGTCCGCCTCGGGCACCGCCTCGTCTGGAGGCGGCGCCAGTCGTTCTTCCGGCATGGTCTCCTCCACGAGCTTGGTCTCGCGCCGCCGCCGCGCGGCATCGGCGCGCACGTGGTCCGTCATCTTTCGCGTGGCAACGTGAATCAGCCACGCACGCGGGCTCTCGGGCACGCCCGCTTCGGGCCATTGCATCGCGGCGGCAAGCAGCGCCTCTTGCACCGCGTCTTCCGCGGCCGAAAAGTCGCCGAAGCGACGAACGACGGCCGCGAGCACCTGCGGTGCCAGCTCGCGCAGCAGGTTCTCGTCCGTCGCCACGCCTGGCACCTTCAGACTGGAGCGCTCATCACCTGACGGACCTCTATCGCGAGGTTGAGCGAGCCGCCACCGGGCCCCGGTGCGGCCGAGGCTTGCGCGGCGATCGCGTAGGCGCGCTCGGGGTTCTCGACGTCGACGATCCAATAGCCCGCGAGGAACTCCTTCGACTCCGCGAATGGACCGTCGGTGACCTCGGGACCGTTGCCGCGGCCCGCGCGCACGACGCGGGCTTGACCCGGCGGCGCGAGACCTTCGGCGCCGACGAGCTCGCCCGCCTCTTTGAGCTGCTTGTTGAGGTCCTTCATGAACGCGATATGGGCCTGGAAATCTTCCGGCTTCCATTTGTTGATCTGGTATTCGCCGTTCGCGCGCGGGGTGTTCATCATCAACATGAATTTCATGATCGTTGCTCCTCAGGCGCCTTCGAACGCGAGCTTGAGCGGGGCAATTTCGATCTTTTTCATCTTCATCATGGCCTGCATCGCGCGGCCGGCCTTCACGGTGTCCTTGTCGCTGATCATCGTGAGGAGCACCCGCGGGGTGATCTGCCACGACATGCCGAACTTGTCGGTCAGCCAACCGCACGCGACCTCTTTGCCGCCCTCGGTGAGCTTCGCCCAGTAGCGATCGATCTCGGCCTGCGTGTCGCAGCTCACCAAGAGCGAGAAGCCTTGCGTGAAGGTGAAGCTCGATCCGCCGTTGAGCGCGACGATGGTCTGGCCGAGGATCTCGAACGTCACCGTCATCACCGAGCCCTCGTTGGGCGCGCCTTGAGGGGAACGCACCGTGCTCACGATCTTTCCATCGAAGACCGAGGTGTAGAGCTTGGCGGCCTCTTCGGCCTGGTTGTTGAAAGTCAGGAAGGTGGTGAGCGTCGGCATGGGGCCTCTCCTTTCGGGCGGGATGTAGCCCGGGTTTTGCGCCGGTGGAGCCCGGCGTCAACCAAGAGTCGGTGCCGGCCACGCGTTCTCGACATGCTCGAACTACATTTTTCGGCTGTGCGCGTACCAGACGCGCGAGTTGAAACCGGCGGCGCCTTTGGGTGAGAACGCGAAGAAGAGCTGGGAGCCCGACGCACCGAGCTGGTCGACGATTCCGTCGAACGTTCCGATCTCGACGCGCTTCAACGTCTTCAGATCGTAGGTCGCCAGAACGGAGCGCTCTTGGCTCGACTCGCTCTGGTGCGAGACCAGCAGCTTGCCGCCGACGAGGACGGACGCCGAGATGTAACGGCTCTTCGCGGTGACGAGATCGACGCGTCGTACGAGCTTGCCGTCGAGCCCATAAATCTTGATGCCCTCGAAGTCCGTGTTGACCCACGTCTTCGTGCTCGGGTCGAAGAGCACGCCGATGGTCGCTTCCCCTTCGAGCGGAGGCAGGAGCGTGAGCGCCTTGGTCCTCGTGTCGACGGCGTAGACCTCACCGTTGTCGAGGGCGGTGTAGAAGTGCGTGCTCTCGCCAGAGGGGTGAATCGCGAAGACTTCGTCGGCGCGGAGCTTCGAGGCGTAGCCGCCCACGAACGATTTGCTCCCGTCCGAGCCGAGGAGCACGACCCTGTCACCGGCGCCGACTGCGAGTGTGTCCTCGTCGATGAACGCGATGGCGTGGCGGAACGTGGGTTGCATCGTAGAGAGATCCTCGGTGCGCACCTCCTTCCACCCTTCGGCGCGACTCAGCACGTGCACGACGACACGCGAGCCTCCGCCGCGAACGAAGGACGCCGTGAGGTAGGCCGCGAGCTCCTTCGTCACCACCAGCTTCTCGAAGCCCACGTCGATCTTCCCGAGCGACTCGACGGTGCCGTCTGCACTGCGCCGTTCGAGGGCCCGGTCGTAGACGACGAACGCAGCATCGCCAACGACGTCGGCGATCACGTGGCTCGCGCGTCCGAGATCTTTTCCCGGGTCGACGTAGCTGGCCTTCACGCCGTCTTCACGGGTGGCGTCGTCGCTCGCGGTGTCCGCGGCGCACCCAGCGTTCATGGCGAGGGCGATTCCTGTGATTGCGAAAGCGTAGGCAGACTTCATGGCGGTTTCTCCGGGAGGAACGAGCATGTTCGAGCTCCCGACTCTGGAGGCACGGTCCCGGGAGGGCACCTCAAAGGTGATCAAAGTTTCCACGTCCCCGCACACTGTAGGCGACCTAAGGCTTCGGATTTCATGGCGGATCCGTGCGCCGTCGTGATCACGCAGGTAGCGTGGAACGATGCGGCTGAGGTCCTCGTCCGTTCTCGTAGCAGCCTCTCTCGTCACGCTCGCCGCACTCGGCGCGTGCAGCTCGAACGACGCGGCAGCGCCGGGGTCGGGCGATGGATCGACCCACCCCGATGGCGGATCGTCCTCCTCCTCCGACGGAGGCTCACCCCTCGACGCGCCGAGGACGAATCCGCAAGACGGGCCACCCGCAGGCTATCCGGACGGCCACGCGATCATTCCGCCAGCAGGTCAGCTCGAAGACGTGTCGTCCCCCACGACGACGATCGGCACCGGCACGCCCGCGAGCTGCACTGGTGCAGCCTTCGTCGCGGCGGTCGCGAAGGGCGGCGTCATCGCGTTCGACTGCGGACCCGACCCGGTCACGATCGCGATCACGCAGACAGCGAAGGTCTTCAACGACAAGGGGACGAAGCTCGTCATCGACGGCGGCAACAAGGTGACGCTGAGCGGCGGCGGCACGACCCGCATCCTTTACATGTCCACCTGCGACAAAGCGCAGGTGTACCCGCCGGGCT
>CAXSGV010000213.1:0-7218 GCA_964236615.1 uncultured Polyangiaceae bacterium
CCTGCGCGGTGAGCTGGCGGTGCTCGATCATCACGCCTTTGGGCTTGCCCGTCGTGCCGGAGGTGTAGACGACGTACGCGAGGCTCGAAGGGTGCGGAGGAGCGAGCACGTCGTCAGCGATCGTCGCGGCGACTTCCCTGCTCCGTTCGACGGAGAGCGCGCGCCCGCCGAACAAACGCTCGACGCGTTCGAGCTCAGAGGTTCCGGCAAGAACGACCTCCGCGCCGGAGTCGGCGACGAGCTCGGCGACGCGCGCGTCGGGGTACGCAGGATCGAGCGGAACGTAAGCGCCGCCTGCGAGAAGCGTGGCCACGATCCCGACGAGCATCTCGATCGACGGTGACGCGACGATCGCGACGCGGCCTTCGGGTCGCAGCCCGCGCTCGTCGACGAGCAGGCGCGCGAGGGTACGGGCGCGCCGACGCAGCTCCTCGTAAGTGACCGCCGCGTGGTCGTCGACGGCAGCGATGGCATCCGGCGGCGCGGCGAACAAAGACGCGAGCACGCTGCGAACGGGGCCTTGCTCGGGACGATCGCCGCAACGCGTGAGCCACGCACGATCACTGCCTGTGAGAAGCGGAAGGTTCGCGGTCGCGCGATCGCCGAGCTCGGGAAGCGACTCGAGCAAGAGGCAAGCGCGCGCGCCGAACGCTTCGAGCGTAGCCGTGGACCAGAGCCCCGGACGCGCGATGCATTCGAGGCTCGCGGCGCCGTTCCGATCGACGATCACGCGGACGGTGAGGTCGATCTTCGCGCGCGCAGGGGCGGACTCCCACGGCGTCACTGTCATCGTATCGAGGACGAACGCCCGCGGCTCCTGGTCGAAGAGGAACATCACGTTCGTGGGAGGCGGACGCCGCGCCGCGAACGCCACGGCCTCGTAAGGGAGGTGACTGCCTGCAAGCGTCGCTGCCACCGTCGCACCGACGCGCTCGACGTACTGGTCGACCGTCGCCTGCTCGTCGACTGCGATGGCGATGGGAACGAACGTGAGCAGCGGTCCGACGACGCGAGCCAAGCTCGCGCGTGGTCGCATCGAGATCGGTGTTCCGATGACGACGCGGCTGGTGCTGCCATGACGCGCCAGCGCGGCGGCCACGCCAGCGAGGGCGACCGCAAACGGTGTCGTGCGCGCGCGGCGAGCCGTTTCGGCGAACGCTTCGATCGCGCCCGCGCGAAGCCGAGCGACGACGGTGATTGGGGCGGCGTCACCCGAGCTGCCTCGCTCGATCAGATCGGCCAAGGCTTCGAACGGAGCTTCGGCGCGCGCGGTCTCGGCACGCTGCGCGATCTCTTCCAGCACCGGGGCGCTCGCAAGGCGCCGCTGCTCGACGTCGGCCACTTCGAAGAACGACGGGCCTGCCTTGGCGAGCGCAGCGCCGCAAAGAAGCGCGCAGAGATCCTCGAAGAGGACGCCAAACGAACGTGCGTCGCCGAGCGCGTGGTGCATGTCGATCGCGATGACCGTCGCGCCGCTGGTGCCGGTGCGAGCAAAGCCGAAACGGACCCACGAGGCATTCCGAAGATCGAACGGTCGATGCAACAGCGCGCCAGCGGACGCGGGCTCGTCGACGTGCCCCAGGTCCTCGAGCACGGGCCTGACGGAGTGCCGCCGCATCCGCACGCCATCGTCGCTCCAGTGAAAGCGTGCGGTCAGGATGGGGTGTCGCTCGATCAAACGACCGAGCGCAAGCACGAGCTCGCTCGGCGCGAGAGGGCGGTCTATGACGAGCCCGCCCGTCATGTGGTAGCTGCCGTCGTCGCCGTCGCGCTCGGTGGCGAGGATCATCGCTAGCTGAGACGGCGTTGGCGCGACGTCGTCGACCGCGGCGTCGACCGCGAGGATATTTGCCTTCTCGGGGGGCGCAGCAGCGATCGCCGCGGCGAGAGCGCGCACGTTCCGATGCCGGTAGAGCACGTCGAGTGGAAGTGGCGCGGAGAGAATGCGGCTCGCGGCTTCGGTGAACGCCACGGCTTGAAGCGAGTGGCCGCCGCGCTCGAAAAAATCGTCCGTCACGCCGAGATCGGGGGAGCCGATGGCCGCGCACATGGCGTCGAGGAGCAATTTCTCGATCTCGGTCTCGGGCAGATCCGTCGCGGCGCTCTGCGTCGAGGGCAACGCCATGCGTTCGAGCCGTTTGCGATCGACCTTGCCACTCGGCAGCAGCGGCAGCGTGTCGAGGGTGACGACAGCCGTCGGGACCATGTAGCTCGGAAGCTTTTGCCGCAGGAGCTCGAGCAGCTTGTCAGCCTCGAAGCTCGCTGCGTCGGCGGGCACCACGAACGCGGCGAGCGTCTCGAAGCGGCCCGTCTTGTGAACGATCACGCTCGCGGCAGCGACCGATCCCGTCGCGGTGATCTTCGCTTCGATTTCACCGAGCTCGACGCGAAAGCCACGGAGCTTGATCTGGTGATCGAGGCGTCCGTGATGCACCACCTCGCCGTCGCCGGTGAAGCGCGCAATGTCGCCGGTTCGGTACATGCGTCGACCGAAAGCGCCTTCGGAGCTCGGCACGAACCTCGTCGCCGTGAGGTCGGCCTGCGCCGCATACCCCTGCGCGACGCCCCATCCACCGATGCAGAGCTCGCCGAGAAAACCCGGCGGGAGAGAGTCGCCATAGCGATCGACGACCGACAGATCGGTATTGCCAATAGCGCGACCGATGGTGACGAGCTCACTGCCCGTGACCTCGGCGACCGTCGACCAGACCGTGGTCTCCGTGGGCCCGTACATGTTGAAGATGCGCGCGGACGTCGCGCGCTGGAGATCGCGAAGCAGCGCCGGCGGAAGAGGCTCGCCACCGAGGAGGAGCACGCGCAGCTCGGCGAGGGCCGCCCTTCCCCGCTCGTTCCGCAGCAGCATCTCGACGCGCGTGGGCGTTAGCTGCACGAAGTCGCAGCGCTGCTCCGCGATACGCTGGCCGAGGATCGTGGGGTCGCGCGCGTCGTCTCCGATCACGATGACCTCCTTGGTGTTGCAGAGCGCAGCCCACGTCTCGAGCGCAAAGATGTCGAACGCGATCGTCGTCGTGCACGCGACACGCACCGCGGCTTCGAGCGGCACCGCCGCGCTCACGGCGCACACGAAGTTTTCGAGGTTGCCGTGATCGACGAGCACCGCTTTGGGACGCCCGGTCGAGCCCGACGTGAAGATCAGGTACGCCGGTGACCGTGCGGTGATGCGCGCCGTCGTGGGGCGTGCCGACTCTTCGGCCCTCGCGCCGCGCGCGCTCGGCAGCGCGACGGACTTCACGGGCAGCTTCGCAAAGCGCGCGCTCTGGGGACCGGAGCAGAGGGTGAGCGTGGGGCCTGCTTCGGCGAGAAGCTCGACGAGCCGGTCGTCGGGCGACGACGTGTCGAGCGGAAGGTACGCGGCACCGGCGAGCATCACCCCGAGCGGCCCGACGACGATGCCGACGTCGCGCTCGAGCGCTAGGGCCACCACGTCACCTTCGACCACGCCGTGCGCGCGGAGCAGTGTCGCGACTTGCTCGGCCTCTGCGACGAGGGCGGCGTACGAGAGGGCGACGACGCCGTCGCGCACGGCAGGCGCGTCGGGGTGCGTGATCGCGATGCGCTGGATGCGCGCAGGGACAGACTCGTTGGCAATCGGAAGCGAAGGTCCGCGTGCGAGAGCGAGACGTGCGAGCTGGGCGGGCGCGGCAGCGGAGACGAGACCGAGGTCGCGCAAGGAGGCGCCGAACCCCGATTCGACGGCTCGCGTGATGACGTGACCCACCGAGTCCGCGAGCTCGCTTGGCGTATCGGCCGGAAAGACCTCCTGCCGAAAGTCGAGCTCGAGCCGCAGGCGGCCTTCCGCCTGACGATCGCTCACGTGGAGTTGAAGGGCATAGGAAGAGTGCCCGTTCCACAGCCAATCGATCACCATCGGCGTTCCGGCGAGGGTCGTCGCGTACGTATGCGGCTGGTAGGAAACCGCGACGTCGAACAGCGCGAGGCTGCCGAGCTGGGTGAGCATCGTGGCGAGCGGTATCCGCGAGGTGCGGAGCGCGCCCATCGTCGCGGCGTTGGTGGTGCGGAGGTGAGCCCCGATCGTCTCGTCGGGCCGAACGGGGACGCACACCGGCACGACATTGACGAGCAAGCCCGCGACGAACGCGTCCTCGCGCGCGTTACGGTTGTGAACGAAGTTGCCGACGACGGGCGTCGGCACCCCGGTGAGGCGCGCGATCGTCGCCGCGAGCACGCCCGTCAGGAACGTATTCGGCGAGCAACCGCTGGCCTTGAGCAAGGAGCGCAGCGCGGTCGTCGTAGGCTCGTCGAGGTAGCGGGTAATCCGCGTGCCGGCCGAATCGCGGCCTCGCGGGAGCATTCCGAGGAGCCCGCCCTCGGGCACCGCGCGAAGGTGGTCGACCGCCGATCCGAGCAGCCGCTGAGCCGTTGCACCTGCGAGGTATTCGTCCTGCCGCGCAGACCATTCGCGGTAACTGCCAATCACGCGCCCGCCGATGCGCGGTGCGAATCCCACCAAGGCTTCGTAATGGGCTATCGCGCGGCGCGAGAGAACGAGCATCGACGTGGCGTCGCCGACGAGGTGGTGCACCGCCAGATAGAGAGCCATTTGCGTCGGCGCGATGCGGTAGAGGACCAGCTCGACGAGCGGACAGTCGTAGAGCGGCATCGCTGTTCGCGCCCGCGTCTCGGCGTCGGCCCGGGCGCGCGCGAGCGGCGAGGCGTCACCCGTCAGGTCGATGTGCTGCGAACGAATCGCCGCCTCATCGGCGATCTGTAGAACGAGCCCCTGGTCGCGCAGGTGGAGCCGCGAACGCAGCGCATCCGACTCGGCGACAGCCAATCGAACGGCCTCGGCCATCGCGCGCTCGTCCCCGTCGCCCTCGACGGTGGCGAAGATCGCGATATTCGCGATCGCGCGGTCGGTGGCGACGCGCTGTTCTGCCCAAATCAGGCGTTGAAACGGGGTCAGCGGCACCTCGGCCGAACGACGAAGCATGGCGCGTACTCTAGTCGAACCTAGGCGATACGGCGCCGCGTGATATCGATCAGACGACGTGGAGCTTCGAGTCAAAGAGGACGTACGGGCGCTCTTCCCTGCCCTTCGCATCGGCGTCGTCACCTTCGCCGGGCTTTCAATCGATTCGGCGCACGCCGACGCGGCCGCGCCGTTCCTCGACGCCGCGATTGCCGAAGCCGAAGGTCGTGTGCGAGCGACGGCCGCGGACGCCACCGCCCTTCAGTCGCTGCCGGTGATCGAGGCCTGGCGGGAGGCCTACCGTCGCTTCGGCGCGAACCCGAATCGCATGCGCTCGAGCTCCGAGGCCCTCTTGCGCCGGATTGTGAAGGGCGAGCCGCTGCGGAGGATTCATCCGCTCGTGGATCTCTACAACCTCGCCACGCTGCAATCGCATTTGCCGATTGGCGGTTACGACCTGACGACGCTCCGCGGCGACATCGTGCTTCGGCGTAGCGCGGGTGGCGAGCCCTTCGTGGGAATCGGGGCGACCGCGCCCGAGGCCACGACGCCGGGCGAGGTGGTGTACGCGGACGACGCGCGCGTGCTCACGCGAAGCTGGAATTACCGCGACGCCGACGCGACCAAGGTGGCGGAGACTTCGACCGACGTCGCTCTCTTCATCGAGGCGCCAGTCGAAGCGATCACCGACGACCGCGTGCGCGGCGTCCTCGAATTCCTGGCCGAGCGAGGCGCAACGCTCTTCGGCGCCACCACCAAGGTGAGCTTCCTCGGCCCCACCGACGCGGCGATCACCTTCTGACGCGCTACTGCGGGCGGGCTCAGGTCCTAAGGATGGATTGGAGTGCCCAAAACGCCTAACTCAGTTTGCCGCGCTGTCGTTGACGACGAAGTAGCTCATCGAGACCGTGAGGTCCTCTTGGTGCACCTGATGAAACCAGAGCGCCGGGATGTAGACGCTCTCGCCCGGGTGAACCACCACCTCGGCCGGCACCACGTCGCGAAAGAGCGGCGGGCGATCGCCGTCGAGCGGCGCGTTGAAGTCCACGCCCGCGAGCTGCGCGTTCGGCTCGGTTGCGCGGATGTAGACGCGGTCTGCGTAAGACGGCGGGAGGAAGAGCCAGCGCTTTCGTCCGATCAGGTGCCACGCGAGACCAGGCGAGTTGTCGCGGTGGGCCGGCGTGACGCCGCCGGGCGGCGCGAGGAAAAGCTTGGGGCGCCCATCGAGCTTGTTCGCGAGAAAGGTCGGCACGCCCACGTCGGCGACCATCGCCTCGGGCGCGCGGTAGGCGCCGTCGACGGTCTTGCCGCCGCGGATCCGGTCGAGCGATTCGCGAACGGTGCGCGTGCCGGCAACGACCGACGCCGGAAGGTCGCCGAAGCTCTTGTCGATGTAGTCGAGCGTCCATTTCGGCGCGGCACCCGCCGGCGCGCGGATGACGAACGGAGCGCCTTTGGCAATCGCGGCTTCGACAGCCGATTGCGTCGGATCGACGCGCTCAATCGAAGTCGGTATTGGGCAATCGCGGCGGCTGACCTCGGCGGCCCACTCGAGCCAAGCCGGCGCATCGTCTTCGAGTAAGTAGACAGGAAAAATCTTCGACGGATCGCCAGAGACCTCGAGATCGGACAGCACCGCAGGATCCTGGAGATCGGCGCCGCCGGAGATGAGGTTGACCGCGGCCTCGGTGAGCGTGACGGTCACGTCGGGCGCGCTGTGACGTCCCGGGAGGAACTTCACCTCGCCGTCGATCTGCGCGAGGAAATAGGCCCGATCGTCGCCGCTGTCGCGCAGCTCGAATTGGTTGACCCCCTCGAGCTTCTCGTTGGGGTCTTCGTTCAAGCGTCGGGCGACGCGCTCGAGTTGCTCCAGCATTCGCGCAATCATGAGGCGCGTAATGTACGCGATAGACTCACGAAGGCCAGGTATCAGGCCGCCGAAATCTCATGAACCAGACGCGCGACGGCGAGGGCCGTGAGCTTGGATGGATCGCACGCGACCAGGAACTCCGTTATGTCCGCCGCGACCAGGCGACCGGTGGCGCCGAGGTGACGAAGGATGATCAAGAGCTCGTCCAGTGAAGGGCCCCCGGGATAAGGGCTTTCGACGGCCGGCGCGTCGGAAGGTCGCAATCCATCGAGGTCAATCGAGAGGACGATGCGCGAGCAGCCCGCGACGGCGGCGTCGATCTGGGCGAGGACAGAATCGAGTCCAGGACGTACGAACGAAGATGCGTGCACGATGTATGGTTGGTAGGCCGCGAGGG
>CAXSGV010000213.1:7228-10708 GCA_964236615.1 uncultured Polyangiaceae bacterium
GTCACGCTCCTCCGCGTTGGTCTGCCGCAGCCCAGTGATGACGGTGTGATCGGGCGCGAGCCCAGGAAGACGCCACGCGTGATGGAGGATCGACCCGAAGAAGAGCTCATCGCGCCGCGCGCAGTCGGGGTGCGCGTCGAAATACACGATGCCGATGGACTCACCCGCAAACGCCCGGCTCACGGCCGAGAGCAACGCGAACTTCACGAGATGATCGCCGCCAAGCAGGACGAGTCGCTTCCCGTCGCGAAGCCAGGCTTCGGCGGCCGTCGAGACGACGTCGACCTGCTCGAGCGGGGCATGCGGCAGCGCCAGGTTCCCGGCGTCGAAGAAGCCACCGCCCTCGTCGAGCAGCTCCGGCAGACCAGGTGATTCACGATCGGCGTCGCGAACGAAGTCCATGCAGAACTGGTCGTTGGCGAGGTGCGCCGCGCCGCGTGCGCTCGCCGAGAAACCCGCGCCCCGCGTTTCGGCGCCGAGCACGATCGTACGCGCGGCCCCGGGTTCGGCGAGCGCGGAAGGAAACGGATTCGTGCCGCTCATGCGGGCTCGAACATGCGGGGTTCAGAGGCCTATCGCAAGGCCGAAGACCTGAATGTTCAAGGCGACGCCGGGCTGCCGGTTCATCGCCACGCCGCCGCGCAACGTGAACACTTCGAGGACGACCGAGCCACTGCGAAACGCGAGAGGCGCGAGCACGAGCTCGGCGGTGAGGACGCCGCGTAGCGGAAGTGCCTCCCCCGCTTCGAGGAGACGCGCGCCGGACACATAGGCACCGCCTACCGCGAGGCCGAAACGCGGCCTGTACGTGCGCGAGAACAGCTCGTGCTCGACCGAGCCCGACGCGTCGAGGATGTCGCCGGCGTAGCGGTAGGCCCCGAACGTCGCGCCGACGGTCGTGCGCTCGCTCACGTGCACCCGAAACACGCCATTCACACCGAGGCCGCCCGCGGCGATCGACGGCGTACCGAGATAGCGCGCGCCGATAGCCGCACCCAGCTCGAAGCGGCTGGGCGGATCGGCGTGTGCAGGCGCGCTTCGAAAAAATGCCGACGAGGCGAGCGCGACGGCGACGACGACGACGTGCGCCCTCATTGGGCGAAGGCCAGGGCACTCGCGACGACGAGCCGCGCGACGCGCGTCAGAAAATCGTAATCGAGAGTTGCGGGCAGATCATTCGGCGTGTGGTAATTGGCATTTCGGAAATCGGCGGTATCGGTGAAGAACAACGCCGCTCCCCCCTTCGACCAGAAGACGGCGTGGTCGCTGCGGAGGAGATCGGCCGTGCCTGGGTAGAGACCGTCGCCCCCGACATCGCCGCCGACCATGCGCGGCCCGTTGCTCATCTCGCCCGCGAGGGAGCCGACGCGCTCGAGATCGTCGGCGCTGGTGTCGTTGGCAATGACGGCAAGGAAGTCCCCGGTGTCGCGCAGCGTGAGGCCGGTCGGGCTGGTCTGCGAGCCGGCCACGCTCGACGCGTACCCCACGCAGTCGAGCACGAGCGCGATGCGAAGCGGCTCGCCGCGGTGGAGCGCCTCGTAACGCGTGGCGCCGAGCAAGAGCTCCTCCTCGCGGTCGCTGAACACGATGCGAATGGGCGCGCGATGTGGCCGCGACGAGAGGATGCGGCTCGTTTCGAGCAGTGCGGCGAGCGCCGAGGCGTTGTCGTCGGCGCCCGCTTGGTACCAGGAATCGTAGTGCGCGACGAGGAGGACACGCGGCGCCGAGGGCTCGCTGCCGGGAAGATCGAGGACCACGTTGTCGACCTCGATGCCGTCGTCGTTCGAATGCTCGATGAACGGCGGAGTGCCCTGCGCGCGCAGCGCAGAGTCGATGTAGTCGCGCGTCTTCGTGCGCACGTGCGGCAGCTGCAGTGAGAATGCCGAGACCACCGGCTCCTCGCGGAGGCGCGCTTCGTAGACTCCGTTGACGTGCCGCTCGAGTGTTGCCTGGTCGACTTCCGCGGCGGCGGCTCGCCCGTCGTCGCTTGCCGTCGTGGCAAACCGCGCCGGATCAGGAGCGCACGTGAGCGTCGTCGCGAGCGAGGCGACGGCGCACGTGATTGCAGAGATTCGCGCGAGGCGCCCCCACCTCATAACGCGACGCCCAGCGAGAGGAGATCGACGCGCACACGCAAATCGCGCTCTTGGGTAAAGCTCGTTCCGAAAAAGAGGCCCAACGCCGAAATGCG
Source organism: uncultured Polyangiaceae bacterium (assembly GCA_964236615.1). Taxonomy (GTDB): domain Bacteria; phylum Myxococcota_A; class Polyangia; order Polyangiales; family Polyangiaceae; genus CAXSGV01. The sequence goes on from CAXSGV010000213.1 coordinate 9,420, forward strand.
TATTCGGCCAAATTGGAAGCTCAATGGCGACGATGCAACACCCAAATAAAGGGGCGACGGCCCCTCGACGGTGCGCGGATAACCGCCCGACGGGACGGCGGCGCTGTACGAATACGAAACCCCCGAGTAACCGAGCTCGAGACCGAGGCTAGGGCAGTAAGCGCCAAAGGTCCGCGGCGCCAAGCGAAGCCCCAGGAACCCTTCCCCGACCGGCGACGACGAGGCGGAGACGCGCCCGCCGACGCGCGCTTCGAAGAGGCGCGCCCACGCGAACGATCCCATCAGCTCGATCAGATCCTCGTCCTGCGAGTAGGTCGCGGTCTCGACGTCGAGTCGATCGAACGCGGCGGCGACGGCCCAGGGCTTGGCGACGTCTTCAGCTACTATCGCTTGCTCCATGTGCTTCGATCACCTCGCCAAACGCGCGGCCATACTGCCGGACAGCTGCGCGATCGGCAAGGTCTCCGGCTCTCTCGTGCCCGCGATCGCCATTGCCATCGCGCTCGCGATCGCCCTCGCTTCACCGCGCGCGCGCGCCGAGCCGGCGACGCCCGCGGGCGCCGCGAAGCCCGCGAAGCCAGCGACCAAAGACAAGGACGCGCGGTCGGGCGGTATCACCCCGCTTCCGGTCGTCTTCGTCACGCCGGAGACCAGCCTTGCCTTGGGCGCGGTCGCGCTCGGCTACTTCTACGCGTCGCCGAAAAAAGACACGCGGCCGTCGGAGCTACGCGGCTCCTTCGTCTACACGCTGAAGGACCAGATCATCGCGGACGTGACGCCCGATCTCTGGCTCATGAACGATTCACTTCACGTGTCGTGCGGAATCGGCGGCGTCGTATTTCCGCAGAGCACGTGGGGAGTCGGCAATTCCACGAGTGACGACGCCATAGAGGATTTTCGCGAGCGCAGCTTCACGGTGTCGCCGATGCTTCAATTCAGCGTCGTGCCGCACCTCTACGTCGGTGGTAGCGGCCTCGCGGATTTCCGTACCAACGACCGCGCGACACCCGGCGGAACGCTCGCGCGCGAGGTGCTGACCGGATCCACCGGCGGCCGCACCTTCGCCTTCGGGCCCGTCGTCACATGGGACACGCGCGACAGCGTGTATGCGCCGCTCAATGGGGCCTTCGTCGAGGTCTCCCAAATCACGTCGTCGACCGCGTGGGGATCCGACTACGCGTACGGCCGGCTCTCGATCGACGGCCGCGCGTACCTCCCGCTCGGGCGCACCCACGTCCTCGCGCTGCAGCTCGTCGCGCGCTTCACGACCTCGAATCCGCCCTTTTATT
>CAXSGV010000214.1:0-4183 GCA_964236615.1 uncultured Polyangiaceae bacterium
CGGGCGTGACCTCGCGCGGCGCGGAGTGCCTGGCCGCGACCGCGGGCCTCGGCAACCTGATCAAGCTCGACCTCGATGGCAACGCGCTCGGCGCCGACGGGCTCCAGGCGATCGTCCAGGAGGTAGAGCCGCGCGCCACGTACGGGGCTACCGATTGGGACGATCGGCGTTCGTCCCCCGCGGCGGACGGTGTGGAGCGTCGCGCAAATCGTCGCCTCAGTCGGGCCGTAGCCGTTCACCACCACGAGATCCGGCGCCGTGGCGATCAGCCGCTCCACGAGCGACGTCGCGATGGGCTCGACGCCGACGAGAACGCGGCGGAGCGTCGTACCCTCGGCGCGCCCGAGAGACGCCGCGAGCTCCTCGAGCGCGAAACCGGGAAGGTACGCGCTCGCAATCTGCGCCTTTCGCAGCCAGCCAAGGAGCGCGGACGCGTCGGCGCGAAGATCGCGCGGTACGACGCGCAATGTGTCGCCACGGAGGAGAGGCGCGAAGATCTCCCAGACCGAGACGTCGAAGCTCGGGCTCGTCCAAAGGCTGGTCGCGCAGCTTGCTCCGAGCGGCGCTCGGTCGTCGAGGTCGTCGACCAGCGCGCCGACGCCGCGGTGCGCGCACGCGACCGGCTTCGGCTCCCCGGTCGAGCCAGACGTGAAAAGAACGTAAGCCACGTCGTCGGCAGTGCACCGCGGGGCCGCGAACGGTGCTCCGCGCGGCGCTTCTTTGATCACGCGCGCCACGTCGAGCGCAACGCTCGGGACGCCGGGCGCGACGAGCGGCGCGCGGTCGCGGGCGGCTTCGCTGGGCGCGACGAGCAACGCGCGGACGTCCGCGGCCTTTGCCATGAACGCAAGCCGCGTCTCGGGGTACTCGGGATCGAGGGGCACGAAAGCTGCGCCGGCGAAGAGCGTCGCGAGGAGCGCGACCACGAGCTCGGTGCCGGCCGGCGCGAGAATGCCGACCCGATCGCCCGGCACGACGCCGCGGAGGGCGAGCTCCGCGGCGTAATAGAGCGCAGCGGCCTCGAGCTCGTCGTAGCGGAGCGACGCACGCCCATCGTCGACTGCCGTCACTCGTGGTGAGCGCCGCGCGACGGCGCGAAACGTTTCGTGCAATGGGAGCGATGCGCGCGGTCCCGCGGCCCCCGATGTAGCGGCAGCGAGCTCCGCTTCACGCTCCGCCGCGGTGAGCACCCCGATACGTGCGAGCGGTGCTTCGAGGTCCTGCTCCTCGGTGAGCGCGGCGAGTAGGCCCATCCATCGGGACGCGAGCTCGTCTGCGGTCGATTCGTCGAGCCGCGAAGCATCCCACTCGAGCTCGAGCGCCGGCGCGCCCGGCGGCAGTGCGAACGTGAGCGCGTACGTGATCTCACGCGCGACGCGCGGCGCGCCGAACGCGAGACCGCCCGGCACGCTCTCCGCCTCGAGCGGGTAGTTCTCTATGACTAAGAGCGACTCGAAAAGTGGAACGCCGCTGGGCAGCGGGCTTGCGCCAAAGATGTCCGCGAGGGCGACGTGACCGTTGGTCTGATCGGCTACGAGATCGCGCTGGAGCTCGCGCAACCACGCGGAGGTCGTGGGACTCCCAGTCGCCACGTCCGCGACGAAGGGCAACGTCCGAATCAAGACGCCGACCATCTCCTCGGAGCCCGGAAGCTCGGTGGGCCGGCCGTGCACCGTGATGCCGAAGACGACGCGCGACTCGCTGCTCATTCGCGCGAGGAGAAGCGCATACGCTGCGAGGAACAAAGTGCTCGGCGTCACTTCCGCGGCGCGCGCGACGTCACGCACGCGCGCCATCACCGCAGGGTCGAGCGCGCGAACGAGCCGACCCCGCGCGTGCTCGCTCGACGTCGTCGTGGCACCGCGGTCGCGCAAGAGCGGTGTGGGACGCTCGATCGCCCGCAGCCGATTCGTCCAATACGAGCGAGCCTCGCTCGTGTCGCGGTGAAGCAACCAAGTCACGAAGTCGCGGTACGGCCGCGGCGCCGGCCCCAGCGCCACCCCCGCATAGGCACGATGGACATCGCGCAGGAGGATCGGCAGGCACCACCCGTCGAGGATCGCGTGGTGGTGCGTGAGCACCATCGTGCCGACGCCCTCCCCCTCGAGAAACGTGACCCGAAAGAGCGGCGCACGATTCATGTCGAAGCCGCGCGCGCGATCTCCTTCGAGCCATGCGTCGAGAGCACCTACCTCGGGCGCGCTCATCGCCTGAAAGCGATCCGCCGCGAGTGCGGCAAGGGGTACGACGATGGCTAGCTCGCCCGCGAACACCGTTCGAAGTGCCGGGTGACGCTCGGCGACGACGTCCCAAGCGCGCGCGAGCCGCGACGCGTCGATCGGCCCGCGAATGTCGACGGCAAGCTGCTCGACATAGACCGACGATCGCGCTGCGCGTGCCGCCTCGAACAGGATTCCGCGCTGGACGTGCGACAGGGGATGAACGTCCTCGCTAGCGAGCGCCGGTAGAGAGAGAACCGACTCGGCGGCCATCTCACGCAGCCCCGAGAGAAAGCGCGCTGCGAGCGCAACGACGACGTCGTGGTTTCTGGCCGTGCGCGGGAAGCGCCACGAGGCCACCAGCTCGCCGCGTTCGACCCGCACGACGACCTCGAGCTCGTGCGTTCGTGCGAGGTCCGGGTGCCGATCGTACGGGCTGCCCGCAGCGGAAATGCGAAACGGTCCCGAAGCGCGCGCGTCGACTTCACCCAGGTAATTGATGACGACCTGGCGCGGCGCAAGCGCTTCGAGTCGCTCTCGAACCGCGGCGCCCGCATGCGCAGCGAGCGCGCCGTAACCCACCGCCGTTGGACCCACCCGCGCAAACGCGGCGCGCGTTTTCTCGACGCGTGCGAGCACGGAAGTCGGGCCCGCATCGATCGCGATCGGAAACAATGCCGTCAGCCACCCGACGGTTCGCAAGAGGTCGACGCCGTCCGCGAGCTCGCTGTCCCGACCGTGACGTTCGACGTCGCACACGAGCGCGCCACCGTCGGGCCGAAGCGCATACGTCAGCGCGGCAACGATGAGCGTCTCGGCGTCTGCAGCGAGCGCGCGCGCCGTGCCGCGTAGAAGCGCAGTGGCCTCCGCGTCGAGCCGCATCTCGTGCGTCTCGCTGGCGATGGCATTCTCGAAGTCGATCCGCGCAGCCGTCGGGTACGCCGCGAGCCACGATGTCCACGACGTTGCGAGCGTCGCCGCTGCCGGCGTGGATGCCCAGGTCGCAAGACCGCGCGCCCACGCGAACGCGGTGACCGCGGCAGGGAAAGACGCGGCAGATCCGACGACGAGCGCGTCGTAGGCGACAACCAAATCGTCCAAAAGGATGCGCCACGACACGGCGTCGACCGCGACGTGATGCGCAACGAGGAGCAGCTCGCCGCCATGCGGGTGCGGCGACCACACCGCGGCGAACAACGGACCGTCGACGCGAACCGATGCCGCTGCGCGCGCGTCGGAGTAGGGCGCCGTCGAAAAGACGAAACTGGGCGGCCCTTCCGACTGCGTCACCCCGCTCGCCGTGTCTCCGAACCGCGTGCGCAGCGCGGGATGCGCGCGGACGACGGCGTCGAGCGCGGCGCGCAAGACGTCGGGGTCGAGAGCGCGATCCGCCGTGAGGCGCACCGACTGGAGGAACCCGTCTTTGGCCGCGGCAGGCACCTTGGCTTGCGTCGCAAAGAACCACGCTTGCATCGGCAAGAGCGGGGCATCGGCGTCGTTCGACGCCACGACCTTCACCACGCCACCGCGCTCGCGTGAAGCGCGCGCCGCGAGATCGCGCAGGCGGGGTTGCTCGAAGATGTCGCGCGCTGCGACGTGTAGACCACGCGCGCGAAGGCGCGACACGACCTTCAACGCGAGGATCGAGTCTCCACCGAGCGCGAAGAAGTCGTCCGTGGCGCGAAACGCTCCGCCGCCGAGAACGCTCGACCACACTTCGGCGAGCTCGTGCTCCGCGTCGGTCGTGAGAGCTTCGCCCTCGGAGGCGCGGCTCGCCGCGGCGACGGGATCGGGCAGCGCGGCGCGATCGGTCTTCCCGGTGGTGCCGAGCGGCATCGCCTCGAGCACGACGAACGACGACGGAATCATGACGTCGGCGAGCGACGTCCTCAGGTGGGCGCGTAGATCCTCGGCGATGGACGCGCGTGACGTGGAGTCGCGCAGCACGACCCACGCAATGAGCT
>CAXSGV010000214.1:4193-8961 GCA_964236615.1 uncultured Polyangiaceae bacterium
GTGCCATCGTGCGCAGCGCCACCGCAGCCGCCTCTACTGCTGGATGCATCCGAAGCGCAGCCTCGATTTCGCCAAGCTCGACGCGGTGTCCGCGGATCTTCACTTGATCGTCGAGACGGCCGAGGAGCTCGATGGCTCCGTCGGTCAGGTAGCGCGCCCGGTCGCCCGTGCGGTAAGCGCGCGCGCCCGTCACGAGGGGATCGGGTACGAAGCGCTCGAGCGTGCGCTGCTCGTCGTTTGCGTAACCGCGCGCGACCTGGACGCCCGCGACCCAAAGCTCGCCCGCGGCGCCCACGGGGAGCAGCGCACCCCGCGCATCGACGACGTACGCGCGCGTGTTCGCAATCGGGCGGCCGATTGGGACGTTCACGACGTCGCCCGCGGGGATCTTCCAATGGGTCACGTCGACGGCCGCCTCGGTCGGACCGTATAGGTTGTGGAGCTCGACGTTCGGCAGGCGTTCACGGAAAAAGGCCACGTGCGCCGGCGTCAGCGCTTCGCCAGAGCAGAGCACGCGACGCAACGAGGGGAGATCGCGGACGCCATCCGCCTCGAGAAACGCAGGCAGCATCGAGGGCACGAAGTGAATGGTCGTCACCGCATGGCGACGCACGAGCCCCACGAGGTACTCCGGATCCCGGTGCCCACCGGGCCGCGCGACCACGAGACGGCCGCCTTCCCTCAGCGCCCAGAACAGCTCCCATACGGAGACGTCGAAGCCGTAGGGGGTCTTCTGCAGGATGGCTTCGTCCCGCGCGAGACCGAGCGTCTCGTGCTGCCACGCGAGCCGGTTGATGATGGCGCGGTGCTCGATCTCGACGCCTTTCGGCTTTCCCGTGGAGCCCGACGTGTAGAGCACGTAGGCGAGGTCGTCGCCGCGCACCATGACCGCCGGCCGCGCCACCGAAGAGGCGAGCGCTCGCAGATCGAGGGCCTTCGCGCCCCAGAGGTAGTCGTCCTTCGCGACGAGAACGAGAGCGACGCGGGCGTCCTCCGCCATGAACGTGAGCCGCGCCGGCGGCAGCTCGGGCTCGAGGGGCACGTAGGCCGCGCCCGCCTTGAGGATGCCGAGCAAGCCAACCAGGAGGTCCCGCGATCGATCGAGCGCAACGCCGATCGTCTGACCACGAACGACGCCCCGCTCGAGGAGCGCGTGCGCGACCGCGTTGGCACGCGCGTCGAGCTCCGCGTAGGTGAGCGCGCCACTGTCGTCGACCACGGCCGTCGCGCCCGGGTGCTCGTCGACGTGTCGCTCGAATGCGGCCGCGATGTTCTCGTCGAGCAAGTACGGGCGGCTTGCGCCCGCCCATTCCGTCGTGAGGCGGCGGCGATCCTCGCCGCGAACGAGCGGTAGCTCGGCGACCGCGAGTGTCTTGTCGCGAACGATCGCAGAAGCGACCTCCTCGAGCGCGACGAGGAGGCCGTATGCATCCGCGGGCGACACGCGGTCGACGCGATGCTCGAGCGCAAGCTCGATGTCGCCGATGTCTCGCGTGCTCACGGCGAGCGTCAGATCGAACTGCGCGCCGCCCGCATGAACCGGCACCACGTCGACTACGAGCGGCGAAAGAAGGCCGGGCGGCACGAGCGTCGTCGCCGCGGGCTGCTCGACAATCATGACTTGGAAGATCGGCGTCGACGTCGTGTCTCGCGGCGCATCGACGGCAGCAACGACCTGCTCGAAAGGTACGTCGCTCTCGCCATAGGCCGCGGCGGCGGCCTTTCGCGCCGCCTCGACCAGCTCGGCGGCGTCACCTTGCAGATTGACGCGAAGGCGAACGACGACCGTGTTCAAAAAGAGACCGATCGCGTTTGCGACTCGCGGATCGCCGCGGCGCGACACCGGCGTGCCGATCGCGATGTCCTCGCGGTTGGAGAGCCGCGCGAGAACGGCCGCGAATGCAGCGAGCACCACGGTGAAGGTCGTCGTTCCACTCGCTCGCGCCAGCTCGCGCAACTCCGTCGAAAGCGCCCGCGACAGCGGTCGCGCGACGCGAGCGCCTTTCGCGCTGCCGCTCCGCACCGTGGTCGTGAACGGCAGCTCGAGGGGGGCGACCGCGAGGAGTCGCTTGCGGACGGCCTCGAGCCGCGCCGGGCTTGCGGCTTCGGGCTCCGCCGCACGCCCGAGAGCCAGATCCGATCCGAACGACGGCACGGCCTCGCCTTTGGCTTCACTCCTGACGACAGCCGCGAGATCGCGAATGAGAATTCCGAGCGACGCGGCATCGGCGATGGTGTGGTGGAGCACGAGCGACAGCACGTGCTCTTCGGGTCCGAGGACGACCAAGGCCGCGCGCACGAGTGGGCCTAGGCCCAGATCGAACGGCTCGCGTGCGTGCCGGTCGAGCCACCGCGTCAATTCTGCCGAATCGAGATGGACGACATCGAGCACCGCCGCCGGCGCGTCGATCGCCAGCGTGGGCTCGCCGTCGCGCTCGACGAACCGTGCGCGCAGGGCGTCGTGCGACGCGACGAGCGCGTCGAAGGCGCGGCGCCACGCGCGCGTGTCGAGCGGGCCATGGAGCCGTGCCGCGAGCGGCACGTGGTACGCGGCGTCCGCTGGATCGAGCTCGTGAAGAAGCCACAGCCGCCGCTCCGCACGCGAGGCGCGCAGCTCGTCGCGCGCCGCTGCGACTTCGCCGCCTGCGGGCGCGAGCTTCGGAAGCGTGCCCGCGAAGCGCGCGAGCTCCGAGAGGACGGGATGCTCGAAGAGGTGCGCGATCTCGAGCGCGACCTGAAGCGATCTCCGGAGCCGCGCGGCCACGGCGAGCGCCTGGAGCGACGTCCCGCCGAGCGCGAAGAAGTCATCGTCGGCATGCACGCCCGCGATCGCGACGACCTCTTCCCACGCCGCCGCGATCAGCGCTTCGGTGGCGTCGAGCGGACGGCGGTGCGGATCCTGACGCCGCGCCTGGGTCGGTCCGCGAAAGGCACGCACCATGGCGCTCGCGCGACGGAGCTCGCGGGCGGGCGCCAGCAGACGCTGCGCGGCGCGCAACAATGCGCTTTGCGGCGAGCGGTCCGTCGTCGTCGCCGCCATCGGAGGCGGGGGAATCGTGGGGCCTGCCCCTATCGCGCTCGGAACGGTCCGTGCGACGGCCTCCTCGATCGCGGAGGTCGACAAGACGACGAGGCCCGACGGTGCGTCCGCAGCCACCGCGCCGTTCGAGGCAGCAACGAGGAACCGCATGGCCGGCTCGTTACGTGGGGTGCGGTTATAGGGAAAGCGCACGGACTCTGCGCCGCGCTCGACGGCGAGCGCACCGATCCGCCGGAGGACGTGACCTTCGACGCCGCGGCCGAGCGCGCGACAGCTCAGAAGAAGGACAGGAACGTCGAGCGCGCCGGGCTCCCCCTTCCCCGCTTCGAGGCACGCGAGGCCGACGAGCCCGTAGTCGCCGAAGCGATCGCGTGCGCGCACGACCCACGCGTCGGGCTGCGACGCGACCTCTGCCGTCGTCATTCGGCGCGTCGTCGTGTTGAACTGGTTGGTGCGGAGTGTGAGCTGCGCGGCGCGCTCCACATCCGCCGGTGTCGCGCGCTCCATGTCGACAACGAGCCCGAGCTCGGCGAGGAAGGTCGCCACCGACGTCGTGCTGCGTGCGGCTTCACGCGCCCGCTCGTCGCGGTAGAGCGTCGTGCGGTGGCGGTCCTCGACCGTAACCGGACGCGGATCGAAATCCCAAACGGCGTCGAGCGCGCCTTCGATGTCGTCGGGGTGTGGCGGAAGCTCGACGACGAGAACGTCGGGGCACGCCGCGCGCATCGCAGCGCACTCGACCGGATTGTCATCCACGAACACGAACGCATCGAGCGCGAAGCCGAGCTCGCTAGCGAGGCTCTTCACGCCCTCGGGCTTCGGGTCCCAGCCGACACGCATCGCGACGAAATGCTCGCGGCGCAGCGTCATTTCGGGTCGCGCTTCGAAGACAGCTTCGACGTCGCGAAGCGCGTTCTTGCTCGCGATCGCCAGGAGCACGCCGGCCTGCTGCTGCCCTAGGAGCAGCCGCTGGAGCGCGGCGTACGGGCCGTCGGTTCGCACGCCGTGGGGACCATCCTCGCCGCAGACGCCGCCCCACAGAGTGCCGTCGCAGTCGACGACGATCACCTTGCGTGGAGGGACCCGAAGCCCACGAATGGCGCGGGCAATGGCGGCACCCGAGGCCGCGGCCATCGCCTCCGACAGCGGCGCGTCGCCGAGCAGGCGCGCTTCGTGATCGAACGCAGCTCCGACCGCGTAGCGCTGAACGGCACCCGCGAGATCCAGTGCGGTAAGCCAAGGCGTCTCTGCGGCGAACGCGAGCAAGGCGCGCTTCGCGGCGTGGGCGGCGAGGTCGGCATCGTCCTCGACCGGCAAAACGGCGAGCAACGAAGCCGGCGGAGACGATGCTCCCCACGCAGAAAGCCCGTCGAGGAGCGCCGCTGCGTTCTCCGCGAGCGCCGCGTCGCGGCCGCCGTTCGTCGCGCGCGCCAGCGCCTCGGGGCGAACGACCAGCACGTTCACGTCCCGGTTTTTCCGCAAGGCCGACCGCGGATCGTGGACCGAGGAAAAGAGCGCGTCGTACGGCGCGAACGTCACCGAGGAAGGGAGCCCAGCGCGATCGAGCCAACCGCGGAGCGACGGTGCGATAGGCTCGACGGTGAAGTTGGCTGCGACGTGAACCAGCGTCCTACGCGACCCGATCTCGCCGAGCACGTCACCGAGACCGCGGGACGCGTCGGCCGTGACCAGCGTCGTGATCGCCGCGAAGTCGTCGGCGATGCGCTC
>CAXSGV010000214.1:8971-10684 GCA_964236615.1 uncultured Polyangiaceae bacterium
GCGGGGTCGAAGAGGTCTGTATCGTAGAGTAGCGCGCCGTCGAAGGTCCCCTCGCCCGGCGCGATCAGCAGCGCGATCTCGGAGTGCGCGTGCTGCGGCGCGAGAGCAAAGGTACGCAACGTCAGCGCACCGAGCTCGAGCTCCCGGCCCTCGAGCGCGAGCGCGGCCGCCGCGAGGCCGGCCACGTTCCGATCGCGGTAAAAGTTGAAGACCGCCTGGAACACAGGGGGCGTCGCGTCGTCGAAGCGCGCGCCGGCACGCACGAGGCGGCGTACGACGTCGGGAAACGGGTGCTCTTGATCCTCGAGCGCGCTCCAGACGAGCTCTCGAAGACGCGCGATGTGCGTCGCGAACGAAGCACGTCGGTCGACGGTCGCACGGATCGGAAGCGGGTTCGCAAGGGCGCCCACGACGTTCGCGAACGAGGGACGCGAGCGCGCCGACGCCTCGCATCCGACCATCACCTCGCCCGCATCCGACCAGAGAGCGAGCGTCGCCTGCCACGCGCCCAGAAGCACGGTGAACACCGAGCTCTGTGACGTTCGCGCGAGCGCTTCGACAGCCGCTGCGATGTTTCGTGCAAGCGTGAAGCGCGCGAGCCCGGCCGGCCGCAGTGGTGCCCGGCGGCGCGGCCCGACGCGCGGAAGCTCGAGCACCGGGAGCGGCAGTGCGAGCCGCGCGAGCCACCGGTCGCCGCGCGTCTCGCGTTCGGCGGCCAGCGTAGGGGCGGGCGACGCGTCCGCGGACGCAACGTCGCTGGCTTGCCGTTCGACACGTGACAGCGCCGGCGCATCTTCGGAAGCCGCGAAGCATGTGTAGAGTGCACCGAGCTCGCGCGCGAGGACGTCGAGCGCAACGAGATCGGCGATCGCGTGATGTGCCGCGATGACGAGCGCTTCCCCCTCCGTGCTCGATAGAACGACGACGCGGAGGAGAGGGCCGCGCTCCAGATCGAACGGCGCGAACGCGTGCGCGCGCGCGGCGTCGAGCAAGCCACTCGGTGCGCGCGCGTCGATGACGGACGGTGATACGTCACCCACGCGCCTCACGACGCGGCCGTTCACCTCGGCAAAAGTGGTGCGCAGCGCGTCGTGGCGTCGCCGAAGCACCGACATCGCGCGACGCAAGGCGTCCATGTCGAGCGGCCGGCCAGAGACCACCCGACCCCCGAGAACGAGGTGCTGCGCCGTCGACGTGGGCGTGAGGAGCGAGGCGGTGACGCTCGCTGCCTCGAGCGTCGAGGCGGCGGCATCCCGCGTGAGATCGATCGGCGACGACGCGCTAGACCCGGCCGGGCTCTCGACGTCGCGCGTTTCGGCTTCGGCCGTCGCGAGCCGCAACGCAAGCTCGCCCCAAGTGATGCCCGACAACAGCCGTTCGAGGGGAACGTCCGCGCCGCTCGCGCGCATCACCGCCTGGATTTCCACCGCCGAGAGGGAGTCGAGCCCGAGGTGCGAGAGCAACGTCTCCGGCCGCAGCGCGCTCGGCGGGGCGCGTAGGATCCTCGCGATGGCGTCGCGAGGATCGAGGACGGAGCTCGCGCTCTCGAGTGACACCTCGCCCCGCGGCGTTCTCCAGAGCAGGGCGAGCGCAGCGCCGTCTTCCCAAAGGCGACGGCACTCACCGCGGCGAATCTTTCCGCTCGAGGTCGTCGGAATGGCCCCTGCCTTCACGAGCGCGACGGTTCCCGGCGCGACGTCGTGCTCTTCGGAA
>CAXSGV010000215.1:0-10632 GCA_964236615.1 uncultured Polyangiaceae bacterium
AGCTCATCGTCGAGCCGTTCATCGTCGACGGATCGGCGTCAGCGCTGCGCTCTTCGGGTGCAGGCGGGAGCTGCGAGACGTTCGACTGCGGGCGAATCGTCTTCGGCCGAGCGTACGCCTCGGGCACGGTCGCCATCAGCGCGTCCCAGAACTCGCCGACCGACGGGTAACGACGCTTCGGATCGACCGCGAGCGCGCGCAAGAGGACCTGCTCGATATCGTCCGATGTCTCGATGCCCTTCGCGCGAAGCGTGGGCCGGTGCAGCATGTCGCTCGCCGAGATGTAGAACTGTGGAGCGTCGTCGCCTTCGAGCGCGCTCCTGTTCGTGACGACCTCGACCAGCACGAGAGCGAGCGCGAAGACGTCGGTCCAAGGCCCCGTCGCGCCGTAGCGCCGGCTGAATTGCTCGGGCGCTGCGTAGCGCGGCGTGAACGCGCCGAGCACGTCGTCGTTGCTGGCCGTCGTCGCAAGCGCTGCGGTCTGTGAGTCCGTCAGCACCTTGGCGATGCCGAAGTCCACGACCTTGAGCGTTGCGCGACCCGCGACCTCGGCGAGGAACAGGTTCGACGGCTTCACGTCGCGGTGCGCGACGCCTTGCTCGTGCGCGGCGGCGAGCGCGCGGGCGGCCGGCTCGAGGAGCGCGAGCGCTTCGAGGAAGGGGCGACCGCCTTTGCCGGCGCGGGCGCGGTCACGGAGATCACGCGAGAGCGGGATCCCGTCGAGCCACTCCATGACGATGTACGGGCTCCAGATCGCGTTGGGGGAGGTGGCGTCGCCGACGTCGAGCGCTTGCACGACATCCGAGGTCGCGCGCGAGACCTGATGGAGCAGGCGCCCTTCGGCGAGAAACGTCTCGAGGAACGCATCGCGTTCGTCGCGCTTCAGGCCCTTCGGGACCTTGAGGCATTTGATCGCGACGGTCTCGGCGAAGCCCTTGTGACGCGCCTTGTAGACGACGCCGAAGCCGCCCTCGCCGACCACCTCTTCGACGGCGTACTTGGTGTCGATCGTGTGACCGACCCAGCCGAACGGATCCTTCTTCGAACCGTTCGCGGGCTTCTCGCCGTCCTTCGGCGCCGCCACCGGTGTGTCCGTCACTTCTTCCGTCACTTCGGCTGGACGAGCTCCACTTCCCAGTCGACGTTCGCGTCCGCACCGCGCCACGGCGGGTACGTGAGGTTCGAAAACGCTTGCACAATGCACCTACCAGCGGGCTTGCTGTCGTAGGGCGGCGAGACAGTGGCCCCCTTCGACCTTCCACCATGACCGAGGTTGATGGTCACCGAGGTCTTGCCCCAAGGGCCAGGCGCTTTGCCGTCTTCGTCCTTGGCGGCGCCGCAGTTGTCTTTCACTTGCCGCGCTGCGCGCTTCAGGACGACCTCGGTGGCTTCCTTGTCGTACTCGCTGTCCTTGCGCTCTTGCTGCGCAGGCGAGCGCGGAGCGGGCGGTGCGGCCGAAGGCTCGTTCGACGTGTCGGGCGCGGACGACTTTCCGCCGGAAAATTTTGGATGCTTCGCGAGGTCCGCGGACTCGGACGACGTGTCCCATTTCGGCGGGGGCTCGTCGGCCGCTTTCACTTCCGCCGGATCCTTTGCGGGTTGGGACGAGCCACACCCACACAGAGCGAGCGCGCCCAGCGAGGCAACCGAGGCCAAGACGATGAGGCAACGCATGTCTCGCGGTGTAGCATGAAACCACCCCTAAGAGCGCCTCGGCTGGGCCTGGCATCCAGGACAAACCCACAGCCCCGCGCCTTGGAGCTCGACCCACTCGCGGGCGGGCTCACGCGGCGGAACCTCGTGCTTCCAGCCGGATGCACGCAAGTGATCGGCGGCGTCGGCCCGCGCTTGCGCAACCGACTCCGAGCAATGAACCGAGGACGTCATGCCGCAGCGATCGCAGCGAGCACGGTGGTGAAGAGCGTGAATGGCGAAGAGGCCCACCCTCGACGATCTATACGGATGTTCAGTGTCCGTCTAGGGTGGCCGCCCGCCTCGAGCTGATCACCTTCAACACGGCCGCGAGGAGGTCGCCGAGCGGGCACGGCTTCGTGAGGTAAGTGTCGCAACCGCGATCAATCGACTCGCGCCAGTGGCCTGGGAAAGCTTGGCCCGTCACGACGATGACCGGGGTGACGGCGAGGCTCGCATCGGCCCGCATCGCGGCGAGGACTTCGTGGCCATCGAGAATCGGCAGCGAGATGTCGAGCACGACGAGATCGGGACGAAGCTCCTTCGCGCGCTCGAGCCCATCTTGTCCGTCGGCTGCTTCGGCAACGCGAAAGCCCGCGCGCGTGAGGAACGCGGCGTAGAGCGCGCGGCTGTCGGCGCAGTCCTCGACGCAAAGGATCAAAGGGCGCGCGCTCTTCACGATTCCCCGCGGCGGCGTGCGCCGTCGCATCGAAGCGGGGAGGGGATGCGTGGCCATCTCGCTGTAAACGTCGCGAATTCCGCGCGAATCGCAATTGATGAGCTTGCGCTTTACGCGCTGCGCAACGGCGCTGGCGCGGTTCGCATCGATACCGGTGCGTATTCGCGTCACTTACGAAAGAGGAGATACGGACCATGGACACACGGCAGACGTTTCACGATCGCTTCAAGGTCGAGCTCGGTGAGTGGGGCTCGAAGGTCGACGCCCTGAAGGAGCAGGCTTCGAAGGCCGAGGCCACCGCGCAAGCGAAGGTGAAGCCGCAGCTCGAGCAAGTTCAGACCCGTCTCGAGCACGCGCGCGAGCGCCTCACGGAGATCGCCGGCTCGACCGACGAGGCCTGGGGCAAGCTCCGCGAAGGATTCGAGAAGAGCTGGGGCGATCTCAAGACCGCGTTCGACGCAGCGTCGAAGGTCTTCGAAGAAGGCCACGGCAAGCCCGCTGCGAAGGCGGACGAAACCAAGAAGACGAACTGAAGATCTAGTCGCGCTTGCTCGACGCGCCCGTGATGGCGTCGAGCAACGCGCGGTCGCCCTGAAGCGCGACGCGTTGCATGTAGAACGAGAGCCCACGCCGGCCGCCGAGCTCCTCGCCCGAACCGGCGCGACCAGGTCCGCCGTGCACGAGCTGCGGCATGACGGTGCCCGGCGGGATCGCTTGCGAGGCGATCTTCGACGAGCCGATCGTCACGCGGCCGTGGAAGGGGGCGATGCCCAGCACGGCGGCACGTACGTACTCTTTGTCATCGGAGTAGACGCTCGAGACGAGACCACCGCCGCCACCGGCGACGAGACGCACCGCCTCGTTCGCGGTGCCGTCGTAAGGCATCACGGTGGAGACCGGCCCGAAGACCTCGTGTGAGTGAATTGCGTCCTTCGTGTCGGGCTTGTCGGCGTGGAGAAGCACGGGGCCAACGAAGAACCCCTGGTCGCCGAGGCGATCGGCGCTGCCGAAGGCAAAGCGCGCCGTGGTTGCGAGCTTGGCGATGCCATCGCGCACGTCCTTCAGCTGCTGCTCGGTTGCGAGTGGGCCCATCGTCGTCTCTTCGCGCGCGGGGTCGCCGGTCTTCACGGCGGCGAGGCGCTCGGCGATGCGCTCGAGCACGACGTCGACCTTCTCGCGCGGAACATAGACGCGGCGGATCGCCGTGCACTTCTGGCCGGCCTTCTGCGTCATGTCGCGCACGACGTCGCCGATGAAGAGGTTCATCAGGTCGCTCGTGTCGTCGACATCCGGGCCGAGCACTGCCGCATTCAAGCTGTCGGCCTCGACGTTCACGCGCACGCTGTTGGCCAGCGCCGACTTGCCACCGCGCAGCATCGTGCCGGTCGCACCGGAGCCGGTGAAGGCGAGGACGTCCTGTCCACCGACGTGGTCGAGCAGATCACCGCTCGAGCCTGCAATGAACGAGAGCGCGCCTTCGGGAAGGATCTTTTCGGCGTCGAGAAGCTTGAAGATGCGCCACGCCGTGAGCGCCGTGCTCGTCGCCGGCTTCGTGATCACGGGCATGCCGGCAAGAAGAGCCACTGCGGCCTTCTCGGCAAAGCCCCACGCCGGGAAGTTGAACGCGTTGATGTGGATCGCGACCCCCTCGCGTGGCACGAGGATGTGGGCGCCGAAGAGGCGAGGGCTGCGACCGAGCTGCACGCCATCGCCGTCGGTGAGAAGCGGGCCGTCGCCGAGCGTCGTGGCGAGGTCGGCGTAGGCCGCCAGCGTGCCCGACGCGCCATCGATGTCGAACTTGGCGTCGCTGCGCGTGTTGCCGGCGTTGACGATCGCGAGCTGAATGAGCTCGTCACGGTGCGCATGGATGGCGCGCGACATGGCGCGCAGCATGGCGCCGCGCTCGGCGAAGCTGCTCTTGCGGAGCGCCGGCCCGCCGACGTCACGCGCAAAGGCGAGCGTCCGAGCGAAGTCGATTCCGGCGGTGGAGCTCGTCGCGACGGCCTCCCCGTTCGCCGGGTTCACGAGCGTGACGGCCTTGCCCGTGCCCTTGACCCACTTGCCCTGAACGAAGCTCTCGAGCTCGGTCGTCATGATCTCTTCTCTCTATGGTTGGACTGGGTCTTCTCTGGTCGGCCGGTCTGAACGACCACCCGCTCGACCGCGTCGTCGAGCGACACTGCGCTCGTATCGAGCACGTGCTCGGCGCGCGCGTAAAGGGGCTTTCGCGCGGCGAGCAGAGCCTTGAGCTCGTTCATTGCGTTCTCGCGATCTTGCATGGGGCGACCGTCGCCTTGCAGCACCACGCGGTCCCAGTGATCCTTCGCGCGCGCCTTGAGCCACACCGTGGTCGCGCGCCGCCGCAAGAGCGCGAACGTCGACGCATCGGTGACGAGCGAGCCACTCGTGGCGAGGACCGCCGACGGCGTGGTGTCCAAAAAGCGCACGAGAGCTTCCCGCTCGACGCGGCGAAAGTACTGCTCGCCGTGAAGCTCGAAGATCGTCGCCAGGCTCATGCCGGCTTCCGCCGCGACCAGCGCGTCGAGCTCGACGAACGGAACACCGAGCCGACGAGCGACCCGCTGGCCAATGCTTGTCTTGCCCGCGCCGCGAAGGCCGAGCAGCGCAATGACGCCAGGTGCGCGCGCAGGCTCGGTGGTCGCGGCGCGTGCGAGCAGCGCGGCTGCGGTGGTGTCGAGCGCTTCGGCGATCTCCTGCAGGCGCACGACCGAGATGTTCCCCTCGCCACTCTCGAGCTCGGCGAGGAAGCGCTCGCTCACGTGCGCGCTCTGCGCGAGCGCCTTGCGCGTGAGCCCGCGCTCGGCGCGTTGGGCGCGGACGGCCGCGGCGAGCCCTTGAAGAAGGCCTCGCCTGCGCGCGTCGCGGCGCGGATCTGAAACGGCGGTATAGTGCATGTCTCGATTCGGGACTGCACTATAGTACTTGAACGCGAGAGTGTCTCGGGGTAACTTCCGAATCGCCATGGGAGACCACCACGCAGGCGCGCCCGCCGAGCCCGTTCGCTTCGAGACGCATCCCGATCGCTACCGCCACTGGCGTATCGAGCTCCCCAAAGAGCACGGCGGCTCCGTCGCGCGCCTGGTGATGGACATCCAGGAGGATGGCGGCCTGCGCCCCGGCTACCCGCTCAAGCTCAACTCGTACGATCTCGGGGTCGACATCGAGCTCGCCGATGCGCTCCAGCGCATTCGCTTCGAGCACCCCGACGTGAAGGCGATCGTGTTCGCGAGCGGCAAGGACCGGATCTTCTGCTCCGGCGCGAACATCTACATGCTCGGCAGCTCGACCCACGCGTTCAAGGTCAACTTCTGCAAGTTCACGAACGAGACGCGCCTCTGGCTCGAAGAGATGAGCGCCGAGTCGGGGATCTTCAGCCTGGCCGCGCTCGCCGGCACCGCGTCGGGCGGCGGCTACGAGCTCGCGATCGCATGCGACGAGATCGTTCTTCAAGAGGACGGCTCGAGCGCAGTCAGCCTGCCCGAAGCCCCGCTGCTCGGCGTGCTCCCCGGCACGGGCGGCCTCACGCGCCTCGTCGACAAGCGCAAGATCCGCCGCGATCTGGCCGACGTCTTTTCGACCGTTGCGGAAGGCGTTCGCGGCAAGCGCGCGGTCGAGTGGCGTCTCGTCGACGAAGCGCCCGGCAAGGCCCAGTTCGACGGTGTCGTGAAGAAGCGCCTCGAGGCGATGGTCGCGCGCTCGAAGCGAAAGGCGTTTCCTCCGGTGCCCTTCGGCCCCCTCGAGGTCAAGCGCACCTCCGATGGTGCAGAATACAAGTACGTGTCGGTCGCGATCGATCGCGCTGCGCGCAAGGCGACCCTCACGATGCGCGGCCCCGGCGCGGGTGAGCCCACGACACCGGCCGAGCTCGCGAAGGCGGGCGCGTCGGCGTGGATCCTTCGCGCCTTCCGCGAGCTCGACGACGCGCTCCTCGATCTTCGCTTCAACCAGAGCGACGTTGGCGTGGTCTCGCTGCACACGCAAGGCGACGCGAGCCTCGTGCTCGCGGGCGACAAGCTGCTCACCGAGAACCAGAGCGACGGTCTCGTGCACGAGGTCACGCTCTTCGTGAAGCGCGTGCTCAAGCGCCTCGACATGTCGGCCAAGAGCTTCTTCGCGTTGGTCGAGCCGGGCTCCTGCTTTGCCGGCACGCTGCTCGAGCTCGCGCTCGCGTCGGACCGCATCTACATGCTGGACGACGACGGCGTGTCGCTCACCGCGTCGGCGGCCAACGGCGGCATCTTCCCGATGGGGAACGGTCTCACGCGCTTGCAGTCGCGGTTCCTCGCCGAGCCGGATCGCGTGGGTCGCGTGCTCGAGACCTCGGGTCCGATGGACACGGCAGCGGCAAACAAGGCGGGTCTCGTGACGTTCGCGCCCGACGATCTCGATTGGGAAGACGAGATCCGCATCGCCTTCGAAGAGCGCGCCAGCATGTCGCCCGACGCCATGACGGGCATGGAGGCGAGCCTCCGCTGGGGCGGCCCCGAAACGATGGAGACGAAGATCTTCGGGCGCCTCACCGCCTGGCAGAACTGGATTTTCCAGCGCCCGAACGCGGTCGGCGAGCGCGGCGCGCTCACCCTTTACGGCAAGCCCGAGCGACCCGAGTTCGACTTCAGGAGAACGTGATGAGCAACGTCGTCAACGACACGAAGATCCCGAACAACGTCAACCTCTCCGAGGACAAGAAGCTCCAGCGCGCGCTCGAAGCGTGGCAGCCGAACTTCATCTCCTGGTGGAAGGAGATGGGGCCGATGGGCTTCATGGAGGACGACATCTACCTGCGCACCGCGATCAGCGTGCAGCCGGACGGGTGGGCGAACTTCGACTACGTGAAGATGCCGGACTACCGCTGGGGTATCTTCCTCGCCGATCCGGTGAAGGACCGCACCATCGGCTTCGGCGATCACATGGGCGAGCCCGTGTGGCAGCAGATCCCCGGCGAGCACCGCAACGCGCTCCGCCGCCTCATCGTCACGCAGGGCGACACCGAGCCCGCGTCGGTCGAGCAGCAGCGCCTCCTCGGGCACTCGTGCCCCAGCGTCTACGATCTGCGGAACCTCTTTCAGGTGAACGTGGAAGAGGGTCGCCACCTCTGGGCGATGGTCTACCTGCTCCAGAGCTACTTCGGCCGCGACGGACGCGAAGAGGCGGAAGCCCTCCTCGAGCGCCGCAGCGGTGACGAGAACAAGCCGCGCATCCTCGGCGCCTTCAACGAGCCCTGCACCGACTGGCTCTCGTTCTTCATGTTCACGTTCTTCACCGATCGCGACGGCAAATTCCAGCTGCTTGCGCTCGCCGAGAGCGCCTTCGATCCCTTGTCGCGCACGACGCGCTTCATGTTGACCGAAGAGGCGCACCACATGTTCGTGGGCGAGACCGGCATCCTTCGCGTGCTCGATCGCACCGCCCAGCTGATGAAGGAGAACAAGGCCGAGACGGTCGAAGCCGTGCGCAAGCTCGGCCTCATCGATCTGCCGACCATGCAGCGGTACTTGAACCTCTGGTACTCGCTCTCGCTCGATCTGTTCGGCGGCGAGATCTCGTCGAACGCGGCCTCGTTCTTCGCCACCGGCCTCAAGGGCCGCGCGAAGGAAGATCAGTACGACGACCACAAGGCGCTCGAAGGCATTTACTCACTCGACGCGCTCGAGAACGGCGCCTTCAAGAAGCAAGAAGTGCCGCTTCGCAACGCGATGAACGAGGTGCTTCGCGATGACTACGTGGCCGACTGCCAGCGGGGCGTCGACAAGTGGAACCGCACCATCGCCGCGCACGGCATCGAGTTCACGCTGACCTTGCCGAGCCGCCGCTTTCACCGCCAGATCGGCCTCTACGCCGGCGTAAAAACCGACCCGAGCGGCCACATCCTCTCGCAGGACGAATTCGAAGCCAAGAAGGGCGCGTGGCTCCCGACGGACGCCGACAAGGCGTTCATCCAGAGCCTGATGCAGAAGCCGATCTGGGATCCCAAGGAGATGGCGAACTGGATCGCCGCCCCCAAGCAAGGCATCAAGGGGCGCCCCGTCGACTTCGAGTACGTGCGTCGCAACGAAGGCTGAGCGCCGCCCGGCTTCCTTACTTCAGCGACGCGATATCGATCACGAAGCGGTACTTCACGTCGTTCTTGAGCATGCGCGCGTAGGCTTCGTTGATCTTCTGGATCGGGATCATCTCGATGTCGGAGACGATCTTGTGCTTCGCGCAGTGCTCGAGCATCTCCTGCGTTTCGGGGATGCCGCCGATCATCGAGCCGACGAGGCGCTTGTTGCCCCCGATGAGCGAGAAGCAGGCGATGGACGAGGGCTCCGGGGGCGCGCCGACGAGGACCATCGTGCCGGTCGGCTTCAGCATCGCGAGGTAGGCGTTGTAGTCGTGCTGCGCCGACACCGTGTCGATGATGAGCTCGAAGCTGCCCGCGAGCTTCGCGAGGCTGCCCGCGTCCTTCGTGTTCACGAACGACGTCGCGCCGAGGCGGCGTGCGTCGGCCTCCTTCGAGGCGGAGGTCGAGAGCATCGTGACCTCGGCGCCCATCGACACCGCGAGCTTCACCGCCATGTGGCCGAGACCGCCGAGGCCGACGACGCCGACGCGGTCGCCCTTCTTGCAGTTCCACGCGCGCAGCGGTGAGTACATCGTGATGCCTGCGCACAAGAGCGGCGCGGCGGCAGCGGGATCCATGCCCGCGGGGATCTTGAGCGCGAAGCCCTCGGTGACGACGACCTGCGTCGAGTAGCCGCCGTAGGTCGGCGTCTTCCGGTCCATCTCCGTCCCGTTGTAGGTCGGCGCGCTGCCCTTCGTGCAGTGCTGCTCCGTGCCGGCCTTGCAATACGAGCACTCGCCGCAGGACGCGACCATGCAGCCGACGCCGGCCATGTCACCGACGACGACCTTCTTCACGTTGGCGCCGACCTTGATGACGCGTCCGATGATCTCGTGGCCGGGCACCATCGGGTACGTCGACCCGCCCCACTCGTTGCGAACCTGGTGGATGTCGGAGTGACAGACGCCGCAGAAGAGGACGTCGATCACGACATCGTCGGGGCCCGGATCACGCCGCTGAATCGTGTGCGCGGCGAGCGGTGCGGTGGCGGAGGCGGCGGCGAAGCTGTTGGTGGCGGTGGGCATGGCCACCCTACTTAGCAGCAATCAAGCAGGGGGAGGCATGGTCGCCGTCGGGACTGCACCGCGACGGGAGAGACGCGTCACTTCTTGGTCGAAAATGCGCCGCACGATCGCAATGGCTGATGCGTACGTGCTGTCGACGCCGAAGTAGCTGAGGCTCTTCGACAGAAGCGACTGACACCGCGAGTTCGGCGTGTCTGAGGCGTAGTGGAGGATGCCGACATCGAACGGCGTCGACGCGCTGAGGTGGACGATCTCTTTTTGCGGTACACGCGTCGGGTTCACGAGCTCGTAGATCGCGGAAAGGAAGGGACCGGCCTCCATCTCGAGCACCGTGTAGCCGTCGCGGTAGAACGCATTCATGTAGTGCTTGTTTTGCAGGAACGCACTGCGGACGGTGAGCGCCGACTGGTTGTCGAACACGCTCCCGTGCTTGAGGAACGGACGAACGTCGCGCGCGCTGAAGCAGTTGCGAAAGAGGAACGTGTTCTGCGTGTGCTCGTCGTAGACGGTGCCGCTCAAGCAGACGTCGCCGACGCGGCCGTTGAGCGTCGCAGCCTTGCCCATCACGTAGACGCCGCGCAGCTCACCGACGCCTTGGCCGAGGCGCGACAGCAAGTGGTAGGCGGCCATGCCGAGCGGGTAGTCGATGTTGACGATGCGCGCGTCGCTCTTCGCGAGGAGCTCGATGCCGTTTACGCGAAGCCGCGGGTCGATCAGGTCGGGATCCACCTTGGCGAGCTCGATGATCTGCGCGTCGACGTCGATGTGGCCGGGCTCCGAGATGTGGACGACGCCGACCTCTTTCTCGAACTCGCGGACCATGCGAATGCGCTCTTTTCCCGGAGTGGCGTGTAGAAAGCCGCGGAGAAAATAGTAGACGAGCGGGAGGACGTCGGCCTCGACACCATCGCTGGTCGCGCGCTCGATGGCTTCCGAAAGCCCATCGGGATCTTTGTCGCGCGCGTAGTCGAGGATGGCTTGCGTGTTGGCGCGCGCGTAGCCGCCGACGAGATTCGCGATGGCATGGGTGTTCGACGAGACGAAGTACACTGGGCCGTGTTGCGGTGGCGTCGGGCTCACGTACGTCGGTTCGACCTCACCCCACCACCACT
>CAXSGV010000216.1:0-10622 GCA_964236615.1 uncultured Polyangiaceae bacterium
GATCCGGATCACATCGCGAACGAGAACGACGAAACACCGATCGCGCTCATCTCGCGCTGGCCCTACTACCGCGCGAAGCTCTTCGCCGAGCGGGCCGCGTTCGGTCGCAACGTGCCTGGCTTCGAGGTCGTGTGCGTGAATCCGACTCTCCTCCTCGGGCCCGGCGATGTTCGCGGCTCGTCGACCGAAGACGTGCGCCTCTTCCTCGAGAAGAAGATCCCCGCCGTGCCGCCGGGAGGCCTTTCCTACGTCGACGCGCGCGACGCCGCGCACGCGCTCGTGCTCGCCATGCAGAAGGGTGAGCCCGGCGAGCGCTACCTCGTGGGGGCGTGCAACGTGACGGTGCGCGAATTCTTCTCGCGCCTCGAGCGCGTGTCCGGCGTCAAGGCTCCGTGGCTTCCGATGCCGCGCGCGCCGGAGCTCGCACGCGTGGGCGCGCAGGCGATCGAGAAGCTCATCGCCCGCCTCGGTGTCTCGATGCCGGTCGATCCCGTGAGCCTCGATATGGCGCAGTTCTATTGGTACCTCGACGCCACCCGCGCCGAAACTGTGCTCGGTTGGACGCCCCGCGATCCCGTCTCCACGCTCGCCGATACCGTCAACGATCTCCGCGCGCGCGGCGTCGTGTGGCCGGAGGCTTCCGCGACCTCGAGCTTCTCGTGACCGCCAAGAACGGACGTCCGCTCCTCGTCGTGAACCCGCGCTCCGGTGGCGGAAAGACGGCCGAGATCTTCAGCTCGATGCAGGCCACGATCGAGCACGCGCTCGGCGTCGCCGACGTCGTCTTCACCGAACGCTCCGGTCACGCCATCGAGCTCTCGCGCGAGGCGACGCTCGCGGGTCGCGGCCTCGTGATCGCGGTCGGCGGCGATGGCACGTTCAACGAGGTCGTCAACGGCGTGCTCGAAGCCGGCGGGGGCGAGCACACGCGCGTCGGCATCGTGGGGCAGGGGACCGGCGGCGACTTCCGCAAGTCCCTCGACCTCGAGCACCGCCTCGATCGCTACCTCGACGCGATCGCTTCGGGCCGTGAGCGCAAGCTCGACATCGGCAAGCTCCGTTACAAGGACGACACCGGCGCCACGCGCGAGCGCTACTTCGTCAACATCCTCTCGGCGGGCATGGGGGGCCTCGTCGACCGCCACGTGGCCGACGCGTCACGCGCGCTCGGTGGAACCGTGGCGTATTTCGGCGCCTCGGTGAAGGCGCTCGCGCAGTGCCGCGAGGGGCGCCTCCGCTGCACGTCCACGACCGACGACGCGCCAACCGAGCGCCGCGTGCGCACGTACATGATTGCAATCTGCAACGGTCAGTATTTCGGCTCGGGCATGCGCGTCGCCCCGATGGCCAAGGTCGACGATGGCCTCCTCCACGTCGTGTCGATCGGCGGCGCATCGAAGCTCGCGTTCGCGCTGACCGCGCGCTCCATTTATTCCGGCACGCACCTCGGCAAGCCCGGCACCGAGAGCTGGTCGTGCAAGAAAATCTCGATCGAGCTCGAGAACGAAGAGGCCCGCGAACGCTTCCTTCTCGACTGCGACGGTGAGCCCATCGGCGGCATGCCCATCGACGTCGAGGTGGTTCCAGGCGCGGTGATCCTTCGCGCGTGAGACGTCGTACTGCCGGCTTCGTGATTGCGCTCGCGTGCGGTGCCGCCGCCTGTGGTGTTCACTACCCGGTGCCCGGCGATCGCGCCGTGGACGCCCGCTTCGGCCGGCTTGGCGGCAGCGCGCCTCCCCCCTCGAAGGAAAAGCTGTGCTCCGATTGGACGGGCGCGGTCCTCCTTCGCGACCGCTTCGCCGAGACGCACGCGTCCTTTCCCGAGACCGACCCGATCGCCGCCTGCTTCACGCCGGTCGTCTACGACAACACGGGCGCGCATCCCTCCGAAACACCACGTGGGTGCGCGTACCCGGAGGCGAGCGATCGCACGGTGCTTCTCCATCTCGCCGATCGTCTCGACGCGATTGCGCTCCACGATCGCCCGGACCCGCTCTTTCCCTGTGACCTCGAGCACGTCGCACGCCGTCGTGCCGCGAAGCACAACGCAGCGGTGCTGCGCCGTGTCGCGGCCAAGACGGCGACGGGCAACTGGCCCTATGCGTCGATCGTCATTTTGGGTCACGGTCTGCCAGAGCAAGACACGACCGCGTACGCCGGCTACGTCCCCGGCGACGCCTGCCCAACGCTGCGCGAAGGCGATCACAAGAAGCTCGGCGCGATGGGAAAGCGCACCGAGCGCGCCGCGATCGCGATGCGCGGCGGTGTGGCTCCGGTCGTGATCGCCACCGGCGGCGCAGTGCATTCCCACGTGGTCGAAGCCTTTGCGATGTACGCGCTGCTCGCGTGCAACGAGCCCCCCGCGCAAGCGATCACCGACGTCATCCTCGAGCCGTGCGCCGACCACACGCACACGAACATGCGCAACGCGGGTCGCTGGCTCGACGCGATGCACGCGCGCGCCGGGTACGTCGTCACCGACGACTGGATCCAGTCCGACTACCTCCAAGACTGGAACGGCTTCGAGCTCCTCCTCGGCAGCATCGATCACCGCTCACGACGCGACTTCGGCTACGTGATCGGCTCGTGGCGCCAAGCCTCGGAAGGCATGATGAGCGCCGGCTTCTGGTTCACGCCGTACCGCTTCTGGGCGGAGCCCCGCGAGGGCTTGGGCTCGCTGACCTGCGTCGACCGCCGACCCGAGCCCGAGCCCGTGACCGCACCCGGTACCGAGCCCGGTATCAGGCCGCGAGAGATTTCGGCATTCGGAACTCGGCGGTCGCACCTTGGAGACCGATCTCGATGACGCGCGACCAGTAGCGTTTGCCCGCCGCGATGGCGCGGGCGTCGGCGGTGGGGACCGTGGTGCGGACCGTTTCGGCGGCGCGCACGATTCGCCGCAGGATGCGGGGCGCGAGGCGCCACGAGGTCTTCTCGAGACCGAGCTTGTCCGCGAGCTCGTCGCCCACGAGCTCACGGCACATCGCGTACCCGAAGTGGATGCGGCGCTCGGCGAGTGCTTTCTCGGCGCGGGTGCCCTGCGCGACCGGCGCGCCGCCCGACTCCATGAGGGCCCGGACGAGCGCGCGTGAGTCGTCGTCCGGCTCGCCGGTCGTGGCCGCGATCAGCTCGGCGAGGCGACGGCCTTCGGCTTCCGACGTTGCGAGCAGCTCCGCGTCGACGCCCATCAAGTGCCCCGAGTAGCGCCACAGCTGCATGTAGTCGTCGGCCTCGTCGTCCTTCACGCGCATGCCGAGCTCGCGCACGCCGTCGAGGAGGACCATCGAGAAGAGAAGCGTCGTCGCCGCCATGTCGTGCTGGTTGATCGGCGCGCCCCACGCGGCCGCATTCCACTTGCCGGACCGCAGAATCATGAAGCGCACGCGTGCGTGCATCAGCCGCACCTTCAGCGCGATGCGGTAACCGGGAGCAAAGCGGCGAAGGCCGCCGGTCTCACAGGTCGCTTGTACGAAGCGCGCGGTCTCGTTCAAGCGGCGCGCAGCCTGCTCGCGAAGGCGTCCCGACAACACGAGCGGCTTGTTGCCACCGGGCGACGCGTACCCGAGGACGAGTGACTTCGCCCCGAGCACGAGCCCACCCACGGGGCCAGTGCGAAAGAGGACAGAGCCAGCGCGGTCGAGCGTTGCCCAATCGACCCACGCAGGCACGTGCTCGGCATGCGTGAAGAATGCACGCATCTCGGGGCCGGCATTGGGCACCGACCCGACCCCGTCCGCGAGCGCGGCTTCGATCATCGCCCAACCGTCCACCTCGTGTGGCATGGCGTCGAGCGCCTCCACCAGACGATCGGCGAGCGGGTCGACCTTGTCGAAGAAGGGGACGAGGCGGTCGACGCGATCGCCGAAGCGCGCGCGCGCGGCCCCCGCGTTGACGAAGCGGGAAGGCTGAAGCGTTTCAGGAGCGATCACGTGGGTCGTGATCTCTTAGGACCATCCGGCGCGCATTGCCAACGACTCCGAGCATGTAGACCTCAGCCATTCTGGCGTGGCGCAAGAGGTGGGCAAACGGCTGCGCTCTCAATCGACCAGAGAGGGCTTGCGAAGGTTGATCCTCGTTCCATGTTGGGGCACTTCATTCCGCGTCGCGTGCGTCCCACCTTTCGGGTGGCGTTCTTCGCTGTCTCGCGCGCCAGACTTTTTGCCAATCGCCCTAGGAGGGTTCCCACTATGAAGCTCGTTCGACACGCCTCGTTCACCGTCACCGCATCGCTGCTCGCCCTTGGTCTCGTCGCCTGTGGCGGCGATCAGAAGACGGAGCCGAAGACGCCCGAGACGACCGGCGCCTCGACGGCGTCGATGCCGGCCTCGGACATGCCGCCTGCGCCCGCCACGCCCGCGACGTCGGATACGTCGGGCACCGGCTCGATGGGCTCCACCTCGGGCTCCGGCAGCACGGGCTCGACGACGCCGGCCGAGACGCCGCCCACGGACGAGAACATCGCGGCGATCGCCGGCGCGGCGAACACCAGCGAGATCGAGCAGGGCAAGCTCGCCTCCACCAAGGCCAAGGACGCCAAGGTGAAGAAGTTCGGCACGAAGATGGTCACCGATCACGGTGACGTCGGGAAGAAGCACACCGAGCTTCTCAAGAAGACGAAGATGACGCCGCAGGACAACGCGACGAGCACGATGATCACGAGCGAGTCCGGCAAGACCATCGAGCAGCTCAAGACCGCCACCGGCGCCGACTTCGACAAGATCTACATCGACGCGCAGGTGAAGGATCACCAGATGCTCCTCGATGCGCTCGATCAGAAGCTCATTCCGAACGCGAAGAACGCCGACCTCAAGGCCGAGCTCACGGCGATCCGCCCCAAGGTCGAAGCGCACCTGAAGATGGCGCAGGACATCCAGAAGGGTCTTGGCGCGACGGGAACCGCCGGCAGCACGGGCACGGGCACGAGCACCGGCACCACCGCGCCGAAGAAGTAACAACCATTCAAAAAGCAGCCTTCGAAGCAGCCTTCGAAAGCAGCCTTCGAAAGCAGCACTTTCGCGCCGGTGGGGCTCAGGCCTCATCGGCGTTTTCATTTGGCTGGGCTACCCTGCGTCGGGTGCGCGCCCTGACCGCTTCGAAGTGGATCCTCGCCGTCGCGGCGGTCGTCGCAAGCAGCACGTTCGCCGCCTGCGGCTCGGACGGCGGCACCCCCGTCGTTCCCGCGACTTCCGACGCGGGGCCGAGCTTCACGGTTCCCGCTGCGGTCTGTGCGGCCGGCACGCGCGCGTCGATCGGATCGAGCAGCTGCGTGCCCGTGGGCACGCTCGCGTGCGCGGCTGGCTTCGAGCGGGACGTGAGCGGATGGGGATGCCACGCGATCCTTCCTCCTGCCCCGTGCGAAGGGGCCACACGCGACGCGCTCGGCAGCACGACGTGCGTGCCCGTCGGCGACTGCGCGGCCGCGTTTCCGCCGGCTGGCGCCATCCTCGTCGATCCCGCGCTCGCGCAGGTGGATGCCACCCACGTTCGGACGCTCGCCGATGCGCTCGCGGTAGTCGCGTCCGGCGGAACGATCGCGCTCGCTGACGGAACGCACGCGGCGCCCGGCGCCACGCTCGATCGCGACGTTTCGCTCGTCGGCCGCTGCCCCGAAAAGGCGCACCTCGTTTCCGCTTCGGACCCGAAGACCGGCTTCGCGGTCCGCGCGCGTGTGACGGTTCGTGGGCTCACGCTCGACGGCTACGAAGCCGCCTTGAGCGTGCGTGCGCCCGGCGACCTCACGCTTGCCGACGCGGTGCTCGAAGGCTCGAAGTACCGGGCTGTGCTCGTCGATGCGCGCGGCAAGGCGCAGCTCGATCGTGTCGTGGTGCGCGCGACCTCGCCACGCACCAAGAGCGATCAGACGGTCGCGCTGATCGCAGGCGCGGGCGGCACGATCGTCGTCTCCGATACGAGCTTCTCGGGCAACGTCGACGGCGCGATCGTCGCTACCGACGGCGCGACCACGCGCATCGACGTGAAGCGAAGCGTCGTCCGCGCCATGCGCCAGCGCGACGACGGCATCGGTGGCGGCGCCGTTCGCGCCTACGAAGGCGCAAAGGTCTCGATCACCGAGTGCGCATTGAAGGACAGCTTCGGCTTTGCCGTGCTCGCGCTCGCGAGAAAGGCCCCGCCCGACGTGGTCGTCCTACGCTCCGTGGTCGACGGCACACGCCCCTCGAAGGAAACAGGGAGGCTGAGCGCGGTTGCGATCAACGCGGCGCACGGTGCCACGCTCCGCTTCGAGGACAGCACGCTGGCCGACACGCTCGGCTTCGGCATCTACGCAAACGACGACGGCCACATCGCGGTCGTGAAGAGCGTCGTCGTTCGCACCGTGCAATCGGCCGATCAGCTCGGGTACGGCGTCGCCGCGTCGCACGACGGGGTGCTCACCATGGAAGACTCCGCTGTCGTCGACACGGGCGCTGTCGCGGCCAGCGCGTACCAGAAGAGCACTCTTTCGCTCTCACGCTCGGTCCTGCTCCGCACCGGCGGCGAGACGAGGGACGGCCAGCCGCTCGGCATGGGTTTGTCGGGGAGCAACGGTGCGCAGCTCGACGCGACCGACGTCACGATCGTCGACGCGCGCGAGCTGGCCGCCAGCGTCGTCAACCCCGGTACCAAGATGACGCTCGACCGCGTCTTCATGACGGTCACGCCAGGCGCCCCGCGTGGCACCTACGCGCATGCGCTCCTCGCCGTCGATCACGCGGCGGTCGTCATGAAGGGATCCATCGTCGAGGGGCACCGCGTGGCGTTGTTCTTCGCCGGCGCAGGCGGTATCGCGAGCTCGACCCTCGTGCGCAACAACGAGATCGGCGTGCAAACGCAGGAGGGCGCGACGCTGAGCGAGGCCGCAGCTGCGCCGGAGGCCGTCACCGACGCCGAGCTCATCGTCGTGAAGGACACGGCGTTCGAGGGCAACGCGACACGTGTTGGCTCGAGCGATCTTCCGCTGCCGACCGTCGCTCTCCCCGCGCCGTGACGTGTAGAGTGCCTCGCCGACAATGCCCTTTTTCGAAAGCGAAGGCCTCCGTCTCCACTACGTCGAGGACGGTGAAGGTGTCCCGCTCCTCCTCCTCCACGGCTTCCCGCTCGCATCGCATAGCTTCCGTCAGACGCTCGTCGCGTTTGGCTACGGCGTGCGCACGATCGCGATCGACCACCGCGGCTTCGGTCAGAGTGCGCTCGGGCCCGCCCCGGCGAGCACCATGGAGATGCTCGCGAAGGACGCTCTGGCGCTCCTCGATCACCTGAAGATCAAGGTCGCGTTCGTCGCGGGCGTCTCGATGGGCGGCTACGTCGCGATGGCGCTGGCGAAGCTCGCGCCCGAGCGAGTGAATGGGCTCGTGCTGATCGACACGCAAGCGTCGGCCGACGACGCTGCGGCGAAGGACAACCGCGAGAAGACGGCGCTCGACGTACTGGCGCATGGGAGCGGCGTGCTCGTCGACACGATGCTTCCGAAGCTCTTCTCCGCCAACGTCGACGCACAGGCGCGCAGCGAGACCGAAGCGATGATTCGCGCGACCGACCCCGCCGCCGCGGCCGCCGCTCTTCGCGGCATGGCATTGCGTGAGGACGCGCACGACGTGCTCGCCTCGTTCGAAGGCCCCGCGCTCGTGGTGGTCGGCGAAAAAGACAAGATCACACCGCCCGCCGTGGCCGAGGCGATGCTCGCGAAGCTCGCCCGTGGCCGCATCGAGATCCTGGCGGGCGCCGGTCACCTGTCGAACCAGGAAGCACCCGAGGCGTTCCACCGCGTGCTCTATCCGTTTCTCGGAAGCGGCTCGACCCTCGATTGAAGGGCGCGGTTTCGCAGTCGGACGCTTGATTTCGCACGGCGCACGTGACATATCCGCTCATAAGGATACGCAGATATGACCTCGCTCGCGGCCACAGCCGAGCTCTTCCAGCTCTTTGGTGAGCCGACGCGCGTCCGCCTCGCGGCGCTGCTCGCCGAGAACGAGCTGACCGTGGCGGAGCTCTGCGGCATCACGGAGATCGGTCAGTCGCGCGTGTCGACGCACCTCGGAAAGCTGCGCGAAGCGGGCGTGCTGCGCGATCGCAAGGTCGGCGCGAACACGTTCTACTCGCTCAACGACGGCGCGATGCCGGAGGACGCGCGCTCCATCTGGACGCTCGTCGCCAAGGAGACCAAGGACCAGCTCCTCGACTCGGACCGCAGCCGCTGCAAGGGCATGCTCGAAGCGCGCGCGAAAGCTGCGGCGTGGCCCGATGCTCTCGCGGGGCAGATGGAGCGGCACTACTCCCCCGGTCGCACCTGGGAGGCGACTGCGCGCGCGTTCGTCGGGCTCATGCGCCTCGGCGACGTGCTCGACATCGGCTCCGGCGACGGCACCATTGCGCAGCTCGTCGCTTCGCGCGCTCGGACGATCACGTGTCTCGATCGCAGCGAAAAGATGATCGCCGCCGCACGCGATCGCCTCGCGCCGCACGCGCACGCGAAATTCGCGGTCGCCGACGCCGAGGAGCTGCCGTTTGCGAAGGAGTCGTTCGACGAGGTTCTCCTCTTCAACGTGCTCACCCACGCGGCTTCGCCGACGAAAGTCCTCGCCGAGTCTGCGCGCGTCGTGCGCCCCGGCGGCGCGCTCGTCGTCGTCACGCTGGATCATCACGACAGTGAAGAGATCACGCGTCCGTACCATCACCTCAACACGGGCTTCTCACCCGCGATGTTGAAGAAGCTTCTCACCAAGGCGGGGCTCGGCGTCGTTCGCTGCGAGGTCACGTCACGCGAGAAGAAGCCACCGCACTTTCAAGTCGTCACCGCGTTCGCCGTGAAGGCGTGACGTACACCGAAGGATCCCGCCCATGCATTCGCCCGCCCCTCTGTCCCTTCATCCGCTGGAGAAGCTCCTCCAGAAACGCATCGCCATCATCGACGGGGCGATGGGCACCACGATCCGCACCTACGGCATGACCGAGGCGCACATCCGCGGTGAGCGCTTCAAGGACGCGCCCAAGGATCTCCTCAACAACGGCGACATCTTCTCGCTCACGCAGCCCGACATGATCTGCGACATCCATCGCCGGTTCCTCGAGGCGGGCGCGGACATCATCGAGACGAACACCTTCGGTGCCACGAGCATCGGGCAGAGCGAGTTCTTCGTCGAGGACCCGCGCGAGCACGGCGGCCGCAAGGATCCGGCCTTCTACCAGAAGATCATCGACGACAAATTCCTCGGCGACCTCGCGTGGGAGATCAACGAACAGTCCGCGCGCCAGTGCCGCGAGTGGGCCGATCGCATCGCGAACAAGGACGGCAAACAGCGCTTCGTCGCGGGCTCCATCGGCCCGCTCACGGTGTCGCTTTCGAATTCGCCCGACGCCGACGACGCGGGGTTCCGTGTGGTCACGTTCGACCAAGTGAAGACCGCCTACATCCAGCAGGTCCGCGCGCTCATCGCCGGCGGGTCCGACGTGCTCCTCGTCGAGACCATCTTCGATTCGCTCAACGCCAAGGCCGCGCTCGTCGCCATCGAAGAGGTGTTCGAGAAGGACGGCAAGCGTCTACCGATCATGATCTCCGCGGCTGTCGGCCGTGGCGGCGAGACGATGATCTCGGCGCAGACGGGGGAAGCGCTTTGGAACGCGGTGAAGCACGTGAAGCCGATGTCGATCGGCCTCAACTGCTCGCTCGGTCCGGACCTGATGTACCCGTTCCTCTCCGAGCTCGCGGAGAAGTCGGACGCGGCGATCTCCTGTTACCCCAACGCAGGATTGCCCAATCCGCTCTCGGAGACGGGCTTCGATCTGCTCCCCGAGGACATGGGTCGTTACCTCGGCGACTTCGCCAAGGGCGGCCTCATCAACATCGCCGGCGGCTGCTGCGGCAACACGCCCGCGCACATCGAAGCGATCGCCAAGGCGCTCGACGGTCGCCACCCGCGCGAGCTCGCCGAGCCCGCGGTCGTGGCGGCACAGGTCCCCGAGGATCTCAGCGAAGGCCCGCGCCCGCTCCGTCTCTCCGGCTCGCAGCCGTTCACGCAGCAGCAGGGCGTCTACATGATGATCGGTGAGCGCACGAACGTCGCCGGCTCGCCGAAGTTCGCCAAGCTCGTGAAGGAAGGGAAATACGAGGACGCGGTCAGCGTGGCGCGCCAGCAGATCGAGAACGGCGCGAACGTGATCGATATCTGCATGGACGAAGGCATGATCGACGGCGTTGCCGCGATGACGCGCTTCCTGCTCCTGCTCGCCACCGAGCCCGAGGTCACGAAGGTCCCCTTCATGATCGACTCTTCCAAGTGGGAGGTCATCCTCGCCGGGCTCAAGTGCCTGCAAGGCAAGGGCATCGTCAATTCGATCTCCCTCAAGGAAGGCGAGGACGCGTTCCGCGACCACGCGCGCACGATCATGCAGTTCGGTGCGGCCGTCGTCGTCATGGCGTTCGACGAGAATGGGCAGGCGGCGACGTACGCCGAGAAGATCCGGATCTGCGAGCGCGCTTACCGCATCCTCGTCGACGAGATCGGGTTCCCGCCCGAGGACATCATCTTCGACCCGAACATCCTCACTGTCGCCACCGGCATCGAGGAGCACAACAACTACGCGGTCGACTTCATCGAGGCGACACGCTGGATCAAGGCGAACCTGCC
>CAXSGV010000217.1:0-1504 GCA_964236615.1 uncultured Polyangiaceae bacterium
CATCGTGATGCCGTAAAAGACGGTGCCCGACGAAGGCAGCGGCCAGGTGGCCTTGCAGTGCACGGTGCTGCCCTGGACCTCGAGCGGGTAGGCGCCGGTCTGGCTCACGCCGAAGAGCGCGCCGTCTTTGCTGACGGCGACGTCGGTCATCGCGGGGTCGGTCTTGCCTTTGCCGACGCAGTCGAAGTCGCCCACCTTGACGAGCGGATCGGCGACCTTCAGCGGATCGAGCTGGTAGAGGGTCTCGTCCGTGTGAGCGTAGACGATGGTCTTCGTGGGCGGCCCGCCGCCGTCTTGCGGATCGATGACGCCCCCGTCGCTGTCGCCGATGACGGGCGCGCTGCCATCCGGAGTGTCCGTCGCGAAGCCGCGGTCGCTCTTCGACGAGGAACAGCCAGCGGAAAGAGCAAGGAACGAAGCAAAGACGAGCATTTTTCGCATCAGGGCCGCGTCGTATGTACGAGATTCCAGGCAAACGGCAAGCACGCTCGCCCGCACCTCGGCGCTTCGCGTATGCCTCGATGCATGCGCTTGATGAAGATCGCCTCCGGCCTCGTCGCGACTGCGCGGATCTGCAAACCCTGCGACGCGGACTGGAACGCGATGGTGGGCGACGATCGCGTGCGATTCTGCGGGACCTGCAAGAAGGACGTGCACGATCTGGCGGCCATCACGCCGGAAGAAGGCGAGCACCTTCTACGCGGCAACGCGGGGCGCATCTGCATCATCCTCGCGGCCACCGTGGCGATGGCGGCGGGGTGCACGAAGGGTGATCCTTCGGCGCCCGCGTCAGCCTCGACCGACGCCCGAGCGCCCGACGCGTCCGCCGCGGCCGCCCCGTCGATCCGCCGACCCGGCTGCTACTGCCAACCCGGCGACGCGCTGTGCTCGTGCTTGTAGCGTGGCCGTCACGGCGTGATGCACGGGGTGTCGAGCTCGTGCGCGCCCATCGAGACAGGCAGCGTGCGCGCGGCACCGAACGCGTCTTTGGTGACGCCACGTGGCGCTTGCGAGAGGTCGATGCCGCCGGCGGCATAGGCGCAGCGTGACGTCGTCGCGTTCAGACGGAGCCCGCCGTCGAGGGCGGCAAGATTGGCGATCGGGCTGACCCAGTCGGCGAAGAACGACCTCTGGCACGCTGCCGCGCTCATGTCGCAATTCGTGAAGAGCACATTGCCGCCGTAGCTCGCCGCGTCCGCGTCTGGGCTCGCGTCGAGCGCACCCGCCCCTATCTGGTCGAGCGCGTTCCAGGCGCCGCAGCCCGCGTCGGTGGTACCGCCATCGAGGAAGGTCGTGCGTGTGACGAGCCCATTGCTGCTGGGCACGAACATGTTGTGGCCGAGAACGTCGATCGTGCCCGCGATCGCGCAGGACTGGAGGCCGACGGCGCTCGCGCGCAGCGGAGGTCCCGCAAAGATGTTGTCGTCGACGACGGTGCCGCGCGTCGTCGCGTCGACGTAGACATGAAACCCACGCCCGACCCCCGTGAATGCAGCGTCGACGT
>CAXSGV010000217.1:1514-1809 GCA_964236615.1 uncultured Polyangiaceae bacterium
GTGTCGTGACGGATCAGCGTGTCGGTCGCCCCTTCGAGGAGCACGCCAACGACGGGAGCTCCGCCGGTCGCACGCCCCCCAAAGATGAAGTTGTTGACCAGGGTCGCTCGCTTCGTTTTCTCGAGCATCACGCCGGCCACCACGCGTCCGGTGTCGGTGACGCCCAGGTTCGGCTCGGTGCCGGCGACGATCCGGTTGCCCTGGAGCGTGAAATCCCCAGGACCGGAGATCCGAATGCCGGCTCGCCCGAGGGCGCCACCACGGCACACACCACTCTCGACCCGCGTCCGGGCAG
>CAXSGV010000217.1:1819-10616 GCA_964236615.1 uncultured Polyangiaceae bacterium
CGCCACCACCCCCAGAGCCAGCCTGGATGTAGTTGTCGACGACGTCGATCGCCGCGCCGTTGGCCGTCCCTTTTATGAGGAGCCCGAGCGAGTCGAACCCGACACGCCCCATGGGCGTGGTGCCGTCGTTGATCACGATGCGGTTCCGAGCGAGCGGATTGCCGTCGAGGAGAGTCATCCTCACCGTCGCGTCGGCGCCGATGGCGATCCCGGACGAAGCGACGAGATCGTACGGCGCGGTCGCCGGCGTGAACCCCTCTTTCAAGAAGATCTCGTTGTCGTGAATGGAAGGCTTCGTGAGTGCGGGCGCGTAGGGCGAAATGTGGATCGCTTCGCTGGGGAGCTCTGCATACGGCTTCAGATCGAAGACGTTGAACGCGATCTCCGGTGACGCGCCCGACACGAGGATGCCGCGCGCAATCGACACCGAGGAGTTGCTGACGATGTGATTGAAACGAATCGTCGGCGCAGCCCCCAAACCCACGGCGATGACGTTCCCCTTGTCGTGATCGAAGCGGAAGCCCTCGATGACGGTGCCGCGCGTGACGCTCGGCCCCTCGAGGGTGATCATCACGCCAGCGGAGAACAGGGGATTCGAGGCGAGGATGGTCCGCAGCCGGTTGGGATCGAGCGTGTCTCGCGTCCAGGTGCCGCAGTCGAAGCCGCCGTAAAGCGAGATCCCCTTGTCGATCGCAATCTTGCCGGTCGAGTACCCGCCATTGCAGACAGCGACACATCGTTTGAGGGGGCCCCCATCGGTGGTGCCCGCGGCGGCGGAGAGGCCCGCAGCCACGCTCGCCTTCGGAAGGAGCTTCGAGTCACCCGGATTCGAGTCGCTCGCCTCTTTGGCGGTGGAGACGAAGATCGTGCCCCCGCTCAGGCACTCCGAAGGGAGGTCGAGACGCGCGGCGTCGGTGTCTGCATCGGCCGCGGGCGCGGTCGTCTCGTCGGCGGCATCGACCGTGCTGTCCGCACCCACCGCGGTCGCGTGATCGTCGAGCGTGGCGAGGAGCGTGCAGCCAGAGACCGTGGCGATCACTCCGGCCACCAGCCAGCGTCCGAGGGCGAACGAACGGCAAAACACCGTCGGAGCATACCAGCCAAGCGGTGCTTCTCGTTCGCCGCGATTGCGCTAGCCTCGCCGCCGATGATGAAATCGAAGAAGTTGCGGCTGCTCGGATTCGTCGGAGTCGCCGCGCTCGCAGGTGGTCTCTACGGCTCGGCGTCGGCGCAGGTGACCTTCCTTCCTGCCGCGCCGGCATCTTCGCCTGCGCCGGCCAGCGGGGTCGAGCTGCTCGCCCAGCCGCTCGCGATCGACAAGCTCGACAACGGCCTCACGATCGTGACGGCGCCCTTCGCGTCGCCAGGGACGGTCTCCTACTTCACGCTCGTACGCGCCGGCTCACGCGACGAGACCGAATCGGGCAAGAGCGGCTACGCGCACCTCTTCGAGCACCTCATGTTCCGCGGCACCGACAAGATGCCAGCGGCCGAATACGAGAAACGCATGCAGGCCATGGGCGCCGACAACAACGCGTTCACCACCGATGACTTCACGCTCTACACGCCGACGATTCCGAAGGACGCGCTCGCTGAGCTGATTGGCATCGAGGGCGATCGCTTCCAGCACCTCAACGTCGCGCAGCGCGCCTACAAGGACGAGACCGGCGCCGTGATGGGCGAGTTCAACAAGAGCTCTTCGTCACCCTACTGGGCGATGGACGAGGCGCTCCGCGAGGTCGCCTTCAAGCGCCACACGTACGGCCACACGACGATTGGCTACAAGCGCGACGTCGAGGCCATGCCCGCCGCGTACGAGTACTCACGCGCGTTCTTCAAGCGCTTCTACACGCCGGACGACTGCACGATCTTCGTGGTGGGTGACTTCGACCGCGCCAAGGTGGTCGAGCTGGTGCGTGCAAACTACAAGGATTGGCAAACCAAGCGCGCCACGACGGACACGAGGCACGAGCCGGACCAGACTGCGCCGCGCAACAAGGCACTCACGTGGAAGAGCGCCACGACGCCGCGCCTCGCGCTTGGCTGGAAGATCCCCGCCACGCACTCGTCCATCAAGGACGCGGCCGCGCTCATCGTCATCGCGGCGCTCGCGTTCGGCGAGTCGAGCGATCTCTACCAGCGGCTCGTCGTGAACGAGCAAAAAGCAATCGAGCTCTCGAGTGATCCTGACGACGTGCTCCACCGCGATCCCGGTCTCTTTCGCGTCGACGTGAAGCTGAAGACGGGCACGGGCTTCGACGAGATCGTCGCCGCCATCGACGAGACGCTCGCCAAGCTCGGGCGCGGCGAAGTTCCGGCGGCCCGCATCGAGGCGGTGAAGAGCCACGCGCTCAACGGCACGCTCCTCGGCTTGCAGACGCCGAACGCCGTCGCCGAGCGTCTCGCGTTCTGGACGGCCGTCACCGGCGACGTGCGCGGCTTCGAGACCTTCGGCAAGGAGCTCGGGACGGTGGGCGCGGCCGATGTCGCACGCGTTGCGAAGGCTTACCTGGTCCCTGCGCGCAGGAGCGTCGTCACGCTGTCGGCGCCGTCCGCGGCCGCGCCAAGACCTGCCGCGCCGAAAGTCACTGCACCGAAGCCCGCCGCGCCGAAGGCGGTGGTGAAGTGAGCGCGCGCAACCCTGCGATCGCTGCCGGCCTCGTTCTCCTCGGCGCCGTCGCCGCTTGCTACGATCGGCCCACGGATCCCAAGGTCCCGGGCCCCACGATGGCGCGCCCGACGCCCGAGGATCCGCGCCCCGCGGAGATCGCACCCGGAAAAAATAAGTACGTCGCACTTCACACCGACTCGAAGATTGTCTCGTTCCGCGTCGCATTCGCGGCCGGCTCCGCCGACGATCCTGCCGGCAAGGAGGGCCTCACCGCACTGACCGCCTCGCTCATGGCCGAAGGTGGTACCGCCGATCTCACGTACGCCCAGCTCACCGAGCGTCTCTTCCCCTCGGCCGCGGAGATCAGCGCGCACACGGAGCGCGACGAGACCACGTTCGAGATGCAGGTCACGACGCGCGCGCTCGATCAGGTCTACCCGCTTCTCCGGGACGTCCTCATTCAGCCTCGACTCGACGGCGAAGGCTTCTCGCGCGTGAAAGCGAAGTCGGTGTCGGGTCTCGTCGACGAGCTCCGTGGCGCCAACGACGAGCAGCTCGGCAAAGAGGCGCTCCAGTCGCTCCTCTACGAAGGGCACCCCTACGCGCACCCGCCGGTGGGTACCGAGCGTGGCCTGTCTGCGATCACGCTCGCCGACGTTCACGCGCAGTGGAAGAAGGTCTTCTGCAGAGAGCGCATGGTGCTCGGCGTCGCCGGCGGATTCCCCGAGGGCTTCGATCGCAAGGTCGCGACGGAGCTTCTCGGGCAGCTGCCTGCTTGTGAGTCGGCGCGCCCGGAGCTGCCGCGCGTCAAGTCACGCCCCGGTACGCGCGTGCTCGTCGTCGACAAGCCGAGCGCCGATGCGGCCGCGATCTCGATTGGCTTTCCGACCGACCTCACACGTTCGAGCGAGGACTTCGCGGCGGTCACCTTCTTCACCGACTACCTCGGCTTGCACCGGCAATCGGCGGGTCGCCTCTACCACGAGCTTCGCGAGCTCCGCGGGCTCAACTACGGCGACTACGCCTACGCCGAGTTTTTCGAGCAAGCGGGCTACGGTCGCTACCCGCGTCCGAACGTGGTGCGGCGGCAGCAGCAGATCACGATATGGATCCGCCCCGTCAAAGCGAAGAACGCGATCTTCGCGCTCCGCTCCGCGCTCTATGTCTACAAGAGCCTCCTCGAGCACGGCGTGCCCGCGGCGGAGATCGAGCGGTACCGCACCTTCCTCACGCGCTACATCGGGCTCGAGCAGCAGACCGAGTCGCGTCGCCTTGGCTACGTCATGGACGACCTCGCGTACGGTCTGAAGAAGCCGTACCTCGACACGATGCGCAGTGGCTGGGCCGCGCTCGACGAAGCGAAGCTCGGCGCGGCAATCGCGCACTGGCTCAGCAAGAGCGATCTCTCGATCGCGATCGTCTCGAAGGACGGCGTCGCGCTCGCGAGCGCGCTCGTGAAGGGCGATCCCTCGGTGCCGATCTACGACGCGCCGAAGCCGCCCGAGGTGCTCGCGACCGACAAGGACATTGGCAAGCTCCCGCTCGGGCTCAAGCCCGAGGACGTGGGTGTCGTCCCCGTCGCCGATCTCTTCAAGTGACGTGAAAGCACTGCGGCAGCACCGCGCCGCTGCGTTCGCGCTCTCGGCAGTCACGTTGCTCCTGCTCCTCATGCAGGTGAGCTCGCCCATGCCCGCGGTGCACGGCGACGGCTATTACACGTACCTCTGGGCGCGCACGCTCGTGTACGACCACGACACCGACTTCGCGAACGACTTCGCTCTCTGTGGCGACCCCGGCGGCTTCGACGATTTGCCCGTCGGCAAGCACGTGAACCTCTGGAACATGGGGCCCGCGATCTTCTGGATTCCCATCCTCGCCGTCGAGCGTCGCTTCAGCGCGGCGAGCCAGGATCCCGATCCGAAGGTCGCGGCTGGCTGCAAAGGCACGCTCCCCGAGCACGCGGTTCAAGGCTCGATGATCGCCGGCCTG
This sequence comes from uncultured Polyangiaceae bacterium, assembly GCA_964236615.1. Lineage (GTDB taxonomy): Bacteria > Myxococcota_A > Polyangia > Polyangiales > Polyangiaceae > CAXSGV01. The sequence goes on from CAXSGV010000217.1 coordinate 6,420, forward strand.
CTCACGATTCTGCTCGGCTACCTCACTGCGCGAAGGCGGTTCGGCGAGTGGCCCGCGCTCTTCGGCGCCGGGGTCATCGGTCTCGCGACTCTGATGACCTACTACACGACCATGATGTTGTCGTACGGCCACGCGGCATCCGCGTTTGCCGGCGCGCTCTTCGTCTGGTTATGGGATGGCTCGCGCGAGCGACGGACGCCGCTCAGGTGGGCATTGCTCGGCGCCTCGCTTGGGCTCGCCATGTTGATGCGCTCGCAGAACGTCGTCCTCGCGGCGCTCGGTCTCTTCGACTGGTGCGTCACCGCGCGCTCGCTCGCTCGCGCAGGCGAGTCGGCCACCATGCCGGCGGCTCTCTTTCGCCGCCGTCTCGCGATGCACGTCGGGGTGGGCGTGCTGTTCGTGGTCGCGGCGCTCGTAGTGTTCTCGCCGCAGCTCTTTTACTGCAAGAAGGTGAGCGGGCATTGGTTCACGGTCCTGCAGAGCGAGAGCTACATGCGGTGGGGCACGCCGAACATGGTGCGCGTGCTGTTCTCCGTGGGGAACGGTCTCTACCCGTGGAACCCGATCCTCTACCCCGCGACGCTCGGCCTCTTTCTCTTGCTGATGCGCGGCCGCACGCGTGCGCTCGGGGTGTCGCTGCTCGTGCTCTTCGCGCTCGATACCTACGTCGTCTCGTGCGTGTGGGATTGGTGGGCCTCGATCGGTTATCCCGGCCGCCGCTTCGACCTGATGATGGCGCCTATGATGCTCGGCCTCGCGGCCTTCGCGCAAAGCTTCGCCGCGCTTCACCGACGACGTCCTCGCCTCACGCTCTCGCTCATGGCGTCGTGCACCGCGCTCGTCGTCATCGAAGCGACGTGGGCAACGCAGTACGGCCTCGCGAAGGCCATGCGCACGGACTACGCGCGCCGCTCGACGGAGTCGTGGAAGGACACCTTCGCGTACGGCACCGCGACCTTCTGGTCCTCCGGTGGAAACCCGCTCACCTGGCCGGCGTCGCTCCCTTTCGCGCTCGAGTGGCAGGTGCATCCGCGACGGTGGGACGTGCTCGGCGGTCCGGAGCTTTTCTACCATGAGGAGCGCTCACTCCTTCGTCGCGGCGGCGAGTCGATCGTGTGGTTCGACAACGCGCAGCACGCTGACTACCTCGACGGCAACTGGGGAAAATCGGTCGAGGTCATCGAAGGCATGCGCGTGCGCATCGCCTGGCCGGGGCGTGGGCGCATCTTGCTTCCCTTGCATTACCCGGACGCGGGCTCGTTCGGGTTTCGCGTCGCGCGCGCGAACGCGGCTTCGACCGCGCCGATCACGCTCGCGCTCGAGGTCAACGGAACGCGCACTCCTGCGCAGGCCATCGAGCCCGGCGCCATTCGCGAGCTGCGATTCGAGCTCGCGCCTGGCGTCACCCACCATGGCATCAACGAGATCTTCGTGATCCTCGAGGGCGAGGACGTCGGGTTCGAGAAGATGGAGATCTTCGACCGCACCCCGACGCCGGAGGAGAAACAGCGCGTGCGCGACGAAGTGCGACGGCGCGAGCGACCGCAGCAGATGAAGTAGGCTCGGGCCTCATGGCATCCACCGAATGGAAAGAGAGCGTTCCACCCGGCGAGGTCGCGCACCTCGAAGCTCTCGCCGCGCAACTGAATGCGATCCAGAAACGACGCGCGCTCCGGACAGGTCGCCCTGCCGACCGCGCGCTTCACGCCAAAGCCAACGCCGGCCTCGCCGCCGAGCTCCGCGTGCGTGACGACGTGCCAGCAGCGCTTCGTGTCGGCATCTTCGCAAGGCCGGCGAGCTACCGCGCGTACGCGCGCTATTCGAATGGATCGGGTGGGCGGGCAGACGATCGAAAAGGCGACGTTCGCGGGCTCGCGGTGAAGATCGTGGGCGTGCCGGGCAAGAAGCTCATCGCCGGTCTCGAAGACGCGGTGACCCAGGATTTCTTGCTGATTCGCACGCCGTCCACGCCGATGCGCACTGCCGCGGAGTTCATCGCGATCGTCGACGCAGCGCAGAGCCCGGCGCTGCTTCCGTTTCGTCTCATGGGCAAGCTCGGCGTCGGCCGCACGTTCCAGATCCTCCGCAAAGCAGTGCCCGGTTTGAGCAAGCCGGTGATGCCGCTCGCCGCCACGATGTACTTCACCGCGGTCCCAATCATGTGGGGCCAGCACGCGGTGAAGCTCTCGCTCGTTCCGCGCGACGTCGCGCCCGCCCATGCGCCGAAGCGGACGTCGCCGAACGGTCTCGGCGACGAGCTTGCGGCGCGCCTCGCGCAAGGCCCGGTCGTCTACGATCTGTGCGCGCAGCTCTTCGTCGATGAAGCGTCGACGCCGATCGAAGATCCGTCGGTCGAGTGGCTGGACGCCGTCGCGCCGCCGCACAAGGTCGCCGAGCTCACGATCGACCAGCAAGATCCGTCGAGCAAGCGCGGTGAGGCGCTGACCGCGTTCGTCGAGACGTTGTCGTTCGACCCTTGGCACGCGCCAGTAGAGTTCCGGCCGCTCGGCGAGCTGATGCGCGCGCGCAACCCTGCTTACCGGCTCTCGACGAAGGAGCGCGGCGCAGCTCGCGAGCCCGACGGCTCCGAGTCGTTCGACTGAGGCTCGCGCGTCAGGCTTCGCTGCTGCGGTTCGGCACGTAGCGGACGCCGCCATGATCGGTGGCGACGACGTCGTGCGCATTCTCGCGCGCGAGGCGCATGAGGCGCTGCTGCTCCACCGCACCCACCGGCGCAGCGAGCACCCCGCCGATCGGAAGCGCGTCGAGCCATACCTGGGGCACGCGCGCGACGGCGAAGGTGCACGTGACCTTCTGAGCTTCACCCCAGTGCGGCGGGCTCAGCATCGCGTCCAAGGGTACGACGCGCGCGTTCGGTACCTTCGCGAGCAGGGACGTGGCACGGCGCGCGAGGTCGGGGTCGATCTCGAACGAAACCACGCTGCCGTGTGGACCGACGATGTACGAAGCGAGCGCCGCGCCGTAGCCCGAGCCCGAGCCGAGCTCGACGAGATGATCGCCGCGCCGGAGCCCGAGCAACCGGTACGACAGCAAGTAGGCGTGCGGCGCGCTGATTGTAGCGAGCCCGCTTTCGTCGAGCGGAAGCGGCACGTCCTCGTTCGCGAGCCCGAGATCCATGGGCCGCACGAAGGGTGCGCGCTGAACGTCGCGAAGCGCGGCGAGATGCAGAGGGTCGAACGGGCCGAGCGCGGCTTCGACCTTCTGCGCGAGATCCGCGGTATTCATCCGAGTGCGAGCATGGCACAAGAGCCCGTGATCCGTACGCTGCTTCACCGCGTGGTTCGGCTTGGAAAAGGCCTCCACGCGCACAACGCGCTCATGGCGGCGTCGGCGATGGCGTTCAATTTCTTTTTGAGCTTCATCCCGCTCCTCGTGCTTGCGGGCTTCGTGCTTGGTCTCCTCGTGCGGCAACGCGGCGTCGACGCGATCATGGCGCCGTTCTTCGACGCGATGCCGAAGGAGGCTTCGCAGATCGTTCGGCGCCAGCTCGAGGGTCTCAGTGGCTCCGTGCCCGCGCCGCTCGCGGGCGTCGGCGTCGTCGGGTTCTTGCTCGCCGCGTCGACGGGGACACATCACTTGATGGACGTTTTCGAGATTGCGCTCGGCACTCCGCGCCGCAAATGGTGGAAGCAGCGCGCGCTCGCGTTCGCTTGGCTTGCGGCGATGCTCGGCGCGATCACCATTGCGATCTGGCTGCTCACGAAGGGCGACGCGTGGCTTCACGCGGCCGAGCGGGCACAAGTCCGCTTGCAGCTGCAGGCCCAACATCCGCCGGGCACGGGTGCGGCAGGCGATGCGGTGCTGCTGCACGCGCGCAGTGCGACGAAGATCGTCATCACACGAGCGCCGTGGGAGCGCGTGGTCGCATTGATTGTGTTGATGGGCGTCTCGCTTGCCGGCCTTGCGGTTCTTTACCGCATCGCCGTCGTGCATCCACCGCACGTGGAACGTCGCTCTTGGCCCGGGGCGGCGCTGGCCGTGGTCGCGTGGCTGCTCGTCTCCTGGGTATTCGCGAGCTATGCGACCACGCTCGGCCGCTACGCCACCTACTACGGAAGCCTCGCCGCGGTCGCGATCGTGCTCGTGTGGCTATGGCTCACGAGCCTCGCGCTGCTTCTAGGTGCCGAGCTCAACGCGCAGCTCAGTGCCTTCACCGAGCTCAAGATGGAAAATGAG
>CAXSGV010000218.1:0-10610 GCA_964236615.1 uncultured Polyangiaceae bacterium
CTCCGCCCCCTCCACCCAAGAAGGAGCCGCCGCGTGCGCTCTCGGTGGCCGAGCTCGGCCGCCGGCTCACGGCTTCGCTCGACGCAGGGTTCGCGGGTGGCGTTTGGGTCGAGGGCGAAGTGACGAACACGCGGCCCGCCTCGAGCGGGCACGTGTATTTTACAATGAAAGACGAGCGTGAGGACGCCGCCGTCGACGTCGTCATCTACCGCACGAACCTCACGCCGCGCAGCCGCGCTTTGATCCAAGACGGCGCACGCATTCGCATGCGCGGGAAGCCGACGTTCTGGGCGCCGCGCGGTCGCATCCAGATGATCGTCGACCGCGTCGAGCCTGTCGGGAAGGGGGCGCTCCTCGAAGCGCTCGAGAGGCTCAAAGCGACGCTCGCCGCCGAAGGACTGTTCGCGACCGAGAAGAAACGACCGCTCCCGAAAGACCCGCGCGTGATTGGGGTGGTCACCAGCGCGGGCGGCGCCGTCATCCACGACATCTGCAAGGTCGCGTTCGGCCGCGGTGGCGCCCATGTGCTCCTCTCGCCGGCGAAAGTGCAGGGTGCAGGCTCAGCGGAGTCGATCTTGCGCGCGCTCTACCTGGTGCAGCGCGTGCCCGAGGTCGATGTCGTCATCCTCGGTCGCGGTGGTGGGTCGGCCGACGAGCTCATGGCGTTCAACGACGAGAGGGTCGTGCGCGCCGTCGCCTCGGCGCGCGTTCCGATCGTGAGCGCCGTCGGCCACGAGGTCGACATCACGCTCACCGATTTCGCCGCTGATGCCCGCGCAGCCACGCCTTCGCAGGCTGCCGAGATGGTCGTCGCCGATCGCCGCGCGCGCCTCGCCGCGCTCGACCAGACGCGTACGCGGCTCTTTCGGGCCATCCGCGCCAAGGTCGCCGAAGATCGCGTGGGGCTCGGACGCCTCCAGCAGCGCATTGCGGATCCGCGGCTCGCCATTGCGTCGTCGCAGCACGCGCTCGGTCAGTTGCAGCAGCGCCTCACCGCTCTCCATCCGAGCAAGGTCATCGCGAGCGAGCGCGCGGCGCTTGGTGCCGTGCGTGCGCGCCTCGCGAAGGCGGGTGACGAAGCGGTGCGTCGCCGCGCCGCTGTGCTCGAGCGCTTCGCCGGGCGGCTCGACGCCATGAGCCCGCTCAAGGTCCTCGCGCGCGGCTACGCGATCGCAAGCACCGAGGATGGCCATGCCATTCGGGGGCTCGAAGATGTACACATTGGTGAAGTGATCCAAGTCCGTGTGCACGAGGCGCTCATCAGCGCGAGTGTCGTCTCCGCTCGCGAGAACACATGACCAAGGCCCTCCAGTTTGCCGTCATCGGTGAGCCCATAAGCCACAGCAAGAGTCCGCGCATGCACGCCGCGGCCTACGCGGCGCTCGGCATGCCGCACCGGTACGAAGCGCTACTCACCCACGACGCCGAGGTACAAGCACGCGTGCAGTCGGTGCGCGATGGCACGTATGCAGGGCTCAGTGTCACGGTCCCTCACAAGCAGGCGGTCATGTTGTACGCGGACATCATCGACGCGAGCGCGCAAGGCGTCGGCGCTGCGAACACGCTCGTTCGCAACCCGGAAGGCCTGGTGGTCGCTTACAACACGGACGTCCCCGCGCTCGCGGGCGAGCTGCGTCGTTTGGCGCCCGAGCGGACCCCCGAGGACTGGGCCGGGCAGGAGGGGCTCGTCATCGGTACCGGCGGTGCCGCACGCGCTGCGCTGGTTGGGTTTGCCGTCGTCGGAATGAAGCGGATCTTCGTGCGTGCCCGCTCGATGGAGAAGGCCCGCGCGTTCGAGACTCTCCTTCCGCATGCAGGGTACGACGACGTGACAGTCACGGTGGAACCTCTCGAGCCTGGCAAGGGCGACGAGCGATTCGTCGCGCTCATTCAAGCGACGAGCGCCGGAATGCAGGGTGCAGAAGATGGCGAGCCTATTCTCCATGCGGTGAACTGGGACGCGCTGCCCTCGCGAGCCGTCGCGCTCGACGTGGTCTACTCGCCGCCCGACACACCCTTCGTTCGGCGCGCACGGACCCGGGGGCTTCGCGCCGATAATGGCTTGGGAATGCTCGTGACGCAGGGGGCTCTCGCGTTCGCCATGTGGCTTGGGGTCGAACCCCCGCTCGACGTCATGCGTGCCGCGCTCATGCCCTGACGCTCCGACTGTGGCATCGTGATCGCGTGCCGCCGCGCTCTTCCACGAAGAACTTCCAGCGCCTCGGCTACCGCCGGATCGTTCAGCTCCTCGTCTACCTCGTCATCGTGCCGACGGTGCTCATCCTCTTCCTGGGGATCGTGCTCATGTTCCTCGGCGAGGCGCGGCTCAACCTGCTCCTCGGGATCCTCACGGTCAGCTTCGTGGCGGTCGTCGGCACGGGCGTCGTCCTCGTCCTCGTTTTCGTGCGACGCGAGGCGAACCTGAGCGAGCTTCAAGCCGACTTCGTGTCGAAGGTGAGCCACGAGCTGCGCACACCTCTCACCGCGATTCGTCTGTTCGCCGAGACCATCGAGCGCTCGCGCGACGACGCCGCGACCGTCGACAAGTGCACGACGCACCTCATCACGGAATGCGAGCGACTCACCGGCCGCATCGAGCGCCTACTCGACTGGGGGCGCATGGAGGCGGGACGCAAGCTCTACGAGCTTCGCCCCGAGGACGTCGCCGAGGTCGTCACCGAGGCCATCGAGAGCTTCTCGCCGGTGCGGACCTCGAACGTCGAGGTCCTCACCGCAGTCGACCCCAATCTGCCGAAGGTGCTCTGCGATCGCCACGCGTTGATCGACGCCATCGTGAACCTCCTTTCGAATGCGAAGAAGTACGGTGGCTCGCCCCCCGTCGTACGGCTCCGCGTGCGGCGTGGCGAGAACGAGGTCGTCGCCATCGAGGTCACCGACAACGGTGGTGGCATCGCGCCCCCCGAGCAGCGCCGCATCTTCGACAAGTTCTACCGCATCGACGATCGTCTCTCGCGCGATCGCGAAGGGAGCGGCCTCGGCCTCGCGATCGTGAAGCACGTCGTCCGCGCGCACGGCGGCCGCGTGACTGTCGACAGTGAGATCGGCAAGGGAAGCACCTTCGGCTTGCTCATCCCCACTGCGCCGCCTGAAGCTGATTCGAACGCGGAACTATCGACGGCAGCGCGCGCGTCGCGGTAATACGAGCAGCCGAATGAAGGACGCCCGCGCCCCGCTCCCCCTGCCCCCGACGGTGACGCGCGCTTCGAACCCGCACGGCGGCCGGCGCGTGCTCGTGGTCGAGGACGACAGCAGCATCGCGCTCGGCCTCCGCATCAACCTCGAAGCCGAGGGCTACGTCGTCGACGTCGCCGAGGAGGGCGAGCGCGGGCTCGAGATCGCGCGCGCAGACAAACCCGACCTCATCATCCTCGACATCATGCTTCCGAAGATGAATGGGCTAGAGGTCCTCAACACTCTTCGCCGCGAGCAGCTGATGATGCCCATCATCGTGCTGTCCGCGCGCACCGGCGAGATGGACAAGGTCGCCGGCCTCGAGCTCGGCGCCGAGGACTACATCACGAAGCCCTTCAGTCTCGCGGAGCTACTCGCCCGCGTGCGCGCCGCGCTTCGCCGCGGTCAGGTCGCCCCGCCGCCGAGCACCTACGTCTTCGGCGACGTCATCATCGACGCCAGCGCACGGGACGTCCGCCGCGATGGGGTGCTCGTCGAGATGACCGCGACCGAGTTCGATCTGCTCATGTGTCTCGTCGTGGCCCGCGGGCGCGTCCTCACGCGTGAGGCGATCTTCTCCCAGGTCTGGGGGCCGAACCACCACGGCACGCCGCGCACGATCGACAACTTCATGCAGCAGCTCCGCGCGAAGCTCGAGCCCGACCCGCAAACGCCGAAGTACTTCCACACCGTACGCGGCGTGGGCTACCGCTTCGACGGCTAGAGTGCGGTGTTTTTCGCCGATCCCGGCGCGATACCGTCGTCGGGAATCGTCACGGTACAGGAGTACCGCTCCTCATCCGCTCCTAGGTCTCGCTTGGTCTCGACGAAAACCACCGCACTCTACGCGATGAGGCGCTCGCGGATTCTGTCTGCCGCCATCGATCGCTACCTCTGTGTCGAGGTACTCGTACCGGAACATTGGGTCGCCGATGGGGGTTGGTGGAGAACCACGTGAAGCTCTACGTACTCGGCTGGCTGGTCGCGTGCGCCGCGGCCTCGGTGCTCGCGTTTCGTGAGCGCCGGCACCTGGTGATCGCGCGGAGAGCGTACTGGCATGGCCTCCTGCGCCGATGGAAGCTCATCACCTTCGCGATCGCGTTCGTCGGGATGATCGCCGTCGCGCCACGCAGCGGCGACCCAACGTGGGACGCATGGGACGCCGGCTTCATGTCGATCCTCACCTTCCTCACGGCACCGTGGACGCTTGGCGTGCTCGTGCGCGCGGCGCGCCGGCAGGGGTCACGTGCAGAGGCGTTCGTCGCAGCGTGCGTCTGGTGTTTCTCAGCGAGTTGGTCCTACGACGCGTACCTCTCGCTGCGCGACGGAGCTTACCCAGCGACATGGGCGGCGAACTTCGTGGCGTCTTCAGGGCTGTACGCGGCTGGCGGTGCAATGTGGAGCCTCGCCTGGCGCGAGGGCCGCGGTCTTACGTTCGCGTTCCTCGAGGCCGATTGGCCGGCGTCGCTTGCGGAGGGCTCGTTTCGTCGCGTGGCACCTTTTGCTCTCGTGCTCATGGCGCTCGTCTTGATTCTGCTCGCACCGTTCCTCTGGCTCGCCTATCGCCGTTGACTCCTTTGGCCGCACGCTCCACGTGCGTGCCGTGTTCGTGGTATCTCGCGTCGCATGGATCAGACGCTTCTTCGCCAGTACATGGCGACGGTCTACGAACTCCCGACGCCCAACGGACCACTGCGGGTCTCGCTCGATGGTGATGTCGTCACCGATCCGTCGACGCTGCCCGAGCTGCTCACGAAGACGTTCACGGTGCTCACGGCCTACAACCCACGATCGATGCTCTTGCCACGCAAGGTCAACGAATCGCGGCACGTCGTGCTGCGCGATCTGCTCATCCTCGGGTGCTACCGCGTCGAGCAGTGCGTCGGTTACGACGAGGAGCCCGAGGGCACCTGGCGCGAGCCGTCGTGGCTCGTGCACGCGATGGATCGTGACGAGGCGGTGGCGTTCGGGCGCGTGTTTCGCCAGAACTCGATCCTCGTCTGCCGCAACGGACGACCCGAGCTCGTCGTCACCGATCCGACGTGCGACGACGTCGGGCGCACCATCATTGGCAATTGGCGTCTGCGGGCTTAGCTCGCTGCGGCGCTGAAGAGGTGTCGCTAGACCGCTCCCGAATGCTTCGGTAGATCGAGCGCATGAAAACGTCGCTCACGTGCCCCAAGTGCAATGGTCAACGGCTCTGGGTGATCGATCGCGTGCAGCACGTCGACGGCATCGGCGCCTCGGGCGAGTCCCAGCGCGCGACGGCCACCTCGCTGACCGCGGTCGACGCGTCGAAGCGTTACCTCGGTGGCGTGATCGTGCAGCCCGGCGTCCGAGGGATCGGCTCCCTCGAGGCCTGGACGTGCGACGGGTGCGGCTACACGGAGCTCTATGCGCAGGGCTTTCGCGACGACCTCGCCACCCTCGCGCAACATTCGGACAGTGGCGTGCGCTTGCACGATCCGAAGGCGGGCGGGCAGGGGCCTCACCGCTGATCGCCCTCGCCCAAGCGGCTTAGACGGCGGCCTGTGCTCGCGCGAGGGCGCGGAGCCGCGCGGTGTCGTACGCGTGTCGCGCGAAGGGCGAGCCCCGCCACTCGCTGCGTGGAGCGTGGAGGAAGTCGCCGCCATAGACGTGCAGCGCAGCGAGCGGCTCGTCGCCCGCGCTCGCGATAGAGTGGATCACGTCCGCGGCGTGGACGGCTACATCGCCTGGCTTCACGAGGCGTCGTTTGGTCTCGCGTAGACCCGCTCCGTCTGCCTCGTAGTACACGTTCTCTTCGGCGCCGGCGTACACGCCGACCGCGGACACCATGGCGTGATCGTGCGGGGGAAACGCGAAGTCCTTGGGGTCACGAACTGCACCACGGTGAGCTCGGGACCTTCACAGAGCACGGAGACGCGCATGCCTTTACCCGGCGGGATGGCGGAAAGCAGCGAAGCCCGATCCGCGACGGCCTCGGCGACGACCGGAGCGAGCGCCGCGAGAACGTCTTCAGCTCGCAACGCCGAGCGGCATCGCACGACGAAACTAGCGGCGTCGAACACCAGCACCTCCCTCGGTGGCCTTCTTGACCTTCGGACGCGGCCGCTTCGTGCGCGGTCCGCTGCGCTTTGGAGTCGCACGCTTCTCTTTTCCGGTGACGGGTGGCGCTGATGCAAGCGCCGCGACCAGCGAGCGCGTCGCCCAGACCGCGGCCTGCTCCGCCTCGTCCTCGCTCATGTCGAGCACGTCGCGTAGCCACTGCCACATCGGCGGGTACGAGAACGACATGATGGGGCCGAGTGCGACGAGGAGCGCGCGATCGTCGAGGTTCGGCGCGACGCTGCGCAGGTTCTCGAGCGCCGTCTCGACGTAGCGCGCGCGTGTGCGGCCGCGATGGCCACTCCACGATGCCGACGTCCAGATCGCACGCAGCAAACCCTGGTGCTTCGCGAACCGTGGGAAGCGCTCGCTGGGCACCTCGTGAAGCCGCGCGGGAGCGGGCAGCGGGTCGCGCGTGCCCAGCCGCGGAAGCACCCACTCGTAAAGAGAGCGCATCAGGTTGTCGACCGTGCCGAAGTTCGTGTAAGCGGTGGGCGGAGTCACCCCGGCAAGCCGCGCGAGCTTTGGCAGCGTCAGCTCGGATGCAGGGTGAAGCTCGAAGAAGCCAGCCGCGGCAACGAGGAGCCGCTCGCGCGTCGCATGCGCGTGCAAATCGCGCGCGGTCGCTCGCGTGGATTGCGGTGCTCGCTTCTCGCTCATGTGCCGAGGTTCACGTCGTCCTTCGTGGCGATCGAGGGTAGCTCAAGTCAGGAGGCGAGCGTTTCGCTTTACGATCATAAAATGAACGTGACTGGCGGCCTGTTCTCGCTTTAGCTTTATGATCGTAAAGTGACACCTCGTCGCGCGCGCATTGGGCGCGGGAGGCGTGGGTCCGCTTTCCTTGGGGGGTAATATGGAGACGCGGTCGTTCTTGGCAGTGCTCGCAACTTTGTCGCTCAGCTCGTCGCTCGTCGCGGCCTGCAGCAGCGACAACGGCTCAGTAGTTGTCCCCTCGGACGGAGGCGCGAGTGACGCGCCGGCCGCCACCGACGCGCCCGGCGACGCGGGGAACGATGCCCCGGTGGCTTGCAACAAGCACCTGCCCTCCGGATTCTCGGACGCGGCTGTCTCCAACGTCGACAAAAACTTCGGCCAGAACGTCTCCATGGCTCTGGATGAGAACGACGACCCGTTGCTCGCGTACTTCGCGGTGAAGGCAAGCGTGGACGGCAACGTCGCGCCGGCCGCTTGCGCGCCCGCCACCAGCGGCACCGCCGGCTGTCAGGCGGTTTACTTCACGCGGTGGGACCCATGCGTCGGCGCGTTCACTGCCCCCGTCGTCGTCGATGCCGTCACGAACTCGTACGACCCGGGCAAGCCTCAGCGCCTGACCCTTGCGTACGACCGGAGCACGAAGGAAATCGGCATCGCGTACGAAAAGACCCTGCCAGCGGATCTGGGCTGGAGCGATGGCTTCGAGGCGATCTTCCTCGCTACGCGCAAGGCAGGCGCTGCCGCGTTCTCGGTGCAGCAGGTGAGCGACAACGTTCGCTCCGGTCCCACGGATGTCTCCACCTCCGCGATACCCGCGCTCGCGATGGCCAACGGAAAGCTCTACCTCGCGTTCACGACTGGAACGGGCGCGCCGACACCTTGCCCGTCGAACCACATGTGCCTTCGGTTTCTCGAGAGCACGACGAGTTCCGATCCGGAGGCGGGCACTCCGGAGGCGGGCCCGGGGGCGCACGCCTTCACGTACTCGCTGGTGCCCAACTCGCAGGGCTTCATGGGCTTCGCGATCCCGCGTGAGCAATCCATCTCGGTCGCCGTCGATGCCACGGGCCGACCCGCCGTGGCGTACCTCGAAGCACCGGAGCTCGCCTACAACACGGTGCTCGATTACTGGCGCCCGGGCATGGCCGACTCGGTGAAGGTGACGGACACGAACAACATACAGAACGACGACGCAACGGTGAGCTTGGCCTTCGCCGGCAACAAGCCGCGCGTCGCAGGCATCCTCAGCGCTGACCCAGCCTCGTACGGGATCGTGTATGTCAGCTCGCCGGACGACGGCACCACCTGGAGCGCGCCCGTCCCGCTCCTCACCACTGGCGGCGCCAACTTTTACTCCAGCCTAGCGGTCGGAGCTGGGGCCGAAGCGATCTCGTCGCACCACAACACCTCGCCGTCCGACGTCTCGGTCGCTGCGGGCTGCACCACCGACCCCATCGTCGCGCGCTCGACGAACGGCGGCGCGTCGTTCTCTGGCTGCTCGCTCTCCGGCACGGAGGTCGACATGAACGGCGCGCTCTCCAGCGCGTACGGTGTGACCCGTATCGCAGGCAAGCTCGTCCTCGTCGGTCACTCCAGGAGCACTGTCGCGAACGGCGGCCCCGGACAAGGCATCATCTACTACCAGGACCCGTGACCTGACGACGGTGCCGGTGCGTCGTGACGATCCGCTCAGTGCGCGAGATCGGCGGCGCACCGGAAGCCGGTCATGATCAGGTGGAAGCTGCCCGGGTGATGCACGCGGTTCGTGCTGCGTAGGCTGGGGCCGTCGTAGTTGTAGGCTCCGCCGCGGATGTTTTTTTCGCAGACGGTCGGGATCGGGTTCGAGCCCGTGAAGCCTTGTTTTCCTTGCTCGCGGAGCTCTTTCTGAGCCGCGAGGATCTCGGCGCAGGTGCCAGGACGTCCTTCGCGCGCGGACGAGCGGCGGTAGGCGTAGGGATCGTAGTCGTCCTCCAGCCACTCCCACACGTTGCCGGCGAGATCGTCGTGACCATAGGGGCCTTTGCCCGTCGGGTGCGAGCCGACATCGTCGGTGGCGTCGCGTCCGAGGTCGCGCCCGAACGCGGTCCTGTCGGGCGTGGGTGGCTCGTTGCCCCAAGGGAAGCGGCGGCCGTCGTCGCCGCGCACCGCGCGCTCGTACTCCGCCTCGCGCGGAAGCCGTTGCTTCTTCCACGCGCAGTACGCGCGCGCGTCGTCCCACGTCACGCCGCAGACGGGCTGCTGAGGATGATGAAACTTCGACTCGGGTCCCGCCGTCGCGCTGTTGGCCGCGATGTGCGGGTCGGCTTTCGTGCACGCCCCCGCCGTCACGCAGGTGTCGTAGGCGGCGTTCGTCACCTCCGTGCGATCGAGCCAATAGGAGGCGACCACGACGGGGTGTGCGGGGTGCTCGTCGTCTTGACCGCCGACGTCGGCGCCCATCGTGAACGTTCCACCGGGCACGAGAAGCATTCCCTCCGGCGCGACTGGCGCCGCGTCGGACGCGGCCGTCGCATCCAAGCTCGCGTCTGCAACCCAACCTGCATCTGCGATCCCACTCGGGATCGCGACCACCGCCGAAGGCGCCACGGACGCGAGCGAAGCCGAGGGGGAAGGCGCGGGCGGCGGCGTTTTCGTGCAGGCCACGAGCGCCACCGCGATATACGAAATCCAGCGCGCAGCTCGGGTCACCGGCTCTCCAATTACCACGCGTCCCCGAGAGCATGGTAATCGCACGTTCCGTGATCTCGGTCTCGCACCTCGTCAAGCGCTACGGGTCTCGGCTCGCGGTCGATGACGTGTCGTTCGAGGTCGCGAAGGGCGATGTCGTCGGCTTCCTCGGGCCGAACGGCGCGGGCAAGAGCACGACGCTGCGGATCCTCTCCGGCTTTCTCGGGATGACGAGCGGCGCCGTGAAGGTCGCGGGCCACGACGTCATCGACGACTCGATGGAGGCGCGCAAGCAGATTGGGTACATGCCCGAGGCCGTCCCGCTCTACCCGGAGATGCGCGTCGCCGAGTACCTCACGTTCCGCGCAGAGCTCAAAGGCGTGGCGCGTGCACGCCGTCGCAGCCAGGTCGACGACGCGATGGACAAGGCGAGCGTGTTCGACGTCGCCACCACGCTCATCGGCAAGCTCTCCAAGGGCTACCGCCAGCGCGTGGGTCTCGCCGACGCGCTCGTCTCGAACCCGCCGATCTTGATCCTCGATGAGCCGACCGCAGGCCTCGATCCCAACCAGATTCGCGAGGTCCGCAGCGTCATCAAGGAGCTCGCAGTCGAGCACACCATTTTGCTCTCGACCCACATCCTCAGCGAGGTCGAGGCGAGCTGCAGCAAGGTCATCGTCATTGCGAAGGGCAAGCTCCTCGCCGAAGGCCCAACGACCGAGATCCAGAAGATGCGGCGCGTCGCTGCGCTCGCAATAAAGATCCGGGGCGACGCCGCAAAGGCGATGAAGGCACTACGTGCGATCGATGGCGTCGCCAAGGTGAAGGAGATCCTCCCGCACGAGGGCGGCGTCACGCTCCTTCACGCGACATGGACGAGCAAGCTCCCCGATGACGCCATCGCCAAGTCCACCGAGGCCGCCGTCGCCGCTGTGGTCGCCGCAGGCGTC
>CAXSGV010000219.1:0-7117 GCA_964236615.1 uncultured Polyangiaceae bacterium
ACCACGGGCGTTCACGTCGAGCTTCCCAAGGCGAAGAGCGCACCGATGCAAGCGGATGACACCAAGATGCTCGTCATCATCACCAGCGACGAGCACGTCTACCTCGGAAAAGACGACATCACGGGTGCGGTCGAAGAACGTTTGGGGGCCAACCAACGTCTGAAGGACGAAAAGGAGCTCTACATCCAGGCCGACGAGAACGTGAAGTACGGAGCCGTGCTTCGCGTCATGGCTGGCGCACGCACGGCCGGGGTGGAAAAACTGGGAATGATCACCGACCCTCTGATCGTCAAATAGGCGCGGTTCGACGCGGACGACATGGCAGCGACACGACTTGCATGGAGGACGGGCTACGAAGGCGACGAGGTCGCCCTCGGCATCGCGCTCGCCATCGCTCTGCACGCTCTGCCGATCGCGGTGCTCCTCGTCAAGGCTGCCTACCCGTCGAACGACGAGCCGGAGGTCGCGCTCATCGGCAAGCCCATCGTGGCCGCTTCACTCTTGAAGCTCGGCAAGCCAATGGATCCGGCCAAGCTTCCCGACCGTCTCGTGCCGCGCAAAAATACCGCGCCGAAGAAGGACGCCGTCGCTTCGAAAGACGAGCCGCTCACGAAGAAGCCCGACGCCGGCGCGCCGCCCCCGCTCGCGGACAACGCGGACCTCACGAACCTCGCGAACAAGACCGATCCGTTCGCGGAGGACGCCGGCAAGATCCGTCCGGAAGAAGGCGCGGCAGGCGGCGTCGAAGGCGGGCTCGAGACCGATCCGAACAAGGTGCACGCCGGGGACATGTACGGCGCGTTGTTGAAGAAATTCTTTCAGGATCACTGGCAGTATCCGACCGTGATTTCGCAGGGCGAAGCGAATCGACTGTGCGTCGTCTACCAGTTCCGGATCGACCAGAAGATGGTCATCTGGAACGTGCGCATGGAGCCCGTGAAGAAGAGCGGCAACGAGCTGTTCGACGACTCCGCGCGCACGATGCTCCAGAAGCTGATGGAGGAGAACAAGCCGCTGCCTCCGCCGCCCCCCGAGGTCGCGAACATGTACCGCGGTCAGACCGTTGCGGTCGGTCTTTCGGGCGGCAGCGCGTGCGACAAGTGAGCGTGGTAAGTTTTCGCCCATGAAGCTTCGTCACCTTGCCCCAGCCGGTTCGTTGGCTGCTCTTGCCTTCCTCGCCGCTACGTTTCCGGCCGTTGCGCAGCCGGGTGCATCGACCGCTGGCACCACTGGCACCACTGGCCCCGCGGGTGCCTCGAGCGCATTGCCGGCCACGGGCACCCCCACCGGTGGCGCCGTCACGCAGATCAACGTCTCGGGTGGTAACCGCGCCCTATTCAAGATCGCAGTGGTGCCGACGGTCGGCGACAAGGACGTTTCGAGCACCGTCGTCGAGACCGCGGGGCGCGATTTCTTGCTCTCGTCGATCTTCCAAGTGCTCGAGGAGAAGAGCTTCACCGCCAACCTCGGCGCTGAAGGCACCACCATCGATCCTGCGTCGTGGCGCAACATCGGCGCCGAGGGCGTCGTGAAGGGCACCTCCTCGATGCGCGGCAGCAACGTGCACCTCGAGCTCAGGCTGTTCGTCGTCTCGCGCGGCGCGACCGAGGTGCTCAAGAAGGAGTACGACGTCGCGCCTGGCGGGGTGCGCGGCGCAGTGCACCAGTTCGACAACGAAGTCGTGAAGTGGTTTACGGGCACCGCAGGAAGCTTCGGCACGCGCATGGTGTTCAGTGCGACGACGGGGCGCGGCCAGAAGGGCATCTTCTCGGTCGATAGCGACGGCCAGGCGCTCGCGCGTCTCCCCGCCGCGTCCAACGTCGCGCTCGCTCCGGCTATCGGTGCCGGCGGCGTCTACTACTCCGGGGGTCTGCCCGACGGTAGCTACGCCCTTTTCAAGGTGGGCAACCCGGTGGCGGTGCTCAAGCACGCTGGCCTCGTCTTCGGCGTCGCGTTCGGCGGCAACAAGATGGCCCTCGTCATCTCGCAGAACGGCCAGAGCGACATCTTCGTCGGCGCGCCCGACGGCAGCGGCCTCTCCAAAGTCACGCAGGGCGGCCTCAACACGCACCCCGCCTTCGGTCCTGGCGGTCAGCTCGCGTACGTGTCGAACAGCGGCGGCAACCCGCAGATCTACGTCGACGGCAAGCGCGTGAGCTGGCGCGGCACGTACAACATGGCGCCTGTATGGTGCAACGATCCCGAAGGCGTTAAGATCCTCTTCATGGGCCGCGACGGCGCGACCTGGGACATCTTCAGCGTTGACCCGAGCGGCAGCGCGGCGAGCATGAAGCGCCTCACGCAGGATCAAGGCTCGAACACGTACCCGGCGTGCTCGCCCGACGGCCGCATGGTGTCGTTCTTCTCGACACGCGGCGGGCTCTACACGAGCAACGTCGCCGGCATGAACCAGCAGAAGATCTCGACCGCCAGCGGCGAGTCGCTCCGCTGGGAAAGCAACTGACGCGAAAGCAACCGACGCGAACGCAACCGACGCGCTAGAAGGTCCCACCGAGGGTGAGCTCGGCGCGGCCCGGCGCGGACTTCACGCTGAGCGCGGTCGTGCGCGCCGCACCCTTCGGCGCGGTGAAGTAGAGGACCGCACCGCCGGCGAGCGCGACGACGCCAATGACGGACGCGATGGTCGAGCCCGTCGCGAGGCCGCTCGCGTCCGAGCGCAGCGCGAGGCCCTCTTTGTCGCAGGTGTCGGCGGCGTCGCAGTGGTTGGCCTCATTCGAGGCGCTGAGCTTCGAGCTGGCAGCGAGGCCGAGCCCGACGCCGATGCCGACGCCGATGACACCTACGCCGGCGACGCCGAGGCCGATGAGGCGCTGCGAGCTGCCGTTCGACGTTCGCTCGGGTGTGGCGCCGAGCGCGCCGTTCGATGTCGAAGTCGTCGTCGCGAGAGGGGCGGGGACGACGGCAGCGTTCGGATCTTCGAGGACGGGCAGGGTGAGAATGTTCTTCTCGGCCGCCTTCACCTGCTGCGCGATCTCTCTGGTGCGGCGACCGGGTGCCGACGCGACGATGAGGTGAAGACCGGGATCGACCGGCATGCCGACCTCCCACTCCTTCTCGGAGACGACAGTGTCGTCGCGCTTGATCTCGAGCCCCGCCGCGCGTGCTTCGGCGGGGACGTGGATCGTCATCGTGGGAACGCTCGGCTCGAGGTTCGCGGCGCGCGCGTGCGCGAGGCCGGACCGCGGATCTTTGCGCGCGAGGGCAAGCTCCTCGGCCTTCTTGAACTCCTTGAACGCCGAAGCGCTGCGACCGATGCGCTCATAGCAGTCGGCCAAGTAAAGCGAGACGCCGAGGCCGGGCGCGAGCTTCTGGCTCTCGGCGAACTTCGGGCACGCGTCGGCGGCCTTGCCGGCTTCGAGGAGCGCTTGGGCGTCCTTGAAGAGGGCGTCGGACTGAGCGACTTGCTCGGGGGTTGGGGGCTGCGTGGGCGAGGTCTGCGCGCGCCCCGTACCTTGCAGGCTGACGATGGTCGCCGCGAGAACGAACGCTACGTTGGCGGTGCGCACCTTGAAACGGCAGATCATTCGCGGCCTCCGAACCCCGTGGTGCTGAGTGGCGCGGGCTTGGACGTCGTCGTCCCGCTGGGCTTCGTCGTCGGGGCAGTGGCAACCCACGGCTTGGTCGTGGGCGTCGTCGGTTTCGTATGCGTCGTCGTGGGCGCGACTGTCGGTGGCGTGACCGGCACCGGCGCGACCGAGCTAGCTACGGGAGCGTCCATCGTGGCCGGCGCGGTGACGACAGGCGTGCTCACCGGCGTCGTGGTGGCGGCGGGCGTGGTGGCGGCGGGCGTGCCGGTGCCCGTGCTCGGAGCCGCGGTATCCGTACCGCGCGCGACGCTTTTGTGCCCGGTGATTTTGGTGACGACGAGGATCGTGATGAGGACGATGGCGACCGCTCCGACGAGCGCGGCGAGCACGTAGGGGAGGACGCTGCGCGGCTTCGCGCCTAGCCCGTCGGTGCGGCCGAACGTCGCAAGCGTTTCGGGGATCGGATGCCGCGGGGTGGGGGGCCGATCGAGCGTGGGCTGACTTCCGACGGAGCTCACCGCGGCCGCGATCGCAACCGGGATGCTGCCCGATCCGGCCGCGCCACCCGAGCTCGAGCCCGAGCTCGAGCCTGAGCTCGACCCCACGTTGGCCGTGTCGCTGAACGCGTGGTACGAGCGCGCACCACCGCCACCGCGCAGGACGCGCGCCACGCGATCGACGAGCATCCGCGCGTGCGGCGGCGCGAACGGGCCGAGCGCCGCGGCGAGATCGGCGACGTCGGCAAAGCGTCCTTCGGGCATCTTCTCGAGGCAGCGCGCGACGACCGCTTCGAGCTGCGGCGGCAGGTTGGGGCGCCGGATCGACATTGCCGGCGGGTTCTCGGTGAGGATCATCGCGCAGACTTCGGTGAGCGAGTCGGCGACGAACGGAGGCGCGCCAGTGAGCGCTTCGTAGAGCACGATTCCGAGCGACCACACGTCGGCGCGCACATCGACCTGGCGCGTCGAGCGCATCTGCTCGGGCGCCATGTAGAGTGGCGACCCCATGACCGCGCTCGTGCGCGTCATGCTCACTGCGTCACCGCCGGGCTTCGGCGTGAGCTTCGAGATCCCGAAGTCGAGGATCTTCACGGTGACGGTTTCGTCAGGCTGCAGCGCCAGGAAAAGGTTCGCGGGCTTCAGATCGCGGTGAATGATGCCCGCCTTGTGAGCCTGCGCGAGCGCGTCACACGCTTCGAGCACGAAGGTGACGGCCTCGTCGATCGGCAGAGGACCCCGAACGCGGATCTCCGAGTCGAGATCGCGGCCTTCGAGGTACTCCATGACGAGGTACGGCTCGCCGGTCTCGAGCGTCGCGACGTCGAACACACGCACGACGTGCTCGCTCTGGATGCGGGCCGCGGCGCGCGCCTCGCGGACGAAGCGTGCGACCGCCTCGCCCCTCTGCAGCGCTTCGGTCTTGAGAAACTTGATCGCGACCTTTTGCTCGAGCTGCGTGTGCATCGCGAGCACGACGAGGCCCATGCCGCCCTCACCGAGCAGACGCTCGACGACGTACTTGCCGGCGACCGTCTCACCGGGGCGGAACGAAATGGAGCTGCTGGAGCCGGTGCTCACGGCTGGCACGTCGCCGTGCCGTCTCCGTTGATGCCGAGCTTGCACTGGAGCGGGTAGCAGCACGTGTTGCTCGGCCCGGGCGCGCAGGCCGACCCTTTTTCGTCGCAGAGGCCAGCCTTGCACTTGCCGGTTCCGAACTCGCTCTGGCACGTCTCGTCGACGCAGCACTCGGACGAGCTCGTGCATGCCAGGCCAGTGCAGCGCGGACCCATCGCGCAACCGTTGGTCTCCTTGCACTGCTTGCCGGCGCACGAGCCGGTGCAGCACGCGTTGGGATCGCTCGTCGTACCGCAGGTCTGTGCCGCCGAGCACTGGTCGGCGCACAGCACGGGCTGTCCACAGTTGTTCGTCGCGCCGCCGCACTGCTTACCGTCGCAGGCCTTGTTGTTGTCGAAGCAGCAGGTCGAGCTCGGCGTGCAGGTGGCGCCCTTCGGACACCCGCCGCCGTTGTTGCCGCAAGAGATGGTCTGGTTGCAGCCGTTGTCGAACATGCCGCAGCTCTTGCCGCTGCACACGGGGTTCGGGATGCAGCACAGGCCGGCGTTGCACTGACCCGCGCACGCACCGCAGTCGACGATCTGGCCGCAGTTGTTCGTCGCCGGTCCGCAGTTCTTGTTCTTGCACGCGGTGGCGTTGTCGGGGACGCAGCCGCCGCAGGAGTTGGTGGCGATGTCGCAAGCTTGCGCGCCGGGGCACCCGCCGCAGCCGACATCCTTCCCGCAGTTGTCCTTCGTCTTGCCGCAGCGACCAACGCACCACGCAGCGTTCGAAACGCACTCGCACGCGTGCGTGGCGGCGTTGCACAGCTTGTCGGCGCCGCACTCGTTCGGGCACCGTACGGTGAGCCCGCACTCGTCGAGGGTGACACCGCAGTGGTCGACACAGACGTCTCTCGAGACACACGTGCCCGGGCCATCGACGCCGCCATCGGGGTTCGTGGGCTGCTCGTCGCCAACCGTCGCTTCGGTCGGAGCGTCGACTCCCGCGTCGTCACGCGCGGTGCCGTCGGTGATGCCGAGAATATTTCCGCAGGCGTAAACGCCGAAGAGAAGCGGACCGGTGATCAGCGCGAAGACCGTTGAGCTTCTCAAGCGCTGCACGACCCCGAGTATACGCATTTCCCGGCGAACGAGGACAAACGCGCAGCGTGGATCAGGCGCGCGCGAGTAGGTCTTCGATGGTGCGTGTCGTCATCGTTCCGTCGAGCATCTCGGGCGCTTGCAGGAGACGCTTGTGAAGCGCGATATTCGTGCGGATTCCCCCGACGATGAACTCGTCGAGCGCGCGCTGCATGCGTACGATGGCGTCGGCGCGTGTGGGTGCATGCACGATGAGCTTGGCGAGCAGCGAATCGTAGCTCGAAGGGACGCGCCACCCGCCATAGACGCCCGAGTCGACGCGCACGCCGGTCCCGCCGGGCGGGAAGTACTCGGTGATGAGCCCAGGCCACGGCGCGAACGTCACCGGATCTTCGGCGTTGATGCGGCACTCGATCGAGTGACCACGGAAGCTCCATGGGCGGGTATCGGCGAGATCGAGCTTCTCGCCCGCGGCCGCACGGATCTGAAGGTTCACGAGGTCGAGCCCGGTCACCATCTCGGTGACGGGATGCTCGACTTGTACGCGCGTGTTCATCTCGAGGAAGTAGAGCTTCTTGTCCTCGTCCATGATGAACTCGAGCGTGCCGAGCGAGTGGTAGTTGGTCTCGAGGATGGCCTTACGAATGGTGTCGCCCATCTCGCGCCGCACGTCGGCGGTCATCGCCGGGCTCGGTGACTCTTCGATCACCTTCTGGTGACGCCGTTGCAGTGAGCACTCGCGTTCGCCGAGCGTCCACACGCCGCCGTGCTTGTCGGCGAGGACTTGGAATTCGATGTGCTTCGGGCGCTCGACGAACTTCTCGAGGTAGACGTCGGGGTTTTTGAAGCCGGTCTCGGCTTCGCGTGTTGCGCTGCCGAACGCGTCGGGGATCTCGCCTTCGCTGCGCACGAT
>CAXSGV010000219.1:7127-10533 GCA_964236615.1 uncultured Polyangiaceae bacterium
CAACAAAATCACAATTTGAATGGCATAAACTTCGGCGTAATGCGCGTGCTTGGCTTCGTTGAGCAATGTCACGCCAACGCCGCCTTCGCTGCGCACGATGCGCATGCCACGACCACCGCCGCCGCCCGAGGCCTTGAGGATAACGGGGAAGCCGATCTGCTTCGCCTCGGCGATGGCGTGCTTCGCGTCGGCGAGGACCTGGCTCCCAGGAAGGAGAGGGAGGCCGAAGCGCATCGCGTTCGTGCGGGCCGTCACCTTGTCGCCCCACGCGCGCATCGCTTCGGGCGAGGGACCGATGAACGTGAGGCCGCATTTCGCGCACAGCCGCGCGAACTCGGCGTTCTCGGAGAGGAAGCCGTAGCCCGGATGAATCGCGTCGGCCGCGGTGATCTCGGCTGCGCTGATGATCGCGGGGATGTTCAGGTAGCTCCGGTTGGCCGCGGCGGGGCCGATGCACACCGACTGATCGGCGAAGCGGACGTGAAGCGCTTTGGCGTCGGCTTCGGAGTAGACGGCGACCGTGGCGATGCCGAGCTCGCGGCAAGCGCGAAGAATGCGAAGCGCGATCTCGCCGCGGTTCGCGATGAGGACCTTCTTGAACATGACTCTTGGGCTCCCTGGACCGCCGAAGCCGTTCAGGCCTTCTTGACGCGAAAGAGCTTCTGGCCGAACTCGACGGATTTCCCGTTCTGCGCGAAGCACTCGACGATGGTGCCCGAGACCTCGGCTTCGATCTCATTCATCAACTTCATCGCTTCGACGATGCAGAGCGTTTGACCAGGGCGAACCACGGAGCCGACGTCGACGAACGAGGGCGCGTCCGGGCTGGGCGAGCGGTAGAACGTGCCGACGAACGGGCTCGTCACGTCGACCGAGTCGCTCGGGACCTCCGCCGGTGCAGCAGGCATCTGCGACGGGATCGAAGCGCGACCCGCTTCGTTCGCCGCATAACCCGGGGGCGGCCCGTAGGAGTGGCCCATGGCGGCAAACGCCGCGTCGTTCGATCGCGCCCGCCCGCGCACGACGCGAAGCTTCACGGCTTCGTCTTCGTGCTCGAACTCGAGAATGTCCTTCTCCGTCAGGACATCGAGGAGCGCAGAGAGCTTTTCCAAGTCGATGTTCACGTGTCGCACCCTAGTCCCAAGCCCGTGCGTTGGGGAAGAACTGTCAGCGACGAAGCGAAGCGACGAGACCCTCGAGGGCGAGCAGGTAGCTGTTGCCGCCGAACCCGGCCACGCGTCCGAGACAGGCAGCGGCGACGTAGGACCGCTTGCGAAAAGCCTCGCGCGCGTCGGGGTTCGACAGGTGAACCTCGACGCAGGGGAGGGCGACCGCCTTGAGGGCGTCGTAGAGGGCGATCGACGTGTGCGTGTACGCGGCGGGGTTCAGGAGAATGCCGTCGAACTTCCCCGCGCGGGCTTCGCCGATGAACGTGACGAGCTCGCCCTCGTGGTTCGACTGCCGCGCGTCGATCGCGCAATCGAGCGCTTTGCCGCGCTCGGTGAGGCGCTCGTGGATCATTGCGAGCGTTTCGCTGCCGTAAATCTCGGGCTCGCGCGTGCCGAGCAGCTGGAGGTTTGGCCCGCTCAGGCAGAGAACAGAGAGCGGTTTGCCCGCGCTCATTCGATCCTCGAGCCCCTCAGGACAGCTCGGCGATCAGCTTCGGCGCCGCCGCGCGCATGAGGTAACGACCCTTGCCGAAGTTGCCGTCGGGCTTCATCGCAAGAGCGAGGAAGTAGGTTTCGCCGAGCATGCGGATGACCGTGATCATCTTGTCGGTTCCGATCGAGACCTCGTTGGCGGCGCCGGCCTCGAGCATCTCGGAGGCTCGCTTGATCTGGCCGAGGACGACGCTGAACTCGATGCCGACCGTGCTGATGTCGAATGTCTCGTCCCTGGCGTAGGTCTCGAGGGCGATGCCGCTGGAATCCATGATGAGGCCGGCGAGCCCGCCGTCCGTCTGATCCACGATCGCCCGGAGCGCTTCCTTGAACATGGCGTTCAGGCTACCCGGCAGCGGGCGTCCTTGACCAGGTTGAAAGGAAAGGTTTAACGTCCGCGGCTCTCATGCGCGCAAAAGCCGGGGATCCCCCCCGCACGATGGCTCAGAAGATCCTGGCCGGACGTTCGCCCGACCCATCGCTCGCCGGCGAGATGGTCGAGGTGAAGGTCGACCAGATCGTGCTGGCGCGCGCTCCGATGCGCGCGTTCGGCGAAGCTTTGCAGGCGGGTCTGAAGAAGACGACCGCCGAGGTCGCCATCGTCTACGACGGCTGCTGCGTCACCGGTGCCGATCCGAACGGACCGGGCGCGTCGCGCGCATCCTCCGAGGTGGTCGCGCACGGCATCCTGATCGCACGACCGGGCGTTGGCTACCCGAGCATGGTGCACCTCGAGCGCTTCGCGAGCCCCGCTCGCCTCTGCGTGACGGACGAGCCGCGGCTCGCTGGCGTGGGAGGCATCGGCATGCTCTCGATCGTGATGTCGCCCGCACTGCTGGGCGACGCGCTCGCCAAGGGCAGCGTGTGGCTGCGGCCGCCGCGCAGCGTGCAAGTCCTCTTGAGCGGGCGCGCACGACCGTTCGTGTGCGCGCGCGACATCGCGCTCGAGCTGATGCGACGTGGTCTCGGCGACGCCGTGCGCCGCGTCGAGGCCGAGTACGGCGCGCCGGTCGTGCTCGAGTTCGCGGGCCCGAGCGCGCGACTGCTGTCTGTGAGCGAGCGCGCGGTCCTTTGCTCGATCGCGCCGCAGCTCGGCGCCGTGGGCGCGCTCTTCGTCAGCGACGAGCGCACCGAAGTGTTCCTCCGCGATCAGCGCCGCAGCAAAGCGCATCGCGCTCTCGCCCCGGACGCCGGGGCTCCGTGCGACGAAGTGTTGAACGTCGATCTCGGCGCGGTCGATCCACTGCTCCTCGACGAGCACGGCGTCGTACGCGCGGTCCGCGATCTCGCGGGCAAGCCCGTCACCCAAGTGCTTCTCGGCGGCGACAGCGGTGTCACGCTGCGCGATTTTTTCGCGGCCGCGGCGCTGCTGAAGTCGAAGCGTGTTCCACCGCGCCTCGATCTTTTGCTGGCGATCCCTTCGCGCCAGATGCTGGAGGTGCTCGCGTCGACGGGGCAGCTCACGGATCTCATCGCGACCGGCGCGCGCATCGTCGAGCCTGACGCAAGGGTCGTGCTGGGCGAGCTCTATCCACCGCCATCCGTCCAAGGCGTGCGCGACGGGATCGCGCTTCGTACGTGCGATCCGGAGCCCCACATCTTCGGCGTTCCACAGGCGGTGGTCGCGTCGGCCGAGACGCTCGCCTATGCGGTGGCAACGGGCGAGATCGGCGATCCACGCGCGTTCAAACGGCCCGTTCGGGTGACGCTCCCGCGCATCTTGCCAACCGATGACGTCCTCGTCC
>CAXSGV010000220.1:0-10520 GCA_964236615.1 uncultured Polyangiaceae bacterium
TGAGTTTTTTTTTGGGAAGTGTATGATTTTTGGTTTGTGATTGTATGATTTTATGTAGGTGGCGAAATCCGCGCTAGCGACGCAAACCACGCAAGCCAACCCGGACGCGGCGAAAAGGCTGTCGCAGCTGGAGGATCTCGTGGCCGACGAGGTGAACGACGACCGACCGTCGATCACCGACGTGCATGGAACGGTCGCCCGCTTCGAAATGTCGTACAGCCCGGTGGAGGGCGAGCGCATCACCTTCGGTCCGCCGCTGCGCATGCGACTGCCATCGTTCGTGTACCTCGGGTTCACCGTCGCGTTGGTCGTGGCGGTGTTCGTCGCCCAGCACGCATCGAGCAACTCCGCGCTCTACCGTTGGATCGTCGAGGGCGATCGCGGTCGTCCTCTCAGCGCATCGGCCCTGTCGTTCATCGTGCTCGTCAGCGGCATCGGTACGGTGATCCGCGCGCACATGCGCGGCGTCGTGGTCCACTCGGACGGAATCGAAGGGCGTTACCTGCTCGCAATGGGCATCCCGCGCGTTCGCCGCTGGGCGTGGGCGCAGGTGCACCGCATGCTGGTCGACGACACGCAGGTGATGCTCGAGCTCTGGGATGGAACGTACGAGCGTCTCCCCGAGGTGAACGACACGCACAAGCTCGTCGAGCTCCTCGAGAACATCGCGGGAAGCCGCCGCATCGAGATGACGCATCTGTCGCCCGTCGACCTCACGAAGAAGCGTTAGCGCGTCAAAACGCGCCTTCCACCCCGATGCTCGGGATGGTCACGGGCCCGATCTCTTCGAAGGTGCAGGTGTCGAGCTTCACGCCCGGCGGTAGCGGGCCGAGGGTGCCGACGCTGTTCGAGGCAATCGGCGCACCGGCGTTTTCGGGCGCGCATTTCGCGCTGATGACCTCTTTGTGGAGCGTCACGTTGAGGCCTTCGATCACGAATGCGAATCGGCCGTTCTTACCAACGCGCCACGATTTCTCGAGCCGAACGTCGACGCGGTAGAACGGCGGCAGCCGCTCGCTGTTGTAGGGCGGCACCGGGGTGCGGTTGAAGGTCCGCGAGTAAGGGTGGCCCGTGTAGAAGAAAAAGCGTGCGCCGGCGCGCCAGCCGCGACCGAGATCCTGCGCCCCGATCACGCTGAGCACGTGGGTGCGATCGAACTCGGCGGCCACGTTCTGAAGCGCGTCGCGGTTGCCGAGCGGGTGCGCTTCCCGTGTCGAGCGCGACAGCGTGTACGAGATCCAGCCGGTCGTGCGCTTGGTCAGCGCGCGGCGCAACAGGAGCTCGAGGCCGTAGGCGCGGCCGCGCACACGCTTGGTCGTGCAGTCGTCGTCCGTGTTGCTGAAGTCGTCGCCGCCGTCGCCGCACGCCGCCGTGATGTCGGTCAGGCCGAGGTACTCGTGCAAAAACGCCGTCGTCGTGAGCGTGAGCTCCGCCGGCAGCATCACCTCGGCACCCTGGCTCATTTGGATCGCCGTCTGCAGACCTTGGTGAAGCCCGCCAACGTTCACGCCGGGCACCGGCACGATGAAGCTCGGCGGTTGGTGGGACAGACCGAAGGTCGAGATCCACGTCACGCTCTTCGCCACGAGCACGCGCGTCGCAAGGCGCGGATCGATTCCGACCGCCGCTGCCGCACCCGCCGGCGGGATCGAAGTGAGCGCATCGAGCGTGCCGCCCATGCGCGGCGCCGGGTAATCGGTACGACGCGACGTGAAGACGTCGGCGCGAAGGCCCGGGATGATCTCGACGCGGCTCGAGACGCGCCAGATGAGATCGCCCCGCACGCCGAACGTGACCTCGTTTCGCGGCGCGATCACGTTCGAGCCCTCTTGCTGGCCAGGCGGGAGCTCACCCGGGCGCCGCTTCCGATCGATGACGTCGTAGTTGTCGAACACGACGTCGGCCCCGGCGCGCGCGCGGAGATCCGTCGCGACTTTCTCTTCGACCTCGAGCCTCAGACCCGCCATGTTGTTGCGCGCGTCGCCGTCTTCGTTGCCGCTCGAATCCGTGCCGAGCGTGAGCGCGAGTCGCATCGCGCCGGTGCTCGACAGCGCTCGGTCGTAGCGAAGGTCCGCGCGGTGAAACTGCGTCGCGAAGAGCTGCTCCGTGTACTCCTCCGGCGAGTTGCGCTTCTTTTTCTGACCGAGGTAGTCGTAGCTCCCAAAGAAGAAGACGGAGACGCGATCGCTCTTGCTGAGATCCCAGCTCGCGCGCGCCTGGTAATCCCAGTACGAGAGCACCACCGCTGGCGCGAGCAGCGACGTGACGAGCAACGGATAGCTGTAGCGACCCGCCACGAGCACGGTGCCGCGGCCGTCGGAAAACGGTGTCTCGGCGAGCGCGCCCGCGTCGAAGAGACGGATGTTGCCCTCTCCGTGCAGCGCCTTGGCGGGCCCACGCGTCGCGCCCGCGAGGATGCCGCCCGAGAAGCGACCGTACTGCGCAGGGAATCCACCCGCGAAGAAGTCGACGTGATCGATCATCCCCGGGTGGACGATGCTCGGCCCGAACGCGAGGTGGTAGAGCAACGGGACGCGCACGCCGTCGAGGAAGTAGCCGGTGTTGCCCGGCGGTGCGCCGCGCACGAAGAAGTAGGGCAGGCCGCTCACGATCGGCACGACGCCCGGCATCGACTCCATCGCGCGGAACGCGTCGCCGAACGCGCCGGGCATCTGGCGGACCTCACCGCCGGCCATCGTCATTTGCCCCGCTTCGTGGCGCGCGCCGCGCACGCGCACCTCTTCGGCCTCGTGGGCGGCGCTCGCCGCACTCGCCGAGTTGGTTGCATTTTGCACGTTCTGTGCGTCGTGCGCAGCCGCCGCCGGAGCGATGGCGGGCTCGGGAAGGAGCACGGCGGGGTGAAACTCGACGCGCATGCGGATGCGCGCGGCCACGTCGTTCTCGCCCCGGTGGGCGGGCACGAAGCGCCACGATCCGGCAGCGGCGAGAGTCGCCGTCGCGAAGGGGTCCTCGCCTTCGAGGATCTTCGCATCGGCCGCGCGGCCGCCGGTATCGACGAGAAGCTCGATCACCACCGCGGCATCGCCGGTGGCACCCGCAGGGTACGGTACGACGCCCGCCTCGATCGCGCGCGGGGCGACGAGCTGCTGCGCGAACGCAGACGACGACGCGCCGACACAACCGACCGCAGCCGCGACAGAGAGAACGGCGCGCGCCGCGAAGCGCCTCAGCGCGCTTGCCACTCGGCCCGAACCTGATCGAGGAGCGGACGGTCGGTGAGAAGCTCGACGGCGGTCTTCGCGAGAGCGCGCGAAGCGTCGAGCGCGGTCGTCATGCCGCGCTCGCTGCCGGCGGCGTGCGCGAACTCGTGGTTGTGGATGAGCGGCCCGCCCTCGTCGACGACAGCGAGGTACGGATGGATCGAAGGCATCGCATGCGAGACGTCGCCCATGTCGGTGCTTCCGGACCCCACGCGCGTATCCCCTTCGCGTGCGACGCGACCACGTGCGCCGAGGTGCTCGCCGAAGCGGCGGGCGAGCGTCATGTTGTTGATCATGTTGCGGTAGCCTCTGCGGCTATCCATCTCGACGGTCACGTCGCTCGCCATCGCCGCGGCACGCGCGCATCGCTCGACGATCGCGCGCACGCGTGCGAGCTCGTCGGTGTCGCGCGCGCGCACGCTGATCTCGCAGGACGCATGCTCTGGGATGATGTTCACGGCTTGGCCGCCGTTCGTCACGTAGCCGTGCACCCGCACGCCATCCCTGAAATGCACGCGCTGACCATCGACGAGACGGAACGTATCCATGCATGCGGTGAGCGCGCTCTTGCCTTGATGAGGCGAGGCCGCCGCGTGTGCGGGCAGTCCCTTGAACGTGAAGAGGAGCCAGATGTTCGCGAGCGCCGGATGCGCGAGGAGATCGCGATCGAACGGATGGAACATCATGGCCGCGTCGATGCCCTCGAACACGCCGGCCTCGAGGAGCTTCACCTTGCCGCCGCCGCCCTCCTCTGCCGGGGTGCCGATGAGCACGACCTCGCCCCCGGCGCGCTCCGCGACCTTCGCCGCTGCGAGAAACGCGCCGACGCCGCCGGCAGCGATCAGGTTGTGACCGCAAGCGTGACCGATCTGCGGGAGCGCGTCGTACTCGGCGAGAACGGCGACGCGCGCCCCACCCTTCTTGCCCGCACGCGCGACGAAGGCCGTCGCCAGCCCGCCTGCCTTGCGTTCGACCACGTGCCCGCGGGCCTCGAGCAGCTCACAGATCCAAGCGGCGGCCTTTTGCTCTTCGAAGCGAAGCTCGGGGTTCGCGTGGATGTTCCGTGAAAGCTCGGCCAGCGCCGGCGCGTCCGCGGTCAGGGCGTCGTCGATGGCGGATGCGAGGCTGGGATCGAGCGGCATGCGGGCACGGTCGATCGGTCTTGCCCCCCTGTCAAATGGCAGAGGCCGCTGCTAGGAGAGGTGCCATGCGAGCCCGGCGCTTCGCCCTCTCCTGCGCGTCGATTTCTTGCTGCGTTTTCGCTGCGTCGGCCTGCCATGGTCCTCCGGACGCGCCGCAGGCAGGCGCGGCGACGACTTCGAGCGCGGCCACATCGACGCCGCTCGTGACGACGAGCGCCGCGCCGAGCGCGAGCAACACCACCGTCTTCGAGCCCGAGAAAGTGACCGGCGAGGCCAAGGCGATGGGAACGCACCTCGCGTACGCCGCGTACACGACACGCGCGATCGACGCCGCCGGTATACGCCGCGCGTTCGACCGCGCCACTACCGAGATCCAACGGATCGAAGCGTTGATGACCACGTGGCGCCCCGACAGCGATTTGTCGCGTGTGAACGACGCCGCGCCGAGCACCGCGATCAAGGTGGCGCCCGAGACCTTCGACGTCGTCGCCGAAGCACTTCACACGAGCGCGATCTCCGAGGGCACGTTCGACATCACGTTCGAGACGCTGCACGGGCTCTGGAAGTTCGACGAGGATCTCGATCCCCACCCGCCCGACGCGGCGCGCATCAAGGCCAAGCTTCCGCTCGTCGGCTACAAGCACGTGAAGCTCGACGCCGCCGCGCGCACGATCGCGCTCGACACCGCCGGCACCAAGATCAGCCTGGGCGGCATCGCGAAGGGCTACGCCGTCGACCGCGCCGCCAAGGTTCTCACCGAGGCGGGCATCGACTCGTTTTACGTGCAGGCCGGCGGCGATCTCTACGCGCGCGGCAAGAAGCCGGACGGCAACGACTGGTCAGCAGGCGTTCGCGATCCGCGCGGGCCAGAGGGCTCGTACTTCGCGCTCTTGCCACTCGCCGACCACGCGTTCAGCACCGCCGGTGACTACGAGCGCAGCTACGTGACCGGCGGCAAGCGCTACCACCACATCATCGATCCGCGCACCGGCTGGCCTGCGTCGGCGTCGCGGAGCGTGACCATCTGGGCACCGACGGCGTTCGTGGCCGACGCCATCGACGACGCCGTCTTCATACTCGGACCGAAGAAGGGCCTCGAGCTCGTCGAGTCGATCGACGGTGTCGGCGCCATCATCGTCGACGCCAAGAACAACCTCTGGGTCTCGAAGCGTCTCGCCGGCAAGCTCCAGATCGTGAAGCCGCCCACCGAAGGCCTCTAGGCGCTGCTGTGCAGTGTCTCGTGCCGTGTCACCGCAGCGCAACCATCGCGCGCGCGGCTTCTTCGAGCTCGCGCGCGGTGCGCACCTCGAGCACTTTGGTGCACGACCGCTCGTAGCGCGCCATCGCGCTGTCGCCGCTTGCCCACGCGCCGCGGGACTCGGGGCAAAGCCACAAGAGAGCGCGCGCGCGCTCGCGGATCCGATCGAGAACATCGGCGGCATCAGCGTGGTAGTTCGTGCGGCCGTCGCCGAGAATGACGACCGTCGTGCGGCGATCGATGTCGCGGAGGTACCTCTCTTCGAACGCCTGCAGCACCTTCCCGTAGTTCGAGTTGTCGTGCACCGACACGACGTCGCCGCCGTAGGCACGACCGAGCGCGACATCGATCGGGCTCGTCTCGAAGAGCTCCGTGGTTTCGCCGAGCTCGCTGACGAACACGAAGCTGCGCGTGCGCGCGAACAGCTCGTGTGCAGAATACACCAACTCGAGCATGAACGCGGCTGCCGCGCGCACGGAGTCGCTGACGTCGCAGAGCAGCACGAGGCGCGGCTCGGCGGGGCGCGGCTTCTTGCGAAGCGGCGCAAAGGGGACACCGCCGGTGGCCATCGCGCGGCGCAAGGTACGGTGCGGATCGAGCCGGCCTTTGCGCGCGTGACGCCGCCACACCCGCTCGCCGCCGCGGAGGCGAGCCGCGCGGCGCACCTCGACGACGTCGGCCTCGGTGAGCGAGGTGAAGGGCGTGGTCACAGCGCGGCGTGGCTCACCCGAGGTCTCTTGCGCCTCGCGACGAACGACGACGGCGCGCACGTGCTGAACGACTTCGTCGCTCGCGGCATCGAGCTCGCGCTCGAGGGCATCGGCAAGGGCGTCGCCGCGCTCGCCAAGCGCGTCGCGAAGTCGCGAGCGAAGCGCGGCGACCGAGCGGCGCGCGTGCGGAACGCCAACCTCGCCGAGAATGCGGTGCGCGAAGAACCCCGCCTGGAGCGGGCTCTGCATCGCGTCGAGCGATCGCGTCACGGAGGCAAGCGACAACAGATGATCGAGATCGGCACCTCGCTCGAGCAGGGCGCCGACGTTGTCCGCATCCCCGCCAGGAGCGTTCGCGATGGCTTCGAGCAACCCGCGAAGCTCGCCGAGCTCGACGTCGGTGAAGCCGCTCGCCAGGAGACGTTCCCACAGCGTGCCCTGGCGACGCGCGCGCGCGCTCGTGAAGAAGTCGTCGAAGGCGCGATCGAAACGGCGGCGATCGGCGCGACGCTGCACGACGAGAGCTGCGATGACCTCACGCACGGTGTCGCGATCTTCGAGACCGACGAGCGCGATCGCGCGGACGACGTCGATGGCTTGCGGCGTCGCGATCGCAAAGCCCGCGCGGCGCAGCGACCACAAGAGCTCGTCGAGGATGCGCGTGACCGCGCGGGGATCGGCCACGAGCGCCGCCGTCAGTTCGTGGGCGCGGGCTCGGCGAGGAGCGTCTTGATGAGCGCTTCCATCTGCGCCTCCCGGCCAGGGTCGTAACCGATGGCGATGTCGCGCACGACACCGCGCTTGTCGATGATGAACAAAGTGGGAAGCGCCGAAACGCTGTACGCACGCGTCGTCGTGGCGCTCGGATCGGCGAGGACGCCGAACTTCATCGCGTGCCGCTCGGCGAACGCGGCAGCTTCGGTCGCGTCGTCCGTCGTGATGCCGACGACAGACAGACCCTGTGCTCCGTAGCGCGCCTGCCAGCCGGAGAGGATCGGCGCGGTGAGACGGCAGGGGCCGCACCACGTCGCCCAGAAGTCGACCACGACAACCTTGCCGCGGAGCGCGCCGATGGACGCGGGAGCGTTGCCCGCCACGCGCTCGAGCCCCGTCCAGGGCTTGGCGAATTTGCCCATGTGCTCCATGCGAGCCATCTCCTCGCTGGAGGGGCGCGGCTCGAGTGCGACTTGAAAGCTCTGCTCTTTGCCACCGCGCGTGACGATGACGGTGACCACGTCACCCGCTGCGTGAAGCGCGACGAGCCGCTGCACTTCGGACGGGCTGCCAACCAGCGCGCCGTCGACCTTGAGGATGCGATCGCCGTCGTGCACGCCCGCCTTGTCGGCCGGCGAGCCACCGGTCGTGTGCGCGACGAGGACGCCTTGCCCCGGCCCGCTGTCCATATGCACGCCGAGCCATGGCGCGCGGCGCACCCCCTGAGCGGTCGCGTCTGCGCCCCCGAAGCTGAACGAGCCGTCGGTGGTGCCCGCGGTCAACGTGAGCCCGACAACGGCGACGCCGACGAGCCTTCGAAGCGAGCGTGCGATCGGCATGGGTAGATTCTAGCACCCGCCGCTGCCCCGCCCGCGCCGGCGCCGGATCACGAGCACAAAAGTGCAAACCACAAAGCGAACGTGGCGCGGTCCTCATCCGAGGAGCGCGCCACGCAGCAGGGGGCGGTGGAAACCCGCACCGCCAGAAGTATCGAAAGAAAGCGAAAGGGCTAAGAGCTAAGCAGCTAAGCAGCTAAGCGGAACAATCTAAGAGGAAGCGCGGTTAAGGAAGCAATCGAAGAAGAACAAAGTAAGGCGCACCGCTTTTAAGAAAGAGACCCGTGCGGCCGAAGCGCGAAGGAGAAAGCGTTTCGATCGTGCGGATCGTGCGGATCGTGATGGAGGCCGCAGCCCACGGCGTTCCATCGAGCGTTGCGTGAAGACCCTTAGAGCAGACGACGTGCCAGGACACGTCCACCGCGGGAATTCTCGATCGATCGTGATCCGACGAGGGTCGGGGTCCGACATCCCAGTCGCACTGGTCCCTGTCCTCTGCAAAGATTGCGCACCCATTTCGAAGCCTGGCAACCGATCGGTCGATCGTCACGGTCGTCGGTCAAATTCAGCCGAATCGGCAGGCGTTCACCGAAGAGCGGAGCCCAAGCGTAAGCGCGTGATTGACATGAGGTATGGCCCGAGTATCTTCCGCGCCGCGCTGGTAGGTAGTTGCGCCCATAGCTCAGCTGGATAGAGCACTGGTCTACGGAACCAGTTGTCGGAAGTTCGAATCTTCCTGGGCGCGCCTCGAATCACCCTCTTGTGAGCACCACAGACGTAGAAACCGCCGAGAGCGTCGAGACCACCGACCTCGCCTTCATGCGCGAGGCTCTCGCCGAGGCCGACCTCGCGCCGGCGCACGGCGACGTCCCTGTCGGCTGCGTGCTCGTCGACGCTTCGGGGAACGTGATCGCGCGCGCTCACAATCTTCGTGAGCAGCTCGGCGATCCGACGGCCCATGCGGAGCTGCTCGCCATCCGCGCAGCCGGCGCCGCGGCGCGCAGCTGGCGTCTCGAAGGGGTGACCGCCTACGTGACGCTCGAGCCCTGCGCGATGTGCGCCGGAGCCCTCGTCCACACGCGCATGGCCCGCGTCGTTTATGGCTGCGCCGATCCCAAGGGCGGCGCGGTCGACACGCTCTTCACGATTGGCCAAGACCCAAGGCTCAACCACCGCTTCACGGTCTCTGCGGGGGTGCTCGCCGAAGACTGCGCTTCGCGACTCCGAACCTTCTTTGCGGCGCTGCGAGCGCAGGGAAAGAAGTAGCCGGGGCGCGCGGGCACGGGCACGAGCGTTCCCACTCCCCTCTGCCTCTCGTCAGTTCAACTGCCGCCAGTCCTGGTCATCCCCCGTGAAATGACTGCCGGGAATGGCGGGGCGGGGCGCGGGGCGCGGCGATTCGGGTTTGTAGAAGAGGATCGGCTGCGCGAGCCCTTCGCGTAGCTCGCTCTCGGAGAGCTTTCCGTTCTTGAAGGCGATCTCCATCAGCGTGTGGAGATTCCGCATCCACGACTCGGACAGCTCGCCCTTTTCGTAGAGTCGGTGGGACCCGACCGGACGCGGAAGCAGCGACGCGAGGAACAAGCACTCGGCGATGTTGAGCTCTTCGGGTTTGCGACCGAAGTAGTGCTCCGAAGCGCCGACGATTCCGTAGATGTTCGGACCAAACTCGATGATGTTGAAATACACCTCGAGGATCTCTGCCTTCGTGAACGTCTGCTCGAGGTAGTCGGTGAGAATGAGCTCCTCGAGCTTGCGGCCGAGCGTCTTGTCGCGCGTGAGAAAGAGATTTTTCGCGGTCTGCATCGTGATGGTGCTCGCGCCGCGCACGAAGCGTCGAGCCTTGAGGTTGGCAATGAGCGAGCTCTTGATGGCGGCATGGTTGAAGCCGCGGTGGTGGAAAAACGCACCGTCCTCCGTCGTGAGAACCGCAACCTGCATGTACGGGCTCACGCCATCGAGCACGATCCATTTGTCGGTGCCCGGGCCCGTCTCCTCTTCCGAAAGCTTGCCGTCGGGCGTGTAGATCCGGTGGATGAAAGGCTTCTGAAAGCGCTCTTTCGCGAGCGGCGCGGGGACGAGCGTGAGCTTGCAGAGATCGTCGACGTCGTAGGACAAGATCAGATCGTCGAGCTTCTTCGAATCGAAGATGAAGCGTCCCTTGCCGCCGAGCGTGCCGGTCATCTGCGCGCCGCGTAGCTCCGGCAAGAGCGCGCCCGGCACGCTGTCGAGGAGCGACTGGCAGCTCGCGACCGGGATGTCGAACGAGAACGCGCCGGCGGTACGATTGCCTTGCTGCTCGAGGTTGCCGTGCGTGCGCAGCTTGAGCGAGCCGAGCGCCGCCTCTGCATCGTCGAGGCGAAGCTCGCCCTTGTCGGTGAGCAGGCCGCGCGCGCGGGCGCTCACTTCGAGACCGTGAAGCGCCTCGAGCGCGAGGCGCGGCTGATGGATCCCGAAGTGTTGAAGCCCGAAGTCGCCATCGAACGTGAGCGCGTCGCCGGCGCTGGCGAGGACGACGCTGCCCTTGCCGGTGACCGTCGCGCGGTCGACGTCGACGAGGCCGCCGCCGCCTTCTTTCACGCCAAGCAAGGAGAGGGCGACTGGGCCTCCGGAGATCGAGACACGCACGTCACCGGTCT
>CAXSGV010000221.1:0-1298 GCA_964236615.1 uncultured Polyangiaceae bacterium
GCCAAAGGCCCCTTCGTACACGCGTCGCTGCGACGGCTCTGGCAGGAGTGGGACCAAGGTGATCCCGCCGAGGTCGAGGAAGCGCTCGTCGAGATCCAGTCGAACCCGGCCGTCAGCCCGCCCGCTCGCGCTTACGCCGGTTTACTTCAGGCGTACGCACGACGGCGTCGCGGCGACCTCGACGGCGCGCAGCAGAAGATCCAGAAGCTCGGCTACGTCTCGAAATGGATGGTCGTCGGCTCCTTCGACAACGAAGGCAAAGCTGGCCTCGATCGCGCCTTTGGTCCCGAAGACGACAAGGAGGCGCCGAGCCTCGCGAAGGCGTTCGACGGCAAGGAGCGCCCCGTCCATTGGCGCGTGTCGCCCGCCACGGCGGCGTACGGTTGGCTCGACCTCGGCGCGCTCATGCGCCCCGAAGAGAACGCGTGCGGTTACGCCGTCACCTTCGTGAAAGACGCGAAGCTCAGCGGCGGCGCGTCGCGACCGATCAGCGTTTGGGCCGGCAGCGCGGGCGCGATGCGCGTCTTCTGGAACGGTAAAGAGATCCTGAAGGACGACAAGTACCGCGCGCTCGACTCCGACCGCTTTGCGGCGTCGGTGACTTTGCGTGCAGGTTACAACCGTCTACTCGTGAAAGCGTGCGGCGACGACGACGCGCCGATGGTCTCGGTGCGCCTCGCGGGGGCCGACGGCTCGCCCGACGAAGCGATCAAGACCGACGCCGATCCCGCGCACGCCGAAGAGGCGATGAAGCCGAAAGAGACGACGACCCCGTCGCGCGTCGAAGGTCCGCTCCAGGCGTTCGAGCGCATGGTGAAGTCGAACGACCCGGCGACGCTCGAGGGCTTCGCGCGCTACCTCGTCATCACGGCGTCGGACGATCCGAGCGACCACCGCGCGCGCGAGCTCGCACGCAAAGCGGCCGAGCTGAAGCCGACCATCCCGCGCCTCTTGCTCGCGGGCGAGCTGGCGGAGCAGCGTGCCGAGGTCGCGGCGGACCGCCGGGAGGAGCAGCAGCACCGCGGATCGAAAAGGCCGAGGCGCTCGTGAAGGCCAGCGGCGCCGCCGTCTCCACCGAAGAGCGCATGCACGTCTTGCTCGCGCGCGCGCAGCACGCCCGCAGCGGCTCCAACTGGCGGGACGCCGCGCCCTACTACGAAAAGGCGCTCGCGCTCGATCCCGACGACGTCACCGCCGTCCTCGCGCGCTTCGAGCTCTACACCGAAGCCAATCTGCGCGAGACCGCGCTCGCGTTCCTCAAACGCGCCCTCGATCGGCGACCGAAGAGCGTCGCGCTC
>CAXSGV010000221.1:1308-10509 GCA_964236615.1 uncultured Polyangiaceae bacterium
TCGTTCGCGCGATGACGTCGGCGCTCCGCCAGCAAGACCGCACGACCGAGGCGGGCGAGCTCGAGGAGCGCTACGCCCAGCTTCGCTTCGACGACGCGGCGTTCGCGCGTGGTCACGTCGACCTCGCGATCGCGCAGCGCGACACCGAGACTGCCAACCGTTGGATCGAGCGCCTGCTCGCCACGAACCCGGACAACGCGGCGGTCCTCGCGACGGCGGCCAAGGCGCAGCTGCTTCTCGGCAACCGGGCGGCTGCCGTGGCGACCTACAAGAAGTCACTCGATCTCGCGCCCGAGGACACGACGGCGATGCGCTCGCTCGCCGATGCGTACGGTCTCCAGGGGCAGAAGGACGAGCAGCTCAAGCTCCTGCGCCAGATCCTCACGCTCAAGCCGCAGGCCAAAGAGGTGCGCGAGTACGTCGCCAACATGGAGCCGGCCCGCCCGCGTGCCGACGAGATCTACGCGCGCCCCTCGACCGAGTTCCTCGCGAAGCGCAACGCGCCCGCCATGGGCTTCAACCAGCGCACCCTCGTGAACCTCACCGTCACCACGGTGTTCCCCAACGGGCTCGCGAGCCGCTTTCACCAGATCGTGTTCCAGCCCATCACCGACAGTGCGGCGGCAGCAGCACGTGAGTACGCGTTTGGCTTCGAGGCCGACACGGAGGCAGTGCAGCTCCGCGGCGCGCGCGTGTACCACCCGAACGGTCAGGTCGAGGAGGCCATCGAGAGCGGCGAAGGTCCCGCGAACAACGAGGCCCAAGCGACCTACACGAGCGCGCGTGCGTTTTACGTGCACTTTCCCCGCTTGTCGCCAGGCGACGTCGTCGAGCTCCAGTACCGCGTCGAGGACGTGGCCTCACGCAACGCGTTTGCCGACTACTTCGGCGAGGTGAGCTACCTGCAATCCGGTGAGCCTGTCGGCCGCGCCGAGTACGTGCTCATCACGCCGAAGAGCCGCGCCTTCTTCTTCAACAAGCCGGTCGTTCCCGGCCTCAAGGCGACCACCGAAGAGACCAAGGACACCAAGGTCTACAAGTTCGTTGCGCTCGACGTGCCCCCGCTGCTCCCCGAGCAGATGCAGCCCGCGTACGGCGAGCTCCTCGGGCATGTGCACGTGTCGACGTACAAGGATTGGGACGCGATGGGCCGCTGGTACTGGGGCCTCGTCAAAGATCAGTTCATCGCCGACGAAGAGGTGCGCCGCCGCGTGGCGGACGTCACGAAGGGGCTGAAGACGGACAAGGAGAAGGTCCGGGCGGTCTACGACTACGTCGTCCAGAAGACGCGCTACGTCGCGCTCGAGTTCGGCATTCACGGCTTCAAGCCGTACCGCTGCGCGCAGATTTTCGCGCGTGGGTTCGGCGATTGCAAAGACAAGGCGACGCTCATCGTCACCATGCTCAAGGAAGCAGGTATTCCGGCGACCATCGTCATCGTGCGCACCGGAACCAAGGGTGACTTCGAGACCGACGTCGCGAGCCTCGCGCCGTTCGATCACGCGATCGCGTACGTGCCCTCGCTCGATCTCTACCTCGACGGCACCGCCGAATACACCGGGTCGATGGAGCTCCCTGCCATGGACCGCGGCTCGCTCGCGATCCAGATCAACGAGGGGAAGCCGAAGCTCGTTCACCTCCCCGACGCGCCTGCGAACGAGAGCGTCATGGCGCGCAAGGTCGAGGCGACCATCCTCTCCGACGGCAGCGCG
The DNA here is from genome assembly GCA_964236615.1 of uncultured Polyangiaceae bacterium. Classification (GTDB taxonomy): domain Bacteria; phylum Myxococcota_A; class Polyangia; order Polyangiales; family Polyangiaceae; genus CAXSGV01. Next base: position 3,021 of record CAXSGV010000221.1, read on the forward strand.
CAGATCGACTGGCGCGCCGAAGTGAGCGGCGTGTCGGCCAGCTCGTGGCGCCGCCGCTACCACGCCGAGGCGTCGCGCAAGCCGCGCGTGCAGGAGGACCTTGCGAGCGAGTTCGCGGGGCTCGACCTCCAGTCGCTCGAGGCGGGGAGCTTCGAGGACATCGAGAGCAAGGTCACGCTCCACGTGAAGGGCAAGGCTCCGCAGCTCGCGCGCCGCGAAGGTGATCGCATCAGCGTGCCGACGGGCCCCTCCGATCACATGGTCCGCGACTACGCCGCTCTGTCGCAACGCAAGCTCGACATCCGCTTGCGCGCGAACACGACGACCGAGAGCGACTGGACGATTCACCTTCCGCCGGGCTCACGCATCCTCACCGCGCCAGTGAAGGGCGAGGGCAAGAGCCCGTTCGGCACGTACAAGGTCGAAGTCGAGACCGAGCCGACGAAGGCTCGCGTGAAGACCCAGGTCACGATGACGAAGACGCGCATCACCGCCGCCGAGTACCCCGCGTTCCGCGCGTGGTGCGAAGAGGTCGATCGCGCTCTCGGCCAGCGCCTCGTTCTGTCGGCCTCGAGCAAGTAGTGCAGACGACCGCGGGCTACCGGGACGCACCTTGCCGGTGCCCGCGGTGCTCGGTGTTGATGGAGGTGTGGTTGTTGTTCGATGCGCTCATCGACGTGTGCCCCGACTGCAAGGGGCTTTGGATCGACTGGTACGACGGCGATCTCGCGAACGTCGCCAGCGACGCCGCGCCCCTGAGCGTTCCTTTGCTACCGCCAACCGCTGGATCCGACGAGCTTCGCGCGGGGTGCCCGCGATGCCAGTGCACGCTCGCTGCCGAGATGTTCGTGGACGAGAAAAAGGGACCGACCATCCACCGCTGCGCCGAGTGCGGCGGCGCCTTCGTGCCACGGTCGTCCTTCGACGCGATTGTCCTCCTGGCGCACCGGCCGGACCCGGACGATGCGCCCCTGCCCTCGACGTTTGCGCGGCTCGTCGCGGTTTTGCGTGCGCTTCTTCGCCGCTGAGCCCACGCACAACGGAAGCGCAGCCTCGAGCATCTCCTCAGGGATGTGGATTGAGGGGATTTTCACGAAGGAGGACATCAGCGGCATTTTGACGCAGGCGATGCCCATCACGCTCGACCTCGATGACGCGGGCAACCACGTCACCTTGCATGAGCCGAAGAGCGTCGAGCTCATTCCCGAGCGCGGTCTGCGCGTCGAGTGCGCGGCCAACGTGCTCTGGACGGTCCTTGGCATCCAGGTGCCCATCACCCTTCACAAGGTGACCGCGCTGCTCCGCCCCGAGATCGTGAAGGGCGACCACGGTGACAAGCTCGTGTTCGGGCTTCTCATCGAGCACGCCGATTTCGCGGGCATGCCCGCGATGATCGACGACCGCCTCACCGAGAAGATCAACGAGGCCGTCGAGGCCGAGCACCTCGATTTGTCGTGGGACTTTTCCGAGACGTTGGGCGGTGCGTTTCCGATGCCCGCCTCGCTTCGGCCGCTCGACACGCTGTCGCTCAACGTCGCGTGGGGGAAGCTGCGCGTGACCGAGGAAGCGTTCGTGCTCGCCATTTCGTTCCACTCCGACATCACGCGTCACAGCGACGATGCCGTCGCCCTGCACGACTCCGCGCAGCCCGCGCCCGAGTCGGCGCTCGACCACGAGGCGAATCTGCCGCTCGATGGCCCGCGCCGCGCCAAGCTCGCCGTCGCGCCACGTGCGCTCTCCAACCGCGCAGACAAGATCGTCGCGCTTGGCGCCGCCGGCTTTGCGCTTGGCGCGATGAGCCTCTACACCGCGTTTCGTCTCGGATCGCGCCGTGCTCGACGCGAAGGCCTCGATGCCTGGTTGCTGCGTTAGGCACCCTCGCACATGAAGGCCGTAGCCATCGCTCTCGCGACGACCGTCGTGCTCGTCGTCACGACGTCCGTGCGCGCGCAAGGCAACTACCGTTCGTCGCCGCTCGGTGGGCGCACCGCGCTCATGGGCGACACCGGCGTCGCATTCGGTCGCGACGGCGCCGCGCCCTTCACGAACCCCGCGACGATTGTGCGCATCCACGATCGAAAGATCGCGCTCTCGGTGAACCTCTACTCACTGAGCCAGACGAGCTACGCGAGCTTCTACCGCCCGGGCCCGGTCGACACCACCCGCTTTCCCGCGATCTCGGACACCGGCACCGAGATCGGCGACACATCGCTCGACGCATTGCCCTCGACGACGTGCTTCTTCTTCACCCTCGGATCGATTGGCCAACAGGAGGACGACGGGGAGGACGGACCCAACGAGAAGGCGACGCGCGCCGGGCGACAGAAGGCAGCCATCTGTCTCGCCAACGTCGAACGACGCGACACGATCCTCCCCTCGCTGAATCACAACGCCGGTACCGGAAACGGCGGGCTCACCGTGCAAGGCGGCTCCGCGACGCGCAACTGGCACCGCTGGCTCTTCGGTCCGACCTACGCGTTCAATCCGACGAACGATCTATCGATCGGCGTGTCGCTCTCGGGGGCGTACACGCTCTCGCGGTTCCATGACGACAACAGCACGGTCACGACCGGTGGCCCGACAGGGCCCATCGCGTCGAGCTTCGGCGAGAGCGCAACGGGGCAGTCGCTCGATCTCAACGCGACGATCGGTGCAACCTACAAGCTCCTCGAACGCTATACGCTCGGGGCGAGCATCGAGGTCCCGTCGGTTCACATCACGGGGCGCTACCGCGCGAACTCGCACGAGCAGTACCAGGATGGGTCTGGGCCGAGCTCGCGCGTGAGTGTCGCTCGCGGTGACTTCAACGCGCCCCCCCCGGTGCGCCTCGCGGCGGGCATCGGCATGAAGGTCTCGGAAGCGCTGAAGATCGAGCTCGACGGCTTTTATTACTTCGGACGTGACGAGGCCATCGCGTCGCAGATGCATGTCGAGGAGCTCGGCACGAGCGGCGCCACTGCGACGAACGCGCCCTTCGACGTGCACTACGCGGTGCGGTCGCGCGGCGTGGCCAACGTCGCGTTCGGCGGCGAATATTTTTTGAGCCCGACCTTCAGCGTGCTGGGTGGCGCGAGCACCGATCTCACTTCGACCGCTCCGCTCGCGACGACGAGCACCCTCGGCACGTTCGACCGCGACCGACTGAGCCGCGTCTCGGTGTCGGGCGGCATCGGCTCCTACGGTGGCGGGGGCGAGCTCCTGATCGGCACCCAGCTCTCGTATGGGTGGGGAGAGGCGCTCGCAATCGACCCGTACGTCGTGCCGAACCAGTACGCGGCGATCGACATGCGTCGCTACCAAGTGATGCTCGTCCTCGCGGGCGCGACGACGCTTCGCGCCATCAAGCGCGCCGTGACGCAGATCGTCGACCCCAACGCGGTGCCGGCGACGCCTGCCACCGCTGCACCTGCGCCGCCCGCTCCGCTCGCGCCGCCGGCGCCGGAGCCGGTGTCGCCCGCTCCCTGAGTCAGTGCCGCGCGCGGAGCGCCGCGCGCAGGATGGCGGCATCGGAGAACGGACGCACGACAGCGCCGAGATGTTGCTCCGCTTCGTGCCCCTTCCCGCTGACGAGCACGACGTCACGTGGACCTGCATCGCGGACGGCGCGCGTGATCGCCAACGCGCGATCGAGCTCGATGGCGACGCTCGGGTGGCCCTCGAGGCCCGCCGCGATGGCCTCTGCGATCGTGCGAGGATCTTCGTCCCGCGGGTTGTCGCTCGTGAGGATGACGTGATCGGCGGCGCGTGCGGCGTGGCCCATCGCGGCACGCTTGCTGGGATCGCGGCCGCCACCGGCGCCGAACACCACAACGAGACGCTCCGGCGCAAGGCGCCGCGCGATCGCGATCGTGCGCGCGAGCGCGTCGGGGCTGTGCGCGTAGTCGACGACGAGACGTGGCTCCTCCGCGATCACCTCGAAGCGACCAGGTGGGGCGGGCACCGTAGCGAGCGCGTCGATGGCGTCTTCGAGAGAGACGCCGGCGGCGGTTGCGCCGAGCACAGCGGCGAGCGCGTTCTCGGCGTACACCTCCCCGATTGCGCGCATCTTGATTGAGCGGTATTCCGCGCCAGCGGAGTCGACGCACCTCACGGTGGTGCCGATCCAATCGAAATCGACGCCGGTAGCGCGAAGGTCGGCGGGCGTAATGGCGGAGAACGCGCCACGGCTCGGTACGCCGTAGCTGAGAACGCGCACCGCGGGATCGATCACCTCGCGCAGCAGATCCGATGCCGGATCGCACGCGTTGAGGACGGCGGTGTCGCCAGCGCCGAGCGTGACGAAGAGCTGCGCTTTGCTCGCGAGGTAGTGCTCCGCGCTGCCATGCGTATCGAGGTGATCGTGCGTGAGGTTCGTGAACACGCCGACGCGGCAGGGCCATGCGCGCGCAAAACCACGCGCGAGTGCCTCGCTCGTCAGCTCGATGGCCGCGAGTCGGCCCCCGCGCCTGTGGCACTCGGTCATGAGTGCCACGAAGCCGTCCCATGTCAGCGCATGCTCGCGGGGCTCGTCGTCGAGAAAGTAGCCGAGCGTCGTCGCACGAGCCACAGGGCGCGCGACGCGTGCCAGGGCCGCGGCGATCCACGTGGTCGTGGTGCTCTTGCCGTTGGTGCCGGTCACGCCCACGGTGGTGAGATCGCGCGCCCACGGCGGCGTGAAAGTGGTGGGGGCAGCCATCCGGATTGAATCTACCGCGGGCGCGTCGGTCATGAGACCGTCCCCTCATGCAGATCGATCGTGCTCGCTTCCTCGCGCTCGTGGCCGGCATGGCCGCAGTCGCCGTGCCCGTCACGGGCTGCAAGCGCCTGCGATCCGAGCTTCACGAGGCGACGGCCGACACGACGGCTAGCGCGACGCCGGCAGCACAACCTGCGCCGATCGATCCCGGAGCTTCGCCCCTCGGAGCCGAGATCCCGGACGCGTCGGCGGGACCGCGCACGCGCGTGGCTGCGTTCGCGACCGGCAGCGCGCCGGGGCCCGCGTTGCCCTCGAAGCCCTCACCCCCGGCGGACCTCGAGAAGTGTCTCTTCTATGGTCCGCCCGGCGCACCGCAATGCGAAGGCCGGCAGCTGCTCGTCAACGCGTGCAACCAGGCGAAGAAGCGACCGCTGCCCGCCGCCGCGCGCGAGACGATGCTCGGCTGCCTCGCCGCGCTGAACGGAACCAAGGCCGCGTGCAGTGACGACAACGCGGTCTACAAGTGCGCCTCGACCGCGCTCAAGATGGTCCCGGCCGCGCCCGAGACCACCGCGCCGTGCAAGCAAGCCGTGGCGGCGTGCCCCGGTAAGGTCGAGCAGTCCTCGTGCGAAGGCGCGCTCTCGGTACGCCCCGCGCAGTTCCGAGACCGCGGGGCGTTCTGTTTTCAGAAGCGATGCAACACGGCCTACTGGTGCGCGTTTGGTGATCCGGACATCGCCTTCATTCCGAAAGACTGAACGTCACTTCGGCGGCGGCGGCGTCGGGTTCGCGCAGAAACCGTTGATGCACTTCGAGCCGAACGCCACGTTGCAGCAGTCGGCGTCGGTCGTGCACTTCTCGGAGTCGTTCGAGCACGTGGTGGGGGGCGGAACGCACTGCTTGCCCGTACCACCGTCCGCGAACGAGACCTGACGGCAAAAGCCGCCGCAGCACTCGTCACCGGTGTCGCAATCGATGCCGTTCGTCTTGCAGGGGTCGAGAGCCCAGAAGCCGCGCATGTTGCCCGAGGGCCCCTCCTGGCCTTCGAGGTAGAACGCGGGGTGGCTGGGATCGGTGCCGGGCGCCGCGTTGATGTCGATCGCGGCGACCCACAGCTTCTTGCGGTAGCCCTTGCCCGAGTTGTCGGGGTTGTCGAACGCCTTGTCGCCGCTGGCGGAGAGCGAATTCGGTCCGTCGTAGATCGTGTTGCCGAACGAACGACGGCTCGTGAACACGACCCAGTAATAACCGCCTACCGGCGCGGGCAGCACCGTCGGCTCGTAGTTCAAGTGACCGTCCTGCGCCTCGCCGTAAGGCAGGTAGGTCTTGATGCCGCCGGCGCCGTTGGGCTCCCAACCATTGAGCGCGTCGAGCGTGCGCGCGGTCTTGGTCGCGACGTCGACCCACTTCAGATCGGAGTAGTGGGGCACGAGCAGCGGCTTGCTTGCGTCGGCATAGCCGCCCGTGTCGAAGCTGTCGCCCTCGTGGAACAGGGCTGCCTTGCCATCGGGGAAGAAGCTCGGCCAGCCGAGCACCTTCGTGGGGTTCGTCGCAAACACGCTGTAGCCGCCGAACACGGGCGGGCTGACCTGGCCGTTGAACGTGAGGAGACCGAGCGTGTGGCCGTCGGTCGCGTCGCGGTCGCTGAACGCGAGGAGCTTGCCGTCCGGGGAGAACGACGGCGTGACCGCGTGCTTCGTTCCGCCGCCGAAGTACGCATCGGCCACGGCGGTGCCGGTCGCGACGTCGTAGAGGCGTGACGGGAATTCTTGCGACAGGCCGCGAATGGGCTGGCCGCCTGCGACCACGCCGTTGCCGAGGAGCCATTTGCCGTCCGCCGAGAGCGCGCCGAACGGAACCTTGCGGCCCTCGGGATCGGTGTACTTCACCGTCGGTACGCCCGCGGCGCTGATGTCGAACGTTCCGCTCGACAGCGGGTTGCCGCCGTTGTCGCTCCCCCACTCGACGCCGGCAACCAGCGTGGTGCCGTTGGCGCTGACGGAGTGGCACACGACGCAGTTGCGGTTCGTGCCGCCGATCTTCGCCTGTCCGATGAACACTGCGGCCGGGTTGCCGGGCTTGATGCGCAGCACGGCGCCGTTCGCGAAGCCAGCGGCCGCGGCGAGCTTGCTGTTGTAGCTGTTGTAGAAGACGGTGCCCTTCAAGCTGCCTTGCGCGATCGACCAGGTCTCGCTGATCGGCCCTGTGACCGCGCCGCCCGCCGCGAGCTTCGTGACGTCGACCTTCACGGCATCCGACGGACCTGCGCTCGTCGTGACGGCCTTCCACCAAGCGGAAGCCACCGCGATGCGCGCTGCGCCGGCCGCGCCGCCGGCGTAGAAGCCCTCGTACTCCATTTGTGCCGATTTCAAGTGCACGTAGAAGGCTTGTGGTGCGGCGCCGCCGAACTGCATCTTCGGTGCGTCGAGCCCGCGAGGGAACACGGTCTTGTCGTAGGGATAGAGCCACTTGAAGTTGGCCGCGTCGGCGGTGCCGCCGGCCCGGAGCTTCGCCTTGTCCGCCGCGGACAGGCTCGCGAAGTCCTCTTCGAGCTTCACGTTGATGACGAGGTCCGCGACCGCGGACTGCTTGCCGACCTGCGCGTAGACCTTGGTCTTGCCGCCGATGCCGGACGAAGTGAACACGCCCGCAGGGCTGATGGATCCGAGCGTCGCGTTGTCGAGCGACCAGTTCGCGTTCACCGCCGTCGGCGAATTGGAGAGGTAGGCCTTGAACGTCGCCGTGCCCACGGGCGCCGCGATCGTACCTGTGACCGTCACCGTCGCGCTTTGCGGATCGATCCGCAGCGCGACG
>CAXSGV010000222.1:0-10496 GCA_964236615.1 uncultured Polyangiaceae bacterium
GCGTGCGCTCTGCACGTTGACGCCGACGACGTTGCCGGAGAGGACGTTGCCGTCCGTCGCCGAGATGCGCTGCTGCTCAGGCGTCGTGCCGCCCGTGGTCACGACCGAGAGCCAATCCTGCTGCGCGCCGGAGGCGTGCTCCTCGAGGCGAACGACGCCGCCGGGGAGGCTGACCTGCGAGACCGATGCGCTGCGGGGAAGAAGCGTGCGAATGCTGCCGATGGTGGTGCCGCTCTTCTGGACATCGAAGCGCTTCTGCGTCGAATCGCTGGTGGCCACGCTGACCGGTGCCGCAGCGGTGTGGAAGCCGAGCCACTGGTCGGCGCCCGCGTTGGCGATCGTGGTGCGATCGAAGAGGACGAACACGCCGGGTCGCACGAAGACGAGGTCACGCGTGAACTGCGTCACGGGCTTGTTGCGGTACATCTGCTCGACCTTCGCCGCGCGCGAGCGCACGAAGCCGACCTGCTCGTCGACGCGCTCGAGGTGCGTCTGCGCGTCGGCCGGAGCGAAGCCGCCCTGACCGGGGCTGTAGGGGTTCGTCGCGTCGGTGACGAAGAACGTGTTGTAGAGCTTGCGCGACTTCGTTCCCCAGGTGTCGTTGTAGACGAAGTCCTCGCCGGCGCTGCCCGCGGTCTGCGGGATCCAGCCGGTCGCGTTCACGAGCACCGGGTTGTCACCGGCGACGACGGAGAGGCTGCCCTGGTTGAACATCTCTTCGCCGGAATCCGGCGAGTTGATGTACGTGCCGCTCGAGAGCGCGCCCCACGTGGCGTCCGTGCTCCAAGACGAGCGCATCGCGACGTGGCCCGGACCGGCGGCCGCGTACGACAGCGGGCGCGTCTTGTAGTCGCTCTGCGCGAGCGTCGGATCCCAGTAGAGAAACGACTGCCACTTCGCCGAGTCGTCGCCCGACGTCTTCAGCACGTCGTTCGCGAAGCCGCGCGCGATGGGCGCCGCGGAGTCGCCCATGTAGTGGAGGATCATCGCGAGCGACGTCGCGAGCTGCGCGGAGGGCTTGATGTTCGTGCCCGAGCGGACCGTGCCCTGGTCATCCATGTGCTTGAGCGAGGGCCACGCGAAGTAGCTGACGTAGTTCGCCTGGTCCTTGATCTGCGGGACGTCCTTCGACCAGTCGAGGCCCTTGGCCGTCTTCACTGCCCAGAGGAACTCGGCGACGCCGCGAACCGCGCGCGGACCGTAGCCCCAGCCCTCGGGCCAACCGCCGCCAGCCATCGCCGTCTGGAACTGCGGCTTGACGAGCTGGCCCCACATGCGGCCTTCGACGTCCGACCAGTAGCCGGCAGCCTTCGCGTTCTCACCCTCGGTCGCGAGCGCCGTCGTGGTCTTCGCGAGCAGGTAGCCGATGAAGTAGTTGCCCACCGAGTGGTTCCGCGAGAAGCCGGACGCGTCGTACCAATCGATCCACGTGTTGAGCGACGTGATCACGCTGTTGCGCGTCGTCGACGACAGCGCGGGGTAAAGCCAATCGTAACCGACGGCCATGCCCACGCCGTAGTTGCGGATGCCGTAGCCGGAGTCGGTCGACGGGCTCTGACCACCGGACGAAGCCGGCGTGCTCATCGCGTCGAGCAAGCGTCCGCCTGCCGCGCCGTAGCGCGCCGAAGCGGCGGAGTCGACGCCCTCGGTCGTACGGAAGCAGAGACCGAGAGCCATGATCGGGCTCACGTACTCTTCGCCCTGGTAGCCCTGACCGACGTTCGGAAAGTTGGGGTACGCCGAGCCGTTCGGCGGGTACATCGTGCCCGTCGCGTAGCCGTCGCACTGCGTCTTGAGCGAGGTCCACGCCGGGTCGTTCGCCGCAGCGCGCGCCTTCAAGCGGGCAATGACGGCGTCGGAGAGGAACAGACGCGCCGCCGGGCGCGCGACGATGGCATCCGAGCTCGAGCCGACGCTCTCGCCTTGTGCGGGGGTACTGCCGGAGCAGCCAACCCCGAAGGCGGTCGTGGCGAGCGTGGCGCAGGTCGCGCCGATGTGAGCGAGCTTTCGAAGTCCGAGCTTCATGGTGCAGTGCTCCTTGGAGAAGTTGTTGGTGCTGCAACACCGCCCGGCTTTCCGGTCGATGCACCCCGCGGACACGCTTCGGACTTTCGTCCGCCGCTTCCGCGACGCTCACAGCAAGGAGTGACGGCCCGACTGGTTCCCTCGAAGAGACTCGAACGGAGCAACCGAACTCGTGGGGCAATCATCGCGAGCGGTCGCCCGATTGGCCATTGAGGGAAGGGTGTGACAGTTCGCACCTCTGAGGCGAAATGGTCACGGCTGAGTAGGTCCTCTTCAGCGATGTTCCCCGTGAATTTGACGGTTTGCCTACAGCGTGCGACACCGTTGAGGGATGCCTGGACGTGCGAAGAATTTTTTGCAGCGTGTGACGTTTTTGGTCGTCGCGATGCAGGGCGCACACGCACAAGCGGCAGACGCCGGTACCGCGCGCCCTACACCCGCCATCAACCCTGCGGCCCCTTCCGCACCGGCAACGGTCCCGCTGCCGACGACGGCGCCGCCCGCGAGCACGACCTCTCAGGCACCGCGCGCCAGCGCGCCAGCCGCAGCACGGCGCGCGACGCCGAGCTCGAGCCGGGCCGCGCCGACGAAGCCATCGACGTCGCGCGCGACGCGTGCGCCGGACCCGTGGGCGCGCCGTCAAGTAGCCGGCGGCTCGACGAACGACGACGTGGCGCTCGGTGTCGAGAGCGTCGAGCTTCGCGCGTTGCGTGATGCGGAGCGCGAGCTGTTTCCCACGTCGGCGCCGCCGCCCGGTACGCCGTGGCCAGGCGAGCTTCCATCACCGATTGCATCGAGCCCCGATCAACCGCGCGTGCATGCGTCGGGGCTTCCGCCCGCGCCGGTACCTTCGAGCCCACCTGCGGCCGAAGGAGGGAAGGACCTCTCGTGGATGTCGCGTCTCCAGCTCCCCGAGCTCCCGGTGCGGTGGGAGCCGCGCCTCGTTCGCTACCTCGAATTTTTCAAAGACGATCCGCGCGGTCGCTCACTGCTCACGGTGTGGCTGCGGCGATCGGGCCGCTACCGCGAAGCGATTCGCCGCACGCTTCGCAAGAAGGGCATGCCCGAAGATCTGCTCTGGCTCGCGATGACCGAGAGCGGCTTCGATGCGGGCGCGCGCTCGCCGGTGGGTGCGCTCGGCCTGTGGCAGTTCATGCCCGACACCGGCCGGCAGTATGGCCTCGGTCAAGATCGGTGGATCGACTACCGCCTCAGCGCGCAAGCCGCGACCGAAGCCGCCTGCGAGTTCCTCGCCGATCTCCACCGCCGCTTCGGTAGCTGGGAGCTCGCGATCGCCGCGTACAACATGGGCTACACCGGCATCTTGTCGGTCGTGCGCAAGTACAACACGAACGACTTCTGGGCGCTGTCGCGCATGGAAGGCGCGCTCCCGTTCGAGACCACGCTCTACGTGCCGAAGATCATCGCGGCCTCGATCGTCGCGCGGAACCTCGCCGTGTTTGGGTTCGCCGATCTCGCGGTCGAGCCCGCGGTCGAGGGCGACGAGGTCGTCGTGCCGCCGGGGACACCGCTCGCAAGCGTCGCGCAAGCGGCAGGCGCAACGACGAAGGAGATCGAGACGCTGAACCTCGAGCTCCGCGCGTCGCGCACGCCGCCCGCCGATCCCGGCACCGCACCCGGCGATCCCGCGTCGATGTACCCCGTGAAAGTGCCCCTCGGAAAGGGCGCGCAAGCAACGCAGTCGCTTGCCAAGCTTCGCCGCGATCAGGCGCCGCTCGAGCGGTACGTCGTGCGCTTCGGCGAAACACTCGAGCAGATTGCGAGCGCGCGTAGCGTGCCCGTCGCGCGCCTCATCGAGGTCAACGGCATCACGCAGGGCGAGGTCGTTCGCGGTGGCACCGTCCTCTTGATGCCGAAGGGCGCATCACCGTCGTCGCCCACGTCACCTGCGGGAGCTCCGCCGAGCACCGCGCCGGTGGTGATCGTCCCGTCGGACCTCTTCGTCTACCCCGATCGACGTCGCGTGTTCTACCGCGTGGTGACGGGCGACACGCTGCGCGACGTCGCGGTCGCCTTCAAGGTGAGCACGGACGAGCTGCGTCGCTGGAACGAGATCGATCCCGCAGGCCGTCTCGTCGAGGGCATGACGCTGCAGATCTTCGTGCCGCAAGGCGCCGACCTCACGAAGGTCGTCGCGCTCAACGAGGCCGACGTGCGCCCGCTCGCCGTGGGCTCGGAAGACTTCTTCACCTACTGGGAAGCGCTGAAGAACAAGAAGCGCATCGCGCTCACGGCAAAAGCCGGCGACACCCTCGATCTCATCGGCCGCCGTTACGGCGTCACGCCCGGCTGGATGGAGCGCATCAACCACCGCGGCCGAAACGAGAAGCTCGCCGAGGGCGATCCCGTCGTCGTCTACGTGCCGTTCGCCACACCTGCGCCGGCACACGGCGGAACGTCAGCCACGACGTCGCTCGACAACGGTCCCGATCCGCTCGGCCCGCTCCCGGCCGCGCCGGCGCCCGACAACCTCCCGCGCAGCAACTAGAGATATCGGCTACAATCAAGACATGTCCGACGCGGAATCCAGAGCGGCGGAGAGACGCCGCACGTGGACCGGCGGTCGTGCGACCTCGTTCGAAGAAATGGAGCGCGCAGACCTCGCGTTTTGGCTCGCGATGACGCCAGCCGAGCGAATGCGGGCGATGTGGTCGTGCGTCGAAGACTCATTGGCACTCGGAGGCGATCGTGGACCTGCACCCCGACTTCAGAGATCTGTTGGTGGAGTGCGTCCGCTCCGCGGTTAGCTTCACGATCCTCGGGGGCTACGCCGTCGGTCACCACGCGAAGCCGCGCGCAACCAAGGACCTCGATCTCCTCGTAGCGGGGAACGCAAGCAACCTCGAGCGACTCGCACAGGCGCTCGCGCGGTTCGGAGCGCCAGCGCACCTCGTCGAGTCAGCGCGGACGATGAAGCCCTCCGACGTCGTTTACTTCGGCGCGCCTCCCGTCCGTGTCGACATCCTGACGGCGGCCGACGGGATCGACACCGAGGCCGCCATCGCTCGTTCGAACGCGGTCGCGCTCGGCGACGACCTCGAGGTTCGTGTGATCGGCCTCGACGACCTCATCGCCAACAAGCGCGCGGCCGGTCGTCCACAAGACCTCGCCGACCTTGCGCTTTTGGAACGCGTCAAAGCGCAGTAGCGACCTCGTCGCTGCGACTGCGTTCCAGCGCCGACCGCGCGTTTGCGAGCCCGCTAGAACTTGTAGTTTACACCGACGCCCAGAACGTCCGCGCGCGCGCTGTAGGTGCCGCCGTTGATCGCTTCGCCCGCCGTCGGGTTGCCGCGCACTGGGTTCACGCGGGGGATGGCAGCTTCGGACGGCGACACGGTCTGATCGCTCGTGAAGATGTGCGCGTAGACGGCGTCGAGACGCCAGTGCGGACCGACGTGAAGGCTGCCGCCGATCGTGGCGGCGTACTTGTCGAGGTCGATCGTGAGCGGCGAGAGGTACGACGGCGGAATCGCGCTCTGCTCGTAGTTGAAGCCGAGGCGAACATCGATCACGTAGTCCTTCACCGGGATCGCGAGCTCGCCGCCGAGGCGCACCGAGTTGGTGTTCTCGAAGTTTCGCGGGAGCGAGATGTTCGCGACGCGGAAGTCGTTCGGGAAGCCAGTGACGCCGGACAGGCGCACGTTGTCCGGGCTCACTTCGATCGCGTGGTGCGTGGTCCAAAACTCGCGGACGTACGCCACCTCGACCTTGAGTTGGTCGGTGGGGCGGACCTCGACGCCGGCGCGGAAGATCGCCGGCAGCTCGAAGCGAACGTGGACGTCCTTGCCGATCTGCTTCGCGTCGTCGAACTCGACTGCGTTCGGAAGTCGCACTTGGATCGTGCCCGGCGCGTTCACGAGGTACGGCAGCTGGTACGAGATGCCCACGCGAATGTGCTTCTCGGGAACGGCGGTGACGCCGAGGTTCGCGCTGGGTGCGAAAATGGGGCCGACGTTGAGCTGCGCCAGCGAGTCGTACTTCGGATCCTCGGGCGCGCCGATCAGACGATCGGGCGGGCTTGCACTGAACATCGTCGACGATGCGAACGTGCCGACGAGCGCTTGCAGCCCGACGCCGAAGCGGATTTGCTCGATCGGTTTGTAGGCGAGCCAGAGTCCCGTGCCGACGAGCAAGGAGCCGTCGAGCGACACCAGCGAGTAACGCGAAGGTGCCGGGTCGCCATTGATCGCGATGGGGTAGCTCGTGATCGCGGTGTACGGCGCGTAGATGCCGAACGCGGCGGTGAACTGCTTCTGATCGCCGAACGCGAAGGTGCCGCCGATCGTCGGGATCGGAAGGATGGGCGAGGTTCCGTTGACGGTTGGGTACGTGTACGTGCGGACCACGCCGTTGGCATCGGTGACGTTGGTCTGGCGCGTGAACTCACTCGTGAAGTGAAGCCACGAAAAGTCCGCCATGATGCTCGTGCCCGCGTCGGCGAGGCCGGCCGGGTTGTACCAAATGGCGCCGAGATCATCGGCGCCGGCGACATAGGCGCCACCGCGGCCGAGCGGCTTCACGCCGCGATCGGAAAAGTAGAGCCCCGCCGCGCGCGCGTCACCCGCTGCGCCGAGCATCGCGGCACCCAAGAGGAAGGCTAGGCGCTTCGACGCCAGGCCGGCTGAGCGAGGGCTCATTCCGTGCCTTGACGCACAATCTCGTAGAACTGCTCGAGCCCCCGCTCCTTGTTCAACAGGAAGTCGGTGACATGGTAGGTGATGCTCGCGTAGTCGTCGGCGCCGAGCTTCTCGGTGCGCAGCGGGTCCACGCGGTTGACGTCGGCGATGACGTCGATGATGACCTCGAGCGGCGTCTTCGTCGGCTTGCCATCCTTGCTGGGCAGTGGCGTGACGAGGTTCTTGAGCGCGACGTTGAGGACCTGGTTCGGATCGATCTCGCGCGAGCAGATCTCCTTGTGGTCCTTGTCGTAAGCGCGAAGCGCGATGCGGGCCAGCATCGCCGACTGCGAGTCCATCATGCTCGACTGCACGACGTTGCCTTGCGCGTCCTTCTGCGGACCAGCGGCGGCTTCGGCCATGACGTGGAGCATCGGCACGATGTCGTCGTCGTTCTTCATGAGCTGGATGAGATCGGAGGCGGAGGCGAGCATCGTCGGCAAGGCATCGTTCTTCGACGCGTTGTCCATCAAGTACACGAGCAAGGCTTCGAGCTCGCGTCGCGCGCCGTCGTCGCGCCGCATCGCATCGACGACGTCCATGCTGCCGGCGAAGGTCGGGCCCTTCACGACGTCGGTCATCTTCTTCGAGAGCTCGTCGCGCGCCCACTTGCAGCGCGGGTAGGGCGCCGTGAACGACGCGGGGCAGTTTGCAAAGAGCTGCGCGCGAAGCATGTCGACGAGGGTCGGCGTGATCTTCGGGATCGACGCGTTCGCGAACGACGAATTTTTCGCGGTGCCGTTGACGCGCAAGAACTGATCGACGAGCTGCGAGCGCGCCAGCTTCCACTTGGCCTGGCGCTCCTTGTCGTCGGGGTGAGCCTGCGCGTAGGCGGCAAACCCGTCATCCATGCTCGTGAGCGCCGTCGTGAGGAGGTAAATCGGCGTCGTCTGCGGGTTCGTGCCGCCATCGTTGCGCGCCGCCGTCCCTTTGCCGAGGCGGTCGGTCAGGCCAATCGCTTTGGCGCGGTCGGCGTCGAAGAGACCGCGCGCGGCCTCGGCGAGAGCGGTGAGACCGTTGACGTTGATGGTGGCGGTGCAGCGCTTGGTCGACGGATCGACCGTGGTGCAGTGCGGGATGGTCGTGTTCTCGAGCGTCGGCTCGATGTCGTGCAGCGCAGTGAGGATGTCACCTTGAAACGCTTCGGCGAGGAGAGGCTCGTAGCTGACGAGGCCGTCCTGCGCGCACCAGTGACCGTCCTTCGGGTTCTTGGGATCGCACTCGCTCGGCGTCCCCTTTTCGCTCTGCCAGTGACGGTGGATCGCGCTCATCATGTTGATGAGGATGTCCTCGCGCTTGTGCGAGATGAACGCGTTGAGCATCGGCGTCATCGCCTTGTAGAAGCCGAAGTCCTCCCAGACCATGGTGGCGTCGCGATCGCGCTGATCGAGCCAATCGCCGTCTTTGCAGGTGCGAAGCCCGTGGATCATCTTGTCGGGGTTCACGTCGGCGGCGGCTGGATCGGGATCGACGATCGTGCGCTCGGGGCACACGGCCGTGCCGATGTGGAGGCCCTGCAGATCGCGGAGGAAGTGGTTGGTCGTGTAGTTCTTGTCGCCGGTGTTGGTGCTGTCGGCCTCGATGTCGAAGTTGACGAGGCGATTGAGCCAGCGCGGCGTCGGGCGGAATGTCTTCGCCGTCGGCGGATCCCAGAAACCGGTGATGCCGCTCGAGAGCTCGATGGTGTCGACGGTGGCGGCGCCGATGCCGGCGACGCCATTGCGCATGATGCTCGGCCGGAAGTAGAGGCTGGCTTTACCGACGATCGAGTTCAGGTAGAAGCTCGCCAGGTTCTCGATCTTGAAGACCTCACACTCCTTGTAGGAGCCGGTGAGCGGAAGATCGGCCGAGCCTGCGATCGGGACGCCCTTGGCGTGCACGACGGCGTTGGGCTTGTTGCACGCCGTGACGCCCGCCGTATCGAAGACCGCTTGGACCATGCGCTGGAAGCCGCTGCGCGTCGTGCCGGTGTCGGGCTTGGAGCGATCGACCGGCGTCTTCATCGTGTCGCCAGCCTTCTTGGTGGCGAAGTTGTAAAACGGCCCATTCAAGTTGCCGCGATCGTACGAGATGCGATCGCCGTACTTCATGTAGCCGGAGTAGATGTCCTTCAGCGCGAGCGAGTCGTCGTCGCCGAGCGCGCGGAGGAGGTCCTCCATGAGCCCCGGCTCCTTCGCGAGCTGCGCGATCGAATCGAGCATCTCGTCCCAGAAGGCGGACTTCGCGTTTCGAAACTGGGCCTCGGGGTGCTTGTCCGCGATGGCCTTGAACGCAAGCGCATCACCGGAGACACGCGCGAGCTCGGGCGTGTGCTCGACCATCAGCTTGCGCACGAACGCGAGCGTGTCGTCGGTCGAGCGATCGCCGAGGATCTGCCCGAACGCGTAGACGAGATCGAGCATCGGCGATTGGTTGGTGTCGTAGCCGTCGAAGGCGAGGACGACCGGGCGCGTCTTGATGTCGGCGGGGACGGGCTCCGCGTGCGTGAGGCCCCACGTCTCTTCGAGCGAGGGATCGGGTGCGTAAGTCTTGGTCGCGTTGCCGGCACCGGTGCGCTTGCCAAAGAGAACGTACGCGCCACCGGCCGCGTTCATCAGCGTCTCGTGGTTGTGCGTGGGGTCGGGATCCGCGAGCGGACGCATGTCCGTCATCATCTGCGCGGTGAAGGTGTGGCTGGTGTCGAGGTACTCGTAGAAGAGCGCGGCGCCGTTGGTCGCGCGACCGAACGCATCACGCGGCGCTGTGTCGAGCGCGTCGACGGAGAGGAACGGCGAGGGCGGGGCTTGCCCCGTCGTCGTGACGAAGCGACCGAGCGCATCGACGTCCGCGAGCTTGTCGCCGTTCTTGTCGACGAAGGGCGCAGGCAGGCCGCTCGTTTGAAGGACCGAGGCGTAGCCGCGGGGATCGCGCTTCACAATCCAGCGTGACGGACCGGCTGCACCGAACGCGGGATCGTTCGCGTAGAAGAGGTTCTCGAGAACTTCGAGGTTGCCGCGTGGGCGGGACAACACGTCACGGCCGCTCTGCAAATCCTTCGTGACGACGAGCGGCGCGCTCGGCGGGTCGGCCGTGGCCGTGCGGAGCTCCTCGTGCGCCGCCGCGAGCATCTTCGTGAGGCTCTCGTAGGCGGCGCCGGGCTGGACGATGCGCTTGCCCTCGGGGGTCATCGCGGGATCGGGATCGTACGGATTGGAGTCGGCGGCCATGAGGCGCAGCGACTCGGCCGAGAGATCGCGGAGACGCGGGTAGGCAAGGAGCGGGCGAATCATCCCGGGCGCGACGTCCGACGGGCGGTAGCCGTTGCGCGAGGCAAACCGCGTGAGCGCGGCCTGCGCCTCGGGCGACTTCTGAAACGCCTGCATCACGCGCGCGAGCGACTCGGTCGACTGCGGGATCGTGCCGTCGTTGTAGAGCGGGGACATGCGGCCGAGCATGTCGCCGAGCTCGCGCCCGAGCGTACGCACGCGATCCGCGGGCTCGCACGACGCACCGGGATCGGACGCGGCGACGTTCTTCACGTCGAGGTCGATGTCGGGGAACGACGCGTCGAACGCTTCGATGAGGTCGGCGCGGCGACGGCCGAGAGCCTCGATCCGGCTCACGGCGTAAGCGCGGTTCTTCTGTTGGTCTTCGACGCTGACGCGCTTGCCCTTGATGTCGACCGCGCCCTCGGAGGGCGGAGGCAAGAGTTGCTCGTTGACCTTGTCCTGGTAGCCGCCGCCCGACGCGTTTTTGTGGCAGATGCCCTCGAACGAGGCGCCCGTCATGTCCTCG
>CAXSGV010000223.1:0-10411 GCA_964236615.1 uncultured Polyangiaceae bacterium
TGGTTCGCAAGGACAGCGGCATCGACAACATCAAGCAGTTGAAGGGCAAGCGCATCGCCACCAATGCGATCGGTTCCGCGTCCGACAGCGCGATGCGCGCCATGCTGAAGCGCAACAACCTGGTCGACCGGCAGGACTACGTGACCATCCAGGCGGCGTTCTCCAGCATGCCGGCCTTGCTCGACGCGAAGAAGGTCGACACCCTCCTCCTCCTTGGCGGTAACCCCGTCTACGACGCGCCGGGCGACGCCAAGTTTGCCGCGCGCCTCGCTTCGGTTCCGACGAGCGTTCACCTCGCGTCGCACGTCGACGAGACGTCGGTCAAGTGCACCTGGCACATTCCCCGCGCGCACGAGCTCGAGTCCTGGAGCGATCAGCGCTCCCTCGACGGCACGTGGAGCATCCAGCAGCCCCTCATTGCGCCCATCTACGGCGGTCGCACCGATCTCGAGCTCCTCAGCAAGCTCGCTTACGGTGACGAAGCGGCGCACGACAAAGCGCAAGAGAAGCCGCGCGCCGGCTACGATCTCGTTCGCGACACCCTCCGCGAGAAGTCGCAGGCCGGCGCGCTCGGCTTCGACAAGCAGTGGCGCAGCGCGCTCCAGCGCGGCCTCCTCACCGGCAGCGCGCCCTTCGCGTTCACGCCGACCGAGGTCAAAGGCACCGACATCGCCGCCGAGCTCGCCAAGCCGGTCGCGGCAGCCAAGGGCGGCGCCGGCACCGTCGAGGTCGTCTTCGCGGCGTGCCCGAAGAAGCTCGACGGCCGTCATGCGAACAACCCGTGGTTGAACGAGCTGCCCGATCCCATGACGAAGATCGTCTGGGACAACACGGCGCATATTTCGCCCAAGACCGCGGCCGACCTCGCCATCGCCAGCGGCGACGTCATCGAGCTCGGCAACGGCGCCGAGAAGATCACGATCGCCGCGTGGATCCAGCCAGGCCACGCCGACGGCTCGATCACCGTCTACCTCGGCTGGGGCCGCACCGCCGCTGGCCGCTACGGCAACGGCAAGGGCTTCGACGTCAACCCGCTCCGCACGTTCGCGGCGATGCACTTCGTCGACGGCGTCTCGGTTCGCAAGACGGGCGACACCTACAAGATCACGCAGACGCAGGACCACCACTCGATGGAAGGTCGTCCGGTCGCGATCGACACGACGCTCGAGAAGTACAAAGAGACGCCGAACTTCGCGCAGTTCCGAAGCCCGACGCCGAAAACGCTGCCGCTCTGGCCGCGCGTCGACTACTCGCGCGGCTTCCGCTGGGGCATGAACATCGACCTCAACGCGTGCACGGGCTGCAACGCCTGCGTCATCGCGTGCCAGGCCGAGAACAACATCCCGACGGTCGGCAAAGATCAGGTCGGCCGTGGTCGCGAGATGCACTGGCTCCGCATCGATCGCTACTTCCTCGGCAACGACACGGCCGAGCCTCAGGTGGCCGTGCAGCCCGTCGCGTGCGTGCAGTGCGAGGAAGCTCCGTGCGAGAACGTCTGCCCGGTCAACGCCACGGCGCACAGCCCCGAGGGGTTGAACGACATGGCCTACAACCGCTGCATCGGCACGCGCTACTGCGCGAACAACTGCCCTTACAAGGTTCGCCGCTTCAACTACCTCGAGTTCCAGGGCGAGCCGCTTTACGGCGATCTGCCCGAGAGCCAGAAGATGCAACACAACCCGAACGTCACCGTTCGCATGCGCGGCGTCATGGAGAAGTGCACCTACTGCGTGCAACGAATCCAAGAGACCAAGATCGCGAGCAAGCGCACGGGCAAGCCTGTCAAAGACGGCGACGTCGTCACGGCCTGCCAGCAGACGTGTCCCGCCAACGCCATCTCCTTCGGCGACCTCAACGATCCGGCAGCGCGCGTCACCGATCTCGCCAAGCGTGATCGCAGTTACGAGCTTCTCTCGGAGCTCGGCACGCACCCGCGCACCACCTACCTCGGCAAGATCCGGAACCCCAACAAGGAGATGGGCTGATGGCCGCCGCCAGCTCGAGTCCGCTCGTCACCGTCGATTCAGCGACGTCCAAGCTCCCGATCCGCGAGCTCGGTGAGATCCCGCTCATCGACGAGGCGGAGACCTTCGCCTCGATCACCGATCGCGTCGCCGGCGTCACCGAGACCAAGGCCCCCCGCAACTGGTGGATCGCCTTCATCATCGCCGTCTCGGCGACGATCATGCTCTTCAGCTGCGTCGGCTGGCTGTTCTGGAACGGCGTCGGCGTCTGGGGAAACAACAGCCCGGTGTATTGGGGCTGGGACATCACGAACTTCGTCTGGTGGATCGGTATCGGTCACGCCGGCACGCTGATCAGCGCCGTCCTCTTCTTGTTTCGGCAGAAGTGGCGAACCAGCATCAACCGGTTCGCGGAGGCCATGACGATCTTCGCCGTCATCTGCGCCCTGCTCTTCCCCGGCATTCACGTCGGCCGCGCCTGGCTCGCGTACTACATGTTCCCGGTTCCGAACCAGATGGCCATCTGGCCGAACTTCAAGAGCCCGCTCGTCTGGGACGTCTTCGCCGTCTCGACCTACTTCACGGTCTCTCTTCTCTTCTGGTACGTCGGCCTCATTCCCGACCTCGCAACGCTGCGTGATCGCGCGAAGACCAAGACGCGCAAGATGGCGTACGGCGCCTTTGCTCTCGGCTGGCGCGGCAGCAACCGCCAGTGGCAGAACTACGAGCGCGCTTACCTGATTCTCGCGGCGCTCTCGACTCCCCTCGTGCTCTCGGTGCACTCCGTCGTTTCATACGACAACGCGACGTCCGTCATCCCCGGTTGGCACACGACGATCTTCCCGCCGTACTTCGTCGCCGGCGCCGTCTTCTCTGGCTTCGCGATGGTCATGACGCTCATGCTCGTCACCCGCGCGGTCTACGGCGTGAAGAGCATCGTGACGATGCAGCACCTCGAGCTCATGAACAAAATCATGCTCGTGACGGGCAGCCTCGTTGGCTACGCGTACGGCATGGAGTTCTTCATCGCCTGGTACTCGGGCAATGAGTACGAGATGTTCACGTTCATCAACCGCGCGACCGGCCCGTACGCGTGGGCCTACTGGACGATGATCAGCTGCAACGTCATCTGCCCGCAGCTCTTCTGGTTCAAGAAGCTCCGCACCAACATCCCGGTGATGTTCGTCCTCTCGTTGCTGATCAACATCGGCATGTGGTTCGTGCGCTTCGTCATCATCGCGACGTCGCTGCACCGCGACTTCATCCCCTCGTCCTGGGGCTACTTCCACCCCACGGCGATCGACATGTGCACCTACGCGGGCACGTTCGGGCTCTTCTTCACCGCGTTCCTCCTCTTCATCCGGTGGGTTCCGATGATCGCCATCGCCGAAGTGAAGGGCGTGCTCCCGGCTGCCGACCCGCACGCTGGGCACCACGCGCACGACGAGCACGACGAGGCTGCCGACGCGGCAGCGCTCGCCCCGGCCGAATAAAGGACTGACGGACAAAGCCATGGCCGACGACCCGAACAACAAGAAGACCCGCAAAGAGGGGCTTTCGGAAGCAGCGCGCGAGGCTCTCGAGCGTGCGGTGGCCGACAGGCGCTCGGCGGCGGACGACAAGCCCCTCGCGTCGGAGGCGAAGAGCGTCCCCGACACGAACGACAGCGGTCACGTTTCGCTTCGCGAGGACGAGACGCCCGCGAGGTCGGAGCACGCGGCGGCGATCCTCGCCGAGACCCAGCAAGATCACGTCGACACGCACGCGCCGAAGAACACGCCCAACGGCAAGGACGACGTGGACGCGAAGCGTAAGCCCTCCCCCGCCGCCGACTCCGATGACGAAGCGCCGCTGCAGACCTTCAAGAAGATCGACGCACGCGATCGCGAACGCGGCGCCCACCGTGGCCCGGGCCGAGCCGCCGACACCGACGATCTCGGCCATGCGACGCCGAAGAAGGCCGCGCAGAGGCGCACCGCGCTGATGCTTGCAGAATACAACACGCCCGGCGAATGCATGCACGCCGCCGAGGCGCTGCGCGACGCCGGCTACACCAAGTTCGACGCCCACACGCCGTTCCCCGTGCACGGCATGGACAAGGCGATGGGGCTCCCCGACAGCAAGCTCGGTTGGATCGTCCTCGTGTGCGGCCTCACCGGCGTCACCGCGGCGTTCTCGATGATGTACTGGATGAACAACGTCGACTACCCGATCATCATCGGCGGCAAGCCCGCGAGCATCGGCTCCTTGCCCTCGATGATTCCGATCATGTTCGAGCTGACGATTCTCCTCTCGGCGTTCGGCGCGGTGTTCGGGATGTTCCACCTGAACAAGCTGCCGCGGCACCACCACCCGATCTTCGAGTCGGATCGCTTCGCGAGCTTCTCGAATGACAAATTCTGGGTTTCGGTCGAGGCCGACGACCCGAAGTTCAAGCTCGATCGCACGCGCGATCTCCTCGACAAGACGCACCCCGCCTTCGTCGAAGTCGTAGAGGAGGAAGTCCCGTGAAGAAGCCCTCGCAGACGCTTCTCGCGCTCGCCCTCGTGATCGGCGCAGCGCCGCTCGCAGGTTGCCGCGGCGAGACCACGAAGGAGACACCCTTCGTCGGCATTCGCGGCATGTACGACCAGCCCCGCTACAACATGCAGGAGGAGAGCGCGTTCTTTCCCGACAAGCGCAACATGCGCCCGGCGGTCGAAGGTGCAGTCTCCCGCGAAGAAGAGCTCGACGACGGGCGCGGCCATGGCCGCCTCGAAGACGGCACCGGTTACGTGCTCACCATCCCGCAAGAGACGGTGAAGGACGCGGGCGGCATGGAAGCCTTGGTCGCGCGCGGCCAGGATCGGTTCAAGATCTTCTGCACGCCTTGCCACGACAACACCGGTAGCGGCGACGGCATGGCCGTTCGTCACGGCATGCTCAAGCCGCCGTCGTTCCACCAGGATCGCCTGCGTCACGTGCCCGATGGCCAGCTGTTCGCCACCATCTCGAACGGCATCCGCAACATGCCCGCCTATGGCCCGCAGATTCCGGTCAACGATCGCTGGGCGATCGTCGGCTACGTGCGCGCACTTCAATTGAGCCAGGCGCAGGTCGCCTCGGAGACGAAGCCGTGAGCGACCAAGACGAGAAGAAGCCGGCGGCGAAAACGCCCGTCGAGAAGAAGGGCGACGCGAAGAAGCCCGTCGCGAAGACCGCGCCTGCCGGATCGCCGACGCGCGCGAATGCGTACCTCCTCCCAGAGTCGAACCCCTGGTCCAACGCGTGGAAGATCGCGGCCGGTGTCGGCGCGCTCGGGATGGTCGGGGCGGCAGCAGGCTTTGCGACCGACAAGACGGGCCGCTTCGCGTTTTCGTACCTGTTCGGCTTCGAGTGCATTCTCACCGTCGCGCTCGGCATGATCTTCTTCATTCTCATCCAGCACCTGACGAGCGCAGGCTGGAGCGTCACGGTTCGCCGCACCGCCGAGTTCTTCGCGGCCGGTATCGCCGTGATGATCATCCTCTTCATCCCGGTCTACCTCTCGAGGACGACGCTCTTCCCGTGGCTCACGCCGCACGGTGGTGGGCACGGCGAGCACGCGGCCGTCACGCACACGACGGGCGCCACGCTCCAGCACCCGGGCGAGGAGCACCCCGCTGAGGAGCACCCCGGCGCCGTCGAGCATCCCGCGGTCGACGGCCACTCGCCGCCCGCAGGCGCCGCAGCCAAAGGCGAAAACGAGCACCCGGGCGCTGTTCACGAGGGCGCCGATCCGCACGAGGCCGCCGAAGAGACGGTGATGGCGAAGAAGAAGCCCTACCTCAACGAGGGCTTCTTCACCGGCCGCGCCATCTTCTACCTCCTCGCGTGGGCCTTCCTCGGCTGGCGCCTTCTCAAGTACTCGACCGATCAGGACACGACCAAGGACCGCAGCCTCACCGTCGCCGTCCAGCGCTTCTCCGCACCCGCCACGATCCTCTTCGCGCTGACGCTCACGTTCGCGGGCTTCGATTGGATCATGTCGCTCGACCCGAGCTGGTTCTCGACCATCTTCGGCGTCTACATCTTCGCCGGGTGCGCCGTGTCGGCGCTCGCGACGCTCATCCTCGTGACGATGGGCCTCCGCAAGAGCGGCCTCCTCCACAAGGAGATCAACGTCGAGCACTTCCACGACATCGGGAAGCTCATGTTCGGCTTCCTCGTCTTCTGGGCGTACATCGGCTTCTCGCAGTTCATGCTGATCTGGTACGCGGCGCTCCCCGAAGAGACGACGTTCTTCCACCACCGCTGGGACGAGGGTCCGTGGAAGTACGTGAGCCTCGCGCTCGTGCTTCTCCACTTCGTCGTTCCGTTCTTCCTCGTCATGTCGCGCAACGCGAAGCGCAAGCTCGCGCTGCTCGCGGTCGGCGCGGCGTGGATCGTCACGATGCACTTCGTCGACATCTACTGGCTCGTGATGCCGAACTTCGGTCAGGCCACGTTCGAGGTCAGCTGGATGGACTTCGCGTGCCTCCTCGGCGTCGGCGGCGTCTACCTCGCGGTGGTCTTCTGGCACCTCACGAAGCACCCGCTCATCCCCACCGGCGATCCGCGCCTTCCTCGCGCGATCTACTTCGAGAACGCTTGACCCATGGCGACCGACAACTCACCCCCGCGAAATAAGATCATCCTCGTCGGCGCCGTCGTCACGGTGACGATCCTGATCCTTCTCAAGTTCGCGTTCGACTCCTACTTCGTCATGATGATGGAGGGCGAAGCGGCGGCGAAGATGGCGCAGCCCGAGGAGCTCCACGCGCTCCGTGCCGACGAGCAGAAGCGGCTCACGCAGAGCCCGCTCCCCATCGATCAGGCCATGGGCCAGGTCGCCAAGGGGCGCGACACCAACCCGGTCATCACGCCGCAAGCATCCCCCGACGACGCGCCGATGATTGGCTGGTCGAAGGGCACGCGCGCGCTCGCGGCCACGGCCGCTGGCGGCGCAGCGCCAGGCAACCCCGCAGCTGCCGACGGCGGTTCTCCGGCGGTGCCGAACCAGGACACGCTGTCGCAGCCCGGCGACGGCGGCATCAACAAGATCGCCGACTCGGGTCTCAGCGCCGACGGCGGCAAGAAGACCGAAAATCGCCGCACGCACCCCCTCATCAACGCCAACGGCACCGGCGGCACCACCGCCCCCTCGCCCACGGGCAACAACGCTCCATGAAGTCCCGCCTCCGCGTTCCGTCGGCAGTCCTGCTCCTCGCGGTCGCGTTCTTCGCGCTCGTCGGCGGAGCACAGGGACCGTTCGGCGACGTGCGCGAGGCGCAGGCGCGCGACAATCCGCTCCCGAAGGAGCTGCAGCATGTCGGCGTCACCGAGCACCTCGACGGCCAGCTTCCGCTCGACGCGGTGTTCAAAGATCAGAACAACCAGATGGTGAAGCTCGGTGACTACTACGGTCGCCGGCCGGTGCTTCTCATCATGGCCTACCACTCATGCCCGGTCCTCTGCGGCATGGTGCAGAACGCCACCGCCACCGCGCTCAAGCAGGTGCCGTGGACGGTCAACAAAGAGTTCGACGTGGTCGTGATCAGCATCGACCCGAAGGATCCCGTCGAACGCGCGGCGGCGAAGCGCACCGCGATCGTGAACGAGTACAACCGCCCCAACGCCGACGGCGGGTTTCACTTCCTCGTCGGCGACAAGACGCAGATCGATCGCGTCGCGACCGCGACCGGCTTCGAATACGAGTACGACGAGCGCCAGGCGCAGTACGCGCACCCAGCGGTCATCATGCTCACGAAGATGAACGGCCAGATGGCGCGCTACCTCTACGGTCTCGAGTACGCGCCGAGCGACATCCGCATCGGGCTCCTCGAAGCCGCCAACAACCGCTCGATCTCCACCGTCGAGCGCGTGATTTTGTACTGCTACCACTACGACCCTCAGGACGGGAAATACGTGCTCCTCGCGACGCGCGTCATGCGCCTCGGCGGCGCGCTCACCGTGCTGTGCCTCGGGACCCTCCTCGGCGTGCTCTGGGCACGTGAGCGGAAGAAGAGTCGCGAGTCGAACCAGAAACCCGACGACAAGGCCGCGACCCCGCTGGAACCCGCCACGGAAACGACATGACAGCCCCTAACATCACCCCGAACTCCATCAATCCGGACTCGTACCAGCTGCCCTTGCAGCTCGCGTCCGGCGCGGCCGAGATCGACGAGCTCTACTATTACGTCTACTGGTTCAGCATCGCGTTCACCGTGGTCATCACGGTGTGCATGGTCTGGTTCTGCATCGCCTACCGCCGCAAGCCGGGCGTGAAGGCCGCGCCGGTCGGCCACAACCTCAAGATGGAGATCGCCTGGACGGTCATCCCGCTCTTGATGGTGCCGTTCCTCTTCCACCTCGGGTTCAAGGGCTACGTCCACAGCGCCGTCGCGCAAGAAGGCGCGCTCGAGATCCGCGTTCGCGGTCAGAAGTGGGTCTGGGGCTTCGAGTACCCGAACGGCATGAAGGAGAACGGCGTTCTCCGCATTCCGGTGGGCAAGCCCGTGAAGATGATCCTGTCCTCCGAGGACGTGATCCACAGCTTCTACGTCCCCGGCGCGCGCGTGAAGAAGGACGCCGTCCCCGGCATGTACTCGAACCTCTGGTTCACGCCGACGGTCGAAGGCGAGCTCCAGGTGTTCTGCGCCGAGTACTGCGGCACCAGCCACTCGGGCATGCTCGCGACGATCAAGGTCGTCCCGCAGGCCGAGTTCGACAAGTTCATCAAAGAGGGCCCTGGTCCGGAGTCCGGTGAAACGCCGGAGCTCTGGGGCGCGCGCCTCTACAAGCAGAACGCCTGCAACACCTGCCACTCGACCGACGGCGCCAAGATGCCGGGCCCGACGTGGAAGGGGATCATCGGCCGCGACGAAGCGATGGCCGATGGCTCGCACGTGACGATCGAAGAGAACTACATCAAGGAGTCGATCCTCAAGCCGCAGGCGAAGATCGTGAACGGCTACCAGAACGTGGTGATGCCCCAGTTCGCGCTCTCCGACAAACAGATCGACGCGCTCATCGCGTACATGAAGACGCTCAAGTAAGGCCGGAAAAAGGAAGTATCGATGGCTGCCACGACGACGACTGCGCCGCACTCCCCCCACGCGACGCCCGATCCGAACGAGAACTACCTGACGGTCACCCGCGGCGTCATGTCGTGGCTGGTCACGCTCGATCACAAGCGGATCGGGATCATGTACCTGGTCAGCGTCATGCTCGCCTTCCTCGTGGGCGGCGTGTTTGCGCTCCTCGTGCGGCTCGAGCTCTTCACGCGCGGGCACACCATCATGGACGCGGATCAGTACAACCGCGCCTTCACGCTGCACGGCGTGGTGATGGTCTTCCTCTTCATCATCCCGTCGATCCCAGCGGCGCTCGGCAACTTCATCCTGCCGATCCAGCTCGGCGCGAAGGACGTCGCCTTCCCCCGGCTCAACTTGATGAGCTTCTACATCTACGTGTTCGGCGCCTGCTTCGCGCTCTACAGCATCGTGTCCGGCGCGGTCGACACGGGTTGGACGTTCTACACGCCCTACTCGACGACCACGAACTCGGCCGTCATCCCGATGGTGTTCGGCGCCTTCATCATGGGCTTCTCGTCGATCCTCACCGGCGTGAACTTCCTCGTCACCGTGCACAAGCTGCGCGCGCCCGGCCAGACCTGGACCAAGCTCCCGCTCTTCATCTGGGGCCTCTACGCCACCAGCATCATTCAGGTCCTCGCGACGCCCGTCCTCGCGATCACGCTGCTCCTGCTCATCATGGAGCGTGCGCTCGGCATCGGCGTCTTCGACCCGAAGCTCGGCGGCGACCCGGTGCTCTTCCAGCACTTCTTCTGGTTCTACTCCCACCCGGCCGTCTACATCATGATCGTTCCCGGCATGGCCGTCGTGAACGAGGTCCTCGCGACCTTCAGCCGCCGCGCGATCGTCGGCTACATGTTCGTCGCCATGAGCTCGCTCGGGCTCGCGCTCCTCGGGTTCCTCGTGTGGGGCCACCACCTCTTCGTCAGCGGCATGAGCGAGTACGCCGCGATGGTCTTCTCGGCGCTCACCTTCCTCGTCGCCATCCCGTCGGGCGTGAAGATCTTCAACTGGGTCGCGACGCTGTACCAGGGCTCGATCCGGCTCGAGTCGCCGATGCTCTACGCGCTCTCGTTCATCTTCCTCTTCACGATCGGCGGCCTCACTGGCCTCTTCCTCGGCATGCTCGCGGTCGACGTGCACCTCCACGACACGTACTTCGTCGTCGCGCACTTCCACTACGTCATGGTCGGCGGCACGGTCATGGGCTTCTTCGGCGGCCTCCACTACTGGTGGCCGAAGTTCACCGGCAAGCTGTACGACGAGACCTGGGCGAAGACCGGCTGGTTCTTCGTGTTCATCGGCTTCAACGTGACGTTCCTCACGCAGTTCGTCCTCGGCTCGCGCGGCATG
>CAXSGV010000224.1:0-1568 GCA_964236615.1 uncultured Polyangiaceae bacterium
CGTTCTTCGTGGCGCCGACTTGCGCGGTGCACGTCTCGCCCAGGCGCGGCTCGCGGGCGCCGATCTCGAGGGTGCCGATCTCTACGAGGCCGATCTCGAAGGGGCGAACCTCGAAGGTGCGAACCTGACCGACGCGGACATGTGGAAGGCCCGCCTCGGCTCGGCGACGCTCGTCGGCGCGAAGCTCGGTGGCGCAGATCTCAAGGAAGCCGTACTGCGGAACGCCGATCTGACGAACGCCCAGATGAAGGGCGCGAACCTCACTGGCGCCGACACCACCGGCGCGAAGGGTATGACCGCGGCCTGACGCAGATGCGCGCGCCTCGCTGGCTTCTCCTCACTCCACGCGATCGCGCAGAGGGAGCGGGAAGCCCGGGCGCGCGAACAGGTAACCCTGAACGAATTGGACGCCGGCGTTCTTGGCGACCTGAAATTCTTCTTCGGTCTCGATGCCCTCGGCGACGACGGTGGCGTCGAGGAGCTTGCACATCGACACGATGCCCGTGATGAGCTTCTCGTGGCGTGAGCCCGGCTTGGCCCCGGCGATGAGCGCGCGATCGACCTTCACGACCGCGGGGTGGAGGTCGGCGATGTATTTCAGGTTCGAGTAGCCGGCACCGAGATCATCGACGACGAGGCGAATGTCGGCGCGCGAGCGTGTCTCGCGGAGGACGCTCTTGCAGAGATCGAACTGCGCCATCGGCACGGCTTCCGTGATCTCGAGGTAGATGGCGCGGTCGTGCGCGAAGATGGGATCGTCTGTGCGCACGAGCCAGCGCTCTTCGAGCTCGACGGGGTGGATGTTCACGAAGAGAGGCACCCGCTCGCAGAGCGGGATGGCAAGCTCGCGAATGGTGCGGCCAAGCTGCCCGGTGCACCCCGTCTTCACCGCGTGCTCGAAGAGCACCATCGGGTTCTTGAACTGTTCGAGCTTGCACCGCACGAGCGCCTCGTACGCGAACACCTTCATGTTCGCGACGCGCAAGATCGGCTGGAAGACGACGTTCAGATCGTTCGGTCCCACGAGGCGGCTCAGCGACGACGACGACGACTTCCGCTCCGGCGGCGGGGGAAGCGTCTTGTCGGCGTCGGGCGACGACTTCGTCTTGTCGAGCGGGGGGGCGGATTTGTGGGCCATCAGATGATCTTGTCGAGGATGCGATCGAGCTGCTCGAGGTCGGCGTAGGGAATCGCGATCTCGCCCTTGTTGCCTTCGTCGCGGACCATGACCTTCGTGCCGAGCGCACGTGTCAGCCGCGCCTCGAGATCGCGCACGTGGGTGCTCTTCGACTCGGCCTTGGCGGCGAGCTCCTTCGCGTTGGGGTCGTCGGGCTTGCTCGAGGCCTTCTGTTTGCGAACGAGCGCTTCGGTGGCTCGCACGCTGAGCCGGCCGCGGAGCACTTTCTCGGCGAGGTCGTCCATCGCGGCAGGGGTCGTCGCGCCGAGCAGCGCGCGCGCGTGGCCTTCGGAGAGCTCGCCCGTGATGACCTTCGAGCGCACGCGCGTCGGCAGCTTGAGCAGCCGAAGGCTGTTGGCGATGGTCGTGCGATCTTTTCCGAGGCGATCGG
>CAXSGV010000224.1:1583-10407 GCA_964236615.1 uncultured Polyangiaceae bacterium
CTCCTGCGTGTAGCCATGCTCTTTGACGAGACGACCGAGCGCCTCGGCGAGCTCGATCGCGTTGAGGTCCTCGCGTTGCACGTTCTCGATGAGCGCGAGCTCGAAGGCGACGTCGGGCGCGACGTCCTTCACGACGACCATCACTTCACGGAGGCCCGCCTTTTGCGATGCGCGCCACCGTCGCTCGCCGGCGATGATCTCGAAGCGGTCCTGACCGGGCGCGGGGCGACGTACGACGATGGGCTCCAGGACTCCGTGCTCGCGGATCGAGGCGGCGAGCTCCTCGAGGGCCTCGGCGTCGAAGTGTTGGCGCGGTTGCCCCTTCTGCGGAACGAGCTTCTCGAGCGCGCACATGAAGACCGCACGCTCGGCTGCGCTCGGGCCGGTGATTCCGGCGGGCGGCGCCGAGACGGGGAGGAGAGCGTCGAGCCCGCGCCCGAGAGCGCGCTTTTTGGGATCCTTGTTGCTGATGCTGGACGTCAACGCGCGCCTCCGGCGGCCGGGACGGGCACGCTCGTGGACAGGAGCTCTTTCGCGAGCGAGAGGTAACCCTGCGCCCCCTTCGACTGTACGTCGTAAAGCAAGATTGGCTTGCCGTGCGAAGGTGCTTCGGACAACCGCACGTTGCGGGGGATGACCGAGTCGAACACCCGGAAGTGGCGCCGCACTTCTTCGGCGACCTGGTGCGCGAGGCTGTTGCGACCGTCGAACATGGTGAGGACGATACCTTCGACCTCGAGGTCGGGGTTGGTGCCGTTCTTCACGCGATCGATCGTGGCCATCAAGTGCGTGAGCCCCTCGAGCGCGTAGTACTCGCACTGCAGCGGGACGAGCACGCGGTTCGACGCGGTCAGCGCGTTGACCGTGAGCAAGCCGAGCGACGGAGGGCAGTCGATGAAGACGTACTCGAACTTCTGCGTGAGCAGCAGCTTCGCGAGCTCGTTCTTCAAGCGCGTCGCGCGATCGGGCTCGTCGACGAGCTCGAGCTCGGCGGCGACGAGGTCCTGCGTTGCGGGTGCGACGAAGAGACCAGGCACCTCGACCTCGATCGCGATGTCCTCGAGGGAGGCGCGGCCGATGAGCACGTCGTAGACGCTCTTCGTCACGGTGCGCGGACGAATGCCGAGACCCGAGCTCGCGTTGCCTTGCGGGTCCATGTCGATGAGCAGCGTCTTGCGCTCTGCGGCAGCCACGCTCGCGGCGAGGTTCACCGCCGTCGTCGTCTTACCGACGCCGCCCTTCTGGTTGACGACGGAGATGATCCGCGGGGCGGACACTGCCCCGCTGGCGGGTTTTGCTTTCGCGTTCGCGGGGCGGGCCATCTTGCGCGTCGTGTCTAACTCACGCGGCGTTGAGAAACGAGCCACGCTTTTTTGGACCTCTGCGCACGTTGTCGTATGGTGTCGGCAGATGTAGGACAACGACATCGCCGAGAGACGGCGGGTCCAGTCCAACGAGGAGGAAGGGACATGCGGAGCGCCACCAGCTCTTGCCGCAACGCACTCGTCTGCGCGCTGTCAGCGCATCCCGAGAGCGAGTCGATCGATCGCGTCATGCGCACTTCGTTCTGGTGTGCACGCCGCACGACCTCCGCAGTCGTCCTTCCGTTTCCGTCACGCGCCGCAAGCCACACCCCGACCTCCCAAGCCACGAACTCGATTCCTTAGCCTCTCAGGAGAACACCCAGATGAATCCGAAGAACTACCGCACCATCGAAGAGTTCGAGCGCGAGGTCCTGCGTCCCCAGAACAAGGTCGGCTTCTCACTCGAGGATCTGATCGAAGAGTCGAGCTTCAACGGAAGCGACATGCTCTTCGACGATCAGAAGGACGAGTACGACCCGGACGCGGACGACGACGACGACTTCTAGTCGACGCGTCTCCCCAAGATCAAGGTCCCTCCCGGGACGCCGCGCCTCGGACCACGCCTCGGTCCGGGGCGCTTTTTTTTGCCGAGCAGAGGGTATGCTCGCAGTGGAGTGCAACGCCCTTATCCGCCGCGCGGTCCGCAGTACCCGCCGCAGCAGCAGTATCCCCAACAGCGGCCTTACCAGTACGCGGCGCCTCGTCAGCAGCCGATCGATCCGCGCTACGTCGGCCCGCAGTGGGCCGCGCCTACGCATCCGCGCCGCCAGCTGCCTCCAAAAAAGTCGGGTGGCTGCCTCGTCGCGTTTCTCGCGGTGCTCACCGTCATCGGCGTGATGGTCGGCGGTCTCGTCCTCTTGATCGTGATCGGCGCGGGCGCCTCCGACGAGAGCGAGGACGACGAGGTCATCGATCTCCCCGAGAACCACCCGAAGCTTCCGACCAAAGATCCGGCGATCAAAGGCGACTCCGTCACCGAAGCGAGCTGGACCACTGGCGTCTGCGGCGACTACTCGAAGGAGCGGGATCGTTCGGTCTACTACGCGACGCGCGACGACGGCTCGGCGCGACGCATGCGCGGCAAGGTCGCGGTGGTGCACATGCGCATGCAGTCGACGTCGCTCAAGTGGACGAAGAACGGCGAGCAGAACGTGAACCGCGCGGGCTTCATGAGCCAGCGTTACATCACGACCCAAGCCAAGCGCTACAAGGTAAACGACCTCACCTACGACGTCATCCCGTGGTCGATCCGCGCGACCTACGACATGCCGTCGCTCGCGATGAACGCAAACCATCGGCTCTCGGACGTGCAGATGAAATTCATCCGCGACAGCTCGCGTCAAGCCGTCGAGATGTCGCTCGGCTCGAAGCTCGAGACGGTCGCCGACGACTTCAAGAAAAGCGGTTACGACCAGGTCGCGTTCCTCATCTACTTCCCGGTGAAGACCGAGGCGCGCGATTTTGCGTACTCCGCTTATCGAAGCAACGCCGACGAGGCCGAGTCGGCGTTCCTCTTCGCCCCCGCGACCATCACCGACTTCGGTCACTTCGCCGTCACCGTCACGCACGAAGGGCTTCACCTCTTCGGCGCCGACGATCTGTACCGACTTCAGAACCTCGACAAAGCCGACGTCCACGACATCATGGGCGAGTACTGCTCGGGCTTTCGCCAGGCCACGATCAACGATGCGACGGCGTACTCGATCGGGTGGACGGACGCGCCGCCCGCGCGGCCGTACCGGTTCCAGAGCCGCTGACGCGAAGGACGTTCAACCGCCGTGCGTGAGGATCATCGCGAGCGCGATCCACAGCGAGCCGGCGACGACGGCCGCGGCGAGGTTACCGCGCGCGATCTCTTCCTCGAGGTCGAGCTTGCGAAGGATGAAGCGGTCGAGGAGCTTTATCGCAATGGCACCGACGAACAGCGTGATGACGCCGAACAAGAGGTGCACCGTGAGAGAGAGCGCACTGGCGCGGATCAGAGTCCATTCGGGCATGCGCCAGATCCTAACAAGGGCGCATGGGATACGTTGAGCGAAGCGTGACGAAGCTCGCGAAACTTCTTCCTTTACCGCTCATGCTCGCCGGCCTCGCCGTCTGGGCTGGTTGCTCCGACGAGCGCTTCGCAACGGTCGAAGACCCCTCCACGCGCGACGCGGGCGCCGAGGCTACTTCGGTCGACGTGACTTCGGTCGACGCGTCCACCACCGTCGACGCGGCGCCGCCGAAGTTTTGCGATGGCCTCGTGCCAGCGGCCGCTCTTTGCGCCGACTTCGATCGCGGTGAGCCCGCCGAGTTCGGATGGCCGCAGCGCGACATTCAACCTCCGGGCACCGGCACGGTCGTGATCGACAGCGCCCAGTCGCGCTCCGCACCAGCGTCGCTCCTCTTTCGCTCCGCGTACCCGCAGGGTGGGGGCGGGAGCAACTGGGTCGGACGCGATTTGACCGCGCCGAAGCAAGCGAGGGTCATGCTCGCATACGATCTCTTCGTCGAGGACATCGCGAACGCGTTCAGCGTATGGGTCTCCGGCCTCAGGTTCGTCGAGCCCGGAATCGACGGCGACTACCTCGTCATCTTCTCGGCGAAGACGAACGGCGCCGCGCTCGAGGAGCGGATGCCGCCTTCCGACGGTGGCAAACCCTACAACGCCGTCCCCGCGCTTCGGTTTCCGATTCTCGCGAAGTGGACGCACGTCGCCATGGTCGTCGATCTCAAAAAGGAGCCGCCGACGGTGAAGATCGACCTCGACGGTCAGGCTGCGATCGAGGAGCAACCGCTCACCGAAGGCTACCTGCGCGGGCTCACGCAGCTCGAGGTCGGAATGGTGTTGGCCAGCGGCGTCACGGGGTCCGTCGCGCTCCGCATCGACAACGTCGTGCTCCGAATCGAGCCTTGACCTGTAGAACCTCCAAAGTATGTTGCGTTCCCCCATGCAAGTTACCGTTCAGCGCATCTCCCCCGTGATGTTGGAGCTTCAGATCGAGGTCCCCGCGGACGCCGTGAAGGTCGAGGTCGACAAGGCCTATTTGACCCTCGGCAAGAAGGCTCACATCAAGGGCTTCCGTCCGGGCAAAGCTCCCCGCAGCGTGCTCACGCAGATGTTCGCGCCGCAGGTGCAGAACGACGTCGCGCAGGCGATCGTGAACGACACGCTCCCGAAGGTGCTCGCCGAGAAGAGCATGACGCCGGTGTCGATGCCGAACGTCGAAGCCGGCAAGATCGATCCGAAGGCGGCGTTCTCGTACAAGGCGCGCTTCGAGGTCTCTCCGGAGATCGAAGAGGTGAAGTACGAAGGCTTCGAGCTCTCACGCCCGAACGCCGAGGTCACCGACAAGATGGTCGACGACCAGATCGAGCGTCTCCGCGCCGGCATGGCCGCGCTCAAGAACCCGGAGCCGGCGCGTCCCGGAAAGTCGGGCGACGTCCTCACGATCGACTTCACGCTGACGGTCGACGGCAAAGAGGTGAAGGACGGCGGCGGGCAGGGGGTTCAGCTCGAGCTCGGCGCGCAGCAAGTCTTGCCCGAGCTCGACGCGGCGCTCCAGGGCAAGAGCATCGGTGACAAGGTGAAGGCGACCGCGAAGTTCCCGGACACGCACCCGCGCGCCGACTTCAAGGGCAAGCCGGGCGAGTTCGACATCACGGTCGTCGACTTGAAGGAGAAGGTCCTCCCGGGCCTCGACGACGAGTTCGCCAAGGACGTGGGTCAATTCACGACCATCGTCGAGCTCCGCGCCGACGTTCACACGCGTCTCCAGAAGGCGATGAAGGATCAGAGCGACGTCGCGCTCGCCGAGCAGATCGTCACGCACCTCAACGAGAAGAACCCTCTCGAGGTTCCGCCGTCGCTCGTCGAGCAGCAGTGCCGCGTGATGGAGCAAGAGATCCTCGCGCAGGCCCGCCGCATGGGTCAGCGCATCACGCAGGAGCAGGCGCAAGGCCTGCACCAGAAGGTGCTCGAGGACGCGGAGAAGAAGGTTCGCGCCGGTCTCTTGATGGCGGCCATCGCGCGCAAGCTCGAGATGAAGGTCACCGACGACGACATCGAGAAGGGGCTCGCCGAGCTCGCCGAGGAAACCGGGAAGAACGTCGCCAAGCTAAAGGCTGAGTACCGGGAGAAGGGGAAGCGCGACATGCTCATCGGCATGATCCTCGAGGACAAGATCCTCGACCTTCTCGAGAGCAAGTCCAAGATCACCGACGCTGCGCCAGTGAATGAGACCGGGGCAGAAGAGCCGAAGAAGGAAGAAGCCACCAAATGAGCCGATCCGTGAAACGCCCCGAGACGCGCGCCCAGGCCATCTCGACCATCGAGCGCGCGAAGGACTTCATCCCGTACCCGACCGTCGTCGAGACCACGCACCGTGGCGAGCGCAACTGGGACATCTTCAGCCGCCTGCTCAAGGACCGCATCGTCTTCCTCGGCACCGAGATCAACGACGACGTCGCGAACATCATCATCGCCCAGTTCCTCTTCCTCGAGAGCGAGGATCCGGACAAGGAAGTGATGCTCTACATCAACAGCCCTGGCGGCGTTGTCACCAGTGGTCTCGCGATCTTCGACACCATGTCGTACGTGCGTTGCAACGTGTCGACGACCTGCCTCGGCATGGCAGCGTCGATGGCCGCCATCCTCCTCGCGGCCGGCACGAAGGGCCGTCGCGTCGCGCTTCCGAACTCGCGCATCATGATCCACCAGCCGCTCGGCGGCGCGCGCGGTCAAGCGACCGACATCGAGATCCAGGCGCGCGAGATTCGGCACCTCAAGGACGTCATCACCGACATCCTCGTCACCGCCACGGGCAAGACGCGCGAGCAGATCTCGAAGGACATCGATCGCGACTTCTACCTCAGTGGTGCGGCCGCGAAGGAATACGGGATCATCGACGAAGTGCTCGTTCCGAAGAGCAAGAACTTGGCGAGCGAGAAGACCTCCAAGTAGGAGTGGTCTTCCCCCCGGAAGCTTGCGATGCCCTGGAGGCACGTCTAAGCTTTTGGCGAATCACGACGTAATGGTCGTTACGGACATCGGTACGGGGATGCAGACGGAGTCCGCGGCAATCGCCTAAAAAAGGCGAGGGGGCGCGGCGCTGAGAGAGGCCGGACACTTGGAGCGCAGGCGGGACGACCACACGAATGGGAATCTGAACTGCTCCTTTTGCGGAAAATCGCAGAAGGAGGTCAAGAAGCTCATTGCCGGCCCCACCGTCTACATCTGCGACGAGTGCATCGGGCTCTGCAACGACATCATCGCGGAAGAGGTGGAGAAGGACGAGCCCTACGCCGGCTCGACTCCGGTTCCGAAGCCTTCCGAGATTAAAACGATCCTCGACGACTACGTCATCGGCCAAGAGCGCGCGAAGAAGGTCCTCGCGGTGGCCGTGCACAACCACTACAAGCGCATCGATTCGCGCGTTGCCGCGGAAGACGTCGAGCTCGCGAAGAGCAACATCCTCCTCCTCGGCCCCACGGGCTCGGGCAAGACGCTCCTCGCGCAGACTCTCGCGAAGATCCTCAGCGTGCCCTTCGCCATCGCCGACGCGACGACCCTCACCGAAGCCGGCTACGTCGGCGAGGACGTCGAGAACATCATCGTCCAGCTCCTGCAGAACGCCGACCACGACGTCGAGCGCGCGCAGCGCGGCATCGTTTACATCGACGAGATCGACAAGATCAGCAGGAAGAGCGACAACCCGAGCATCACGCGTGACGTCTCGGGCGAGGGCGTTCAGCAGGCCCTCCTCAAGATCATCGAAGGCACGGTCGCCAACGTTCCGCCGAAGGGTGGCCGTAAGCACCCGCAGCAGGACTTCCTCCAGGTCGACACGACCAACATTCTCTTCATCTGTGGCGGGGCCTTCGTCGGCCTCGAGCAGATCGTCCAGCGCCGCATCGGCCAGCAGACGCTCGGCTTTGGGGCCGAAATCAAGAGCAAGAAAGACTTCAAGCTCGGCGAGCTCCTCGGTCAGGTGCAGCCCGAAGACCTTCTGAAGTTCGGTCTCATCCCCGAGTTCATTGGTCGCCTGCCCGTGCTCGCGACGCTCCACGAGCTCAACGAAGAGGCGCTCATCGACATCCTCACGAAGCCGAAGAACTCGCTCGTGAAGCAGTTCCAGAAGCTCTTCGAGATGGACGGCGTGAAGCTCAAGTTCACGAAGGGCGCACTCGCCGCCGTCGCCCGCGAAGCGCTCGCACGCGCGTCAGGTGCCCGCGGTCTCCGCGCCATCCTCGAGCACGCGATGCTCGACATCATGTACGACATCCCCTCGCGCGGCGGCATCAAGGAAGTCGTCATCAATGAGGACGTCATCACGAAGCGCGACGCGCCTCTTATTGTGTATGCGAAGGAAGCGGAGCTCGCTTAGCGGGTCTGGGATCGCCGGGCGGTGTGGCGCGCGTGGCGAACGCTTCGCTGCGCGAAGCGACGGGGGGAGCGCACGCCGCTCCTCCCCGAACCCCCCACCGGGAGGGCGCTGCCGCCGGGTGGGCGCTGCCGCCGGCGGGCATGACGCCGCCGCCTGCGGGCGCGTAGGACAACGCGAGGCCGGCGCGTCATGACGCCCGTGAGGGCGCTGTCGCCGGGGCGTTTTTCAGGGCGCGAGGATCGTGCACTGGGCGCGTTGGATGATCTGGTCGTCGGTCGTGCAGAGAGGCAAGCCCTCGCGAGCCGCAAGCCATACGTAAATCGCGTCGGCGCCGCGGAGCTTTGTCCTGATGGAGACGCGTCGCGCGGCGTCTGCGGCTTTCGGCCCCATCGTCACGACCTTGCCGCCGAGGTCGTCGACGAAAGCGAGTATCTCGGCTTCGACAAACCCCTGACGGGCGAGCGAGGCGCTCACTTCCACGGGGAAGATCGCGGGTACGGTGATCTCGTCGTCGCCGCGGAGGATCCGCGTGATGCGTGCTCTCGCTTGCGTGTGCCCAGGCTCTCCGGGACGCATGGCACGCACCGCAACGGACGCGTCGCGGACTAGTCGCATCGTTCGCGCCCCATCGAATCGCGAATGCTCTCGGTCGTGGGCGGTGCGTGGTCGACCATGCTATCGAAAAGCGCCAGCCGCTGCTCGGGCGTGCGTCGCGGTCCCTCCGGGATCGAGCCCACCGGGGCGATCACCGCGACGGGTCTACCGCGTCTGTAAATCGTGGTGGATCGACCCTTTCGTTCGGCGCGGTAGATGAGCTCGCTGAAGTGAGATTTCGCTTCTACGACCGAGGTTTTCTTCACCGAGCGCATGTGACCATAATAGTCAGGACGGAGTCCGGCGCAAATGCGGGCCACGGGTCACCGAGGGGCCGCGTCGACCACCGCTTGCAGCACCTCGCCCGTGCGGCCTTCGATGCGGAGTGTCGCGTACGGATCGTTGCGCGTCGCGCCGTCGTTCACGATGGCGATTGGCATGCCGCGCTCGTGGGCGCGGCGCACGAAGCGAAAGCCCGAGAACACGGTGAGCGAGGTG
>CAXSGV010000225.1:0-3987 GCA_964236615.1 uncultured Polyangiaceae bacterium
GCGATGCAGAACGAGTCGTTCGCGCTCAAGCCGATGAACTGCCCGAGCCACTGCGTGATCTTCGGCTCACGCAAGCGCTCCTACCGCGAGCTCCCCTGGCGCGTCGCGGACTTCGGTCGCCTTCACCGTTACGAGCGCGGCGGCGTCGTGCACGGCCTGTCGCGCGTGCGGAGCTTCTGCCAGGACGACGCGCACATCTTCTGCACCGACGACCAGGTCCCCGACGAGATCGAGAAGTTCATCAAGCTCCTCTACGAGGTCTACGAGCGCTTCAAGTTCACCGACGTCTCGATCAAGCTCGCGCTTCGTCCCGACAAGCGCGTCGGCTCCGACGAGTTCTGGGACAAGGCGGAGCAAGCGCTGGCCCTCGGTCTCCAGAAGGCGGGGCTTCCGTTCGAAAACCTCGAAGGCGAGGGGGCGTTCTACGGCCCGAAGATCGAGTTCCACGTGAAGGACGCGCTCAAGCGGAGCTGGCAGCTCGGCACGATCCAGCACGATCCGAACCTCCCCGAGCGATTCGACCTCGCGTACACGGGCGCCGACGGCAAAGATCACCGCCCGGTCATGCTGCACCGGGCCGTTTTGGGATCTCTCGAGCGGTTCTTCAGCGTCTTCGTCGAGCACTGCGGGGGCAATTTCCCGACCTGGATCTCGCCGCGGCAGGCCCTCGTCATCACCGTGCACGAGAGCGTCGAGCCCTACGGTAAGGAGGTCCTCGAGCTCCTCCGCGCCCAGGGAATTCGTGCTGATCTCGACGATTCGAGCGACAAGCTCGGCGCCAAGATCCGGAACGGCCGGCTCGCGCGCTACCCCTACCTCTGCGTCGTCGGCGCGAAGGAGGTCGAAGCGCGCTCGGTCGGTGTCCGCTCCCGCGAGAAGGGGGAGCTCGGCGCAATCGACCTCGAGGCCTTCGTGAAAATGGTCAAAGACGACCGTTGACGCGCAATGCCAGTGCGGGGCTATGATTCGCCCCCCTTCCCCAAGCTGCCTTTGTAGCGCGGGGTTTACTGTCTCTCTTCAGGAGTCACGATCGAAACATGTCGATGGGCCGTCCCCGCTTCGATCCGCGCCAGCAGCAGCGCGGCTTTCAAATCCGAGTCAACCACCGCATTCGTGTACCCGAGGTGCGCGTCATCGGCGCCGACGGCGACATGCTGGGCGTGCTCGCCACGCACGAAGCCATGCGCATCGCGCAGCTTGCGGGGCTCGACCTCGTCGAGGTGAATCCGAAAGCGGACCCTCCGGTTTGTAAGATCCTCGACTTCGGCAAATACAAATACGAAGAGAAGAAGAAGACCGCCGAGGCCAAGCGCAAGCAGACGGTCGTCGAAATCAAGGAGATCAAGCTCCGCCCGAAGACCGACGACCACGACGTCGCGTTCAAGACGAAGGCGGCGCGCAGGTTCCTCGAGGCCGGTCACAAGGTGAAGGTCACCGTCCGCTTCCGCGGTCGCGAGATCACCCACCCCGAAAAGGCGCAGGAGCAGCTGCAGCTCGTCATCGCGGCGACCGAGGATCTCTCGAACATCGAGTCCCGCGCCATGATGGAAGCGCGCACGATGACCGTGCTCATCGCGCCCAAGCCGCAGATCATGCAGAAGGTCGCGCAAGCGAAGATCGCCGCCGAGAAGGCGCGTCAGCTCGCCGAAAAAGAAGGGCGTCCCATGCCCTCCGAGCCGTCGCTGCCGTCGATGTCCGATCTGGGCGACGACGACGATGATGATGATGATGACGACGACGACGACGATGACGACGACGTCGAGGTTCCCGAGGCCGCGGCTAGCGCCCCCGCGGATGCGAAGAGCGCTCCCGCCCCGGCGAAGAGCGCACCGGCCGCTGCGAAAAGCGCTCCCGCCCCGGCGAAGAGCGCACCCGCCGCTGCGAAGAGCGCCCCTGAGAGCACGAAGAGCGTCGCCAAGAGCACCGCAGCCGAGAAGAAGAGCGAAGGCGGGGCCGCCGAGGCCACGTCCGGCAAGAAGTAGATGCACCCGCGGAGGCGCCGTCGCGCGCTCGTTCCCGCCTGCCTTCTCGCAGGCGGGCTCCTTCCGGGCGCTCCGGCGCACGCGGTTCTGAGCCCGAGCGAGAGCGCGCAGATCAAGCAGTACGTCGCCACCGCGCAGCCTGCGAACGCACAGCGCGTGCGCGCGTTCGTCGCCCGTCCGGATCTGTCGATGGACGAGTCGGTGACGGCGATGAGCGACGCGCTCGTGCCCGTCGTGTTCAACGACGCGCGCGTCGTCTTCCTCCGCGACCTCGTGTTCGGCGGCGCGTCGACGCCATCCCGGTCCGTGCTCGCGCTCGCGGCGACGCGCGGTACGATCGCGCGCGCGAACGACATCCTCGCGCGCCACGCGGGCGATCTCGATCAGCACCCCGAGGCGATCGCCGAGCTGCTCAAGATCTACACGTTCCTCGACACCGAGATCGCAGGCACGGGTCCCAAGCGCGGCATCGGTCGCGAGCCGCAGACCGGCATCTCGCTCCAGACCTACGACGACTGCGCCAAGTCGCTCGCGCAGCACATCGACAAGAACCCGAGGTGGCTCAAGTCCGACGCGCAGCTATCCCCCGCGGCCACGCGCGTACGCGCGCAGGCCCAGCTCGCGCTGCTCGACCTCATGAACGA
The DNA here is from genome assembly GCA_964236615.1 of uncultured Polyangiaceae bacterium. Taxonomy (GTDB): domain Bacteria; phylum Myxococcota_A; class Polyangia; order Polyangiales; family Polyangiaceae; genus CAXSGV01. Next base: position 2,627 of record CAXSGV010000225.1, read on the forward strand.
GAGCCCGACCTGGCGCGTCGATGCCGCCGATCGTCTCGGCCTCACGGGCGCGCGGCGCTCCTTCCTCACCGAGCTAGGCCTTCTCATCTGCGACTCGGGTAAGGCCACGAACGCCCAGGTCGAGCGTGTGCGCGCCGTCCTCGGTCGGCTGCCTGCAGCGCGGGTCGACGCGACCTCAATCTACTTCGGCGACGACAAGCCCGGCGTGCATGCGCGCGGACAAGTGCTCGCCGTGAAGAGCCCGCTCGTCGCCGCGACCACCGGCGGCGCGGCGCTCGTGAACCCGTTCTCCGACGACGTCGAGGCGGGCTCCACCGATCCTGCGGCGTCCGATCTCGCGCGCGAGCTCTCGCTCTTCGCCGTGAGGCGCGCGCTCGATACGCGTGGCGAGCTTCGCCTTCAGGCGGATCGCGACGTTCGCTCCGTCACGGGGGACGCGTCGAAGCTTCTCGGCAAGACCGACCTCTCGACCGAGAACGCGCTCGCCTCGGCGGTCCATCTTCTCGTCACGGACGCGCCGCGCACCGTCGATCTCGCGTTCGTGCGCTTCCTCGCGGGGCGTCCGGAAGGCGCGGCCATCTTGAGCGACGCGCTCGGCGTGCTCGCCGCGTTCGCGTCCAACACCACGTCGCCCGATGGGCTCTCGCTCGCGGTCGGTAAGCCGAAGGGCAACGACGGATCGACCGAGTCCACGCTCGCGACCTCGGTGCGCCTCGCCCCGAACGGGTCGGCCACGAGCTTCACGCTCGTCGGTCATCGCTGGGAGATCACGCGCGGCGACTCGGGTGTCGTCACCGGCGTTCGCCGCGACGGCCAGCCGCTCTCGCTCGCGATGCTGCCCACGGCGCGCGTCCCCGTCACGGACGCCGCGAGCTGGGCCGACGGCGGCCTTGCCTTTGCGCGCCTCCAAGGCACGCCGAAGGGCGGCGTCGTCGGCGGCAACCGCGTCCGCGTTCAAGGTACGACCGACAAAGGGTTCGACGCGATCGCGACGCCCGCCCCTTCAGACGACATCGTCGTCGAAGGTGACGTCCGCGTGAGCGGCGACGGCGGCGGCATCATGGTGCACGCGATCGCAGCGAAAGATGCGATCCGCGGCGTCACGCTGCTCCTCATCCCGACGGCAGGCCCCACCCACGCTTCGCTTCGCGCGAGCGACGAGTCCGGCGCGGAGAGCGATCTCACCGCAGGCGAGTACATCCCGATGGCCGCGACCTACCACGTGAAGATCTCGGTGAAGGGCACCAAGCTCGACGCCGTCGTCGGCGGCAAAGAGCTCCACGCCACCCTGCCGAGTGCTTACGCCAAGGGCGACGTCGCCTCGGCCGCCGAGAAGGTCAAGGAGTGATCGGCGCGATCGT
>CAXSGV010000225.1:3997-10406 GCA_964236615.1 uncultured Polyangiaceae bacterium
GTCGCCTTGCGCGCCAAGAAGGGCGCGTCGGTCGAAGTGTCGAGCCTGACGATCAAAAAGCTTTAGCGCGCGAGGCGCGGTCAGCGCGCTCAGCCGAAATGGACGGCGGCGACGTCGACGCCCATCACGTTGTCCTTGAACACTTCGCGCCCGCGATCGGCCCCCGCTGCGCCGGCAACGACCATCAAGGGAAGCAGATGCTCTTCGCGCGGGTGGCACGCGCGTGCGTCCGGCGCCGTCGCCCAGCTCGTGAGATCGCGATCGCGTGCCGGCTGATCTTCGGCGACCGTCTTTGCGAGCCACGCGCCGAAGCGCTTCGATTGCCCGAGGCCTGCCTCGCTCATGAATCCGCGCATGTTGTGGTAGCTCATGCCGCTCCCGAGAATGAGGACGCCCTCGTCACGCAGCGGCGCGAGCGCGCGGCCGATCGCGAGGTGCTGCGCCGGATCGAGCCCGCGCTGCAGCGAGAGCTGAACGACGGGAACCGTCGGCTCGGGGAACGCGACCTTGAGCGGCACGAAGACGCCGTGATCGAACCCGCGACGATCGTCTTCTTGCGAGGCGATGCCAGCGGCGTCCAGCAAGCTGCGCACGCGCTGCGCGAGCTCGGGTGATGCGGGCGCGGGCCAAGTGAGCTCGTAGGTGTGCTTCGGAAAACCGGAGTAATCGAAGAGCAGCGTAGGTGTCGCCGACGTCGTCACCGTCGGAACCTTCTCTTCCCAATGCGCCGACACGACGAGCATCGCCTTTGGCGTTTCAGGAAGCGACGCGCCGATGCTGCGAAGCCAGGCCGCGGTTTTGTCCCACGTGTCCTTCGGGCCCATCGTCCAGTCCATGAAGAAGCAGGGGCCGCCTCCGTGAGGGAGGAAGATGGTCGGCTGTTTGGTCATGGGAAGAGCGTGCGCCTCCGCGGGAGGGTGAACAAGCGCGCGGGGCGGAACAGAACGTTGCGTGAACGCTCAGGTCGGGGCCGCGCTCTTGCGCGCGGCGCGGTCAGCGAGGCGTGCCTCCCTCGCGGTAGGGGCTCGTCATCCGTCCCGTCAGACGGCGCGAACGCCGCGGCGGTAGCTGACCTTCGAGAGCGCTTCGTCGATCACGAGCGCACGGTACTTCGCGTCCTGATCGGCGTCGGCGCCGAGGACGAGGCGATGCGAGAGCACGGCCGGTGCGACGGCACGCACGTCGTCCGGCACCACGAACGGGCGACCATTCATGAGCGCGTAGCCCTTCGCCGCTTGCACGAGGCCGAGCGTCGCGCGTGGGCTCGCACCGAGGGCGACCCGCGGATGCGCGCGCGTGAACGACGTGAGACCGACGGCGTAGTCGTAGAGATCGTCCTCGACGTGGATCCGGTTGCAGATCGCCTGCAGTGCAGCGACGTCGGTGGGGCTCAAGACGGGGCGGATGGTCGGCGGCTCCGTGCCGTAGGTGCGAACCATCTGCGCCTCTTCGCGCGGTTGCGGGTAACCCATCGCGACGCGCACGAGGAAGCGATCGATCTGCGCCTCGGGAAGCGGGTAGGTGCCTTCGAGATCGATCGGGTTTTGCGTGGCGAGCACGAGGAAGGGCAGGGGGAGCTCGAAGCGATCACCCTCGATCGTGACCTGGCGCTCCTGCATCGCTTCGAGCAAGGCCGATTGCGTCTTCGCGGGCGCGCGGTTGATCTCGTCGGCGAGAACGACGTTCGCGAACACGGGCCCGGCGCGCAGGGTGAACGTGCCGTCCTTCGGCGAGAGCACGTAGGTGCCGGTGATGTCGGCGGGCAACAGATCGGGCGTGAACTGGATGCGGCGCGCGCTGCAACCGAGCGCCATCGCGAACGCCTTCACGAGCGTGGTCTTTGCGACACCAGGCACGCCTTCGAGGAGCACGTGCCCGCGCGCGAGGAGCGCGATGAGCATCATCTCGAGCGCGCGGTTCGAGCCGATGTACGCGCGTGCGACCTCCTTGCGAAGATCCTCGATGCGCTCTTTCGCAGCCGCGACTTCGTTGGCGGCGACCGCCCCTACGGGTTGGGCCGTCACGAAGGCTTCCTCGCCCGCTGCAACAGATCCCGGATCACCTTCGCCGTCACGAGCACCTCGCCGTCCGCAATCTTTCGCATCGCGGCGACGCGCCGCGAGAGCACCATCGTCTCGATGTTCGCCATTCGTAACAGAAGCTGCTTCAAGGCGTGTACGCCTTCCGCGTCGAGGAGCTTCACCGACGCCACGCGCGCGAGCAGCACGTCGTGCGCCGGGATCCGATCGAGGTCGAGCCTGAGCGCGAGCTCCTCTTCGAGGGCGCTTTTGAGCTCGAGCATCGCAAGCGCCCGCGACGTTCGCGGAGCGCCGATCACTGCGGCGTGACCGGCAACGCCCCCCTGCGCGGCGAGCGGGATCAAGCGAGTGAACCGCGGAACGATCGCGCGGTGCGTGCGTCCCGCGTTCGCGCCGACCCAGAGCACGATGCCGAGGCCGACCGACACCGCAGCGAGGTACGAGACCCACGCGGGTACGCCGTCTTTGCGCATTGTCCCGAGCGCGTCGTTCACGTCGCGAAGTCGCTCGTGCATATCGGAGAAGGTCCCCGCCTCTTCGCCGTAGACACCTTTCTGCTCGAAGCCGTTGCTCAAGAGAAAGACATGGCCCGCGCGCTTTCCCCAAACGTCGTCGTCGCCTGCGTAGCGCACGATCGCGCGCGCGAAGGTGCGGTTGCCTGGGTAACGCAACATCGAGTTCATGACCGTCGACGGATCGCCGACCGCGAGAAGTCGACCCTGGCCTACCGCGCCCGCAACGGCGACGAGCACGTCGGGCTCGCCTTTGCCGCGCACCTTGAGCACCGGCGAGAGATCGGGATGACGAAGACCGGTCGCGTGGTTGGTGACGACGAACGTGATGTCGGTGACGACGGGGTGAAGGCTCGCCGGCTCGGCAAGAGCGAGCGACGGGTTGTCGCGCAGCATCTCGGCCGGGTGTCGCGGGAGCGGTACGCGCTCGAGACCGAAGTGCTCGAGCAGGCCGTCGCCACTGCCGAAGTCGTCGAGCAGCGCGACGCGCCCGCCCGCGCGCATGAAGCGCGCGAGGCTGCCGGCGTCGAGCGATTTGACGGGGTGCAGCACGATGACGCTGTCCTCGGGACGGAGGGCGGCAAGGTCGAGCGTTCCGGTCGGAACCACCCGCGCATCGCCGATTTCTTCGCGGGCGAGGCGCACGAAATCCGCGCATCCCTCCCAGTCGTTGCCATCGAGAGCAAAGGGGCCGCTCGGCGAGGCGAACGCCTCTTTGCCGGATATTCCGCAGATTCCGAGGGTGAACGCGAGCGCCCACCAGCACCACGCCAGATGTCCGCGGCGTCCGTTCACCGCCGCGAGACTACCATGGTCATTACCCTCATCACGGCTTGACGCCGCGCGCTCGGGCGGCGAAGACCTCAAGGGCGTGAAAGCCGAAGTCTTGACCCTGGCATCGCAGTTGCTAACTATTTGGGAAGGCGCGCGGCGCGGTTGCCGTGCGTTGCACCTCGGCTTCTCACGAAGCGCACGCACTCCCACGCTCCACAGAACTTTTCGATAGGAGGACCCTGATGCTCCCTCCCTTCATCATCGAGCAGATTCGTAAGCGAGAAGAAGAGGAACGCGCACGCCACGAGCAGCCGCAACCTCAGCTCGAGCTCCCCAAGGAAATGCCGCGCCCCCGCCCGCGTCCCGAAGTTTCCGAGGACGAAGGGCAGCGCGGTGTCATCATCCTCGAGCTGTAGGCTCGCGTCGAAGCGGGATCCGTGCCACGCAGAGTTGCCACGGGGGCTGTGGCGGTGAGGCGGCGGTGAGGCGGCGCCGCACGCGTTTTGGCTGGCGCTTGGGATAGCGTGGACACCGGAAGGTGGCCCAACTAGGCTGCCCGCGAAATGACGTTTCGGCGGCTCTTCGCGGGTGCGGCTCTTGCGCTTACCGCGTGTTACTCGGCGGGCGACGGAACGGATCCGCCCGACAAGACTTTCTACTTTCCCGTAGGCCTCACGGTCTCGCGCGGCGGCAACGTTCTCTACGTCGTCAACGCCGACTTCGACCTGCAGTGGAACGGCGGGACGCTGAAGTCGTACGATCTCCATCTGATCCGTCGTCATGCCGCGATCTTCGCCGGCGGCGACCCCACCAACCCGAACGCGAACGCGATCGAGGGCATCCCCGAGCGCAACGGGTGCCCCAACACGGCACCCACCGGCGGTACGAAGCTCAACGTCGGTGACTCCTGCGCGCCGCCCGTCGACTCCACGCGTTACGTCCGTGACTCGGCGATCATCGGCGCCTTCGCGACCGACCTTCAACGCTCGGAAAACGGCAACCGCCTCTACGTTCCCGTCCGTGGCGATGCGTCGATCACGTGGGCCGACGTCGCCGCCGACGACCCCGAGGTCGCGCCGCCCGAAGACCCGGCGCTGCCTTACGCCCCCTTCGCGATCGACTGCGGCCCCCGCTCCGGCAACCGCTGCGACGTCGGGCACCACGCCGGCAACAACGCACAAGAGCCCGGCAACACCCGCGGGCTCACGATGCCGGGCGAGCCCTTCGGCATGGCGCAGAGCGAGGACGGCACCGCGATCGTCGTCACGCACCAGACCGACACGAAGACGAGCCTCTTCTCGAGCGGTCTCGATCCCAGCGGCCAGCGCCTCGGCGCGCCGGCGCTCCAGTTCGTGGTCGACGGCCTCGTCGTCGGCGGAAACGGCATCACGGCTATCCCCCACGACAAGGACGCGTGGCCCGGTGGCGTCGGCGCCCCACGCCCGGCGTTCTTGCAGACGAGCCGCAACAACCCCGAGCTCGCGCTTCTCCGCTACTACTCCGACGAGGGCAGCACCACGCCGAGCTCCGCGCTCGTGCGCCCGTTCCTCGTGAAGGAGGCGGCATTCTCACTCACCGCCAACGCGGGCGGCTCCGACTCGCGCGGCATCATCGCCGATCCGACCCCCCGCATCGTGTGCAAAGCCCAGGTCAGTGCTGTCGACCCGGGCGCGCGCCCGCCGCGCACGCAAGACGACGTCGACCGCGACATCGCTGCCTGCGCGCGACTTCCGGCGCGCATCTTCTTTGCGAACCGCAGCCCCGCTTCGATGATCCTCGGCGAGGTCGGCGAAGCATCGACGCTCGCTGACGGCAGCTTCGATCCCGACAAGCTCACGATCTTCGGCAACGTGCCGCTCTCGGCCGGACCATCGAGGTTGTATCTTGCACCTATCGTCGACGCCGACGGGAACTACGCGCTTCGCGTGTTCATCGTTTGCTTCGATTCGGCGACAATCTTCATCTACGACCCGGAAGCAGGCGCGGTCGAGAACATCATTCGCGTGGGCGCAGGTCCTTTCGCGATCACGTTCGACCCCTTCAACATCGAGGACGTCGCCCTCCGCCGTCCGGTACCGAAGGACGCGCGCGAGCCCGGCCTCGACCTTCGTCGCTACCGCTTCGCCTACGTAGCGAGCTTCACCAACTCGTTCGTCCAGGTGCTCGACCTCGACAACGCGCGCATCGACAAGTCGACGTTCGAGACGGTCGTGTTCCAGCTCGGACACCCGGTGCCTCCGAAGGGTTCGCAATGATGTACAAGCGCACGTTCATGCGCACGCGCTGGTCTCGGATCGTTTCGACCATCGCCTTCACCTCCACGATCGCCGTCCTCGCGTCGGTCGTCACCGCCTCGACGTCGAGCTGCTCGCAAACGCCGGTCAACGTTCCGCTCCGCACGTTCGAGCGCGCGCAGCGTGTCGATGTCGTGTGCATGCGCGTCTACCGCTACGACCCCGGCGCGATCTTCCCCGTGGCGATTCCGCCCGAGCCGACGGTTCAAGCCGACTGCGCGCCGGTTCCGCCGAACACCGACGGTACGTTCCTTCCGAACCACCTCTTCGCGCTCGTGACGCAGTCGTCGCGCGGCGAGGTGGCCGTCGTCGATCTCACGCGCGGCGCGGTCGTCGATCTCGATCGCTCGACGCCGGGCATCAACTTCCTCGTCGTCGGTCACATCCCGACCGACATCGCCGTGGCGCCCGACGGCCAGATGACGTTCGTCGCTGCCGCCGAGCCCAACAAGTCCGCGCTCTACGGCGTGTCGAACCGCGAGATCCTCGGCGACTCGCAGGACATCCCGAGCGCGAGCCGTCCCGTTCCCGATCTCACGTCGTGGCCCGTGTGCGCGCTGCCGCAAGCGCCTGGTCCGATCGCGATCATCCCGCGCGGCACGCTATCGGGCACCGACGGTGGCGCTGCTGCAGCCGCCGGCGCGTACGAGATCGCGGTCGTGCTTCCGGGCAACGGCCAGCGTGCCGCCAAGGTGGTCACGATCGATCCCGCGCCGTTCCTTCGCGGCTCCAAGCTCGATTCTTCGCCGGGTCGGGCGCTGCCGCCGGGCTCTCTCGAGGCCTGCCCGAT
>CAXSGV010000226.1:0-2570 GCA_964236615.1 uncultured Polyangiaceae bacterium
CCGCATTTCCATCGTGGATCGTTTCGAGCGAATGCGCACTTCTCGCCGCACCGCCCGATGAGATAGCGCGCTGCGCCCACGAGCCGCTGCGACGGTGGGTGAGGAAGGCACGCACCTCTCCTGTTTCGCGGACCGCGCGCCGTTGCTCAAGCTGGCGCGCAGGCATAGTCTGATGGGAGGTTTGAAGTTGGTCTCCGATCACGTCGTCGCTGCAAATACGGCAAGGGTGTCCGGCGTGTCGCGGAGGCCTGGGTGAAGGACCGCTTCATTCGTTGTCCGCACTGCGGTCGGCCGCACGAGGCGACGATGACGATCTGCCCGGTCACGGGGAAGATCCTTTTTCAGCAAGAGGACTACTCGCGCCCCGAGGTGCCGGAGTCCCCGGCTTCGCGTGTCCCGCGTCCGCCGCGCATGTCGTCCTCGCGACCTCCACGCCCGTCCGACGGCATGACCGCGATCAACGGTCTCAACCGGGGGCTCGTCGGTCGCACCATCGACGGCAAGTACATCGTGCGGTCCGTGCTCGGCGAAGGCGGCATGGGCACCGTCTACGAAGCGGAGCACATCACGATCGGGCGCTCGGTCGCGGTGAAGGTTCTCCATCCGCAACAGGCGCGCAAGAAGGTCGCCGTGAAGCGCTTTCACCAGGAGGCACGCGCCGCGGGGGCCATCGGTCACCCCAACATCTGCGAGGTCTACGATCTCGGGATGCTCGACGACGGTAGCCCCTACCTCGTCATGGAGCGGCTCCTCGGCCGCACGCTCGCCGATCGCATCGCGAACGAAGGTGGCCTGCCGTTCGACGACGTCGTCGACATCATGTCGCAAGTCCTTGCCGGGCTCATCGTCGCGCACGAGAAGGGCATCGTTCACCGCGACATCAAGCCCGAGAACATCTTCCTCGTCGATCGCCCGAACTTCTTGTCGGTCGCCAAGCTGCTCGACTTCGGCGTTTCGAAGATGATGTCGCCGGTCATGTCAGGCGAGCGCGAAGAGGACATGGACCTCACGCGAACCGGGATGGTGATGGGCACGCCGTTCTACATGTCACCCGAGCAAGCCCGCGGCGATCGCGATCTCGACGGCCGCGTCGATCTCTACGCGTGCGGCGTCATGCTCTACGAAGCGCTCACGGGGCGGCGTCCGTTTCTCGCCGCGAACTACAACGCGCTCTTGCTCCAGATCCTGACCGCGACACCGCACCCAATGCGCGAGCTGCGTCCCGCGTTGCCCGCGGGCTTCGACCGCGTGCTCGAAAAGGCGCTCAAGCGCGATCGCGTCGATCGCTACCAGACGGCGGCGGAGTTCCAGCGTGAGATGCTCGCGCTGAAAGACCGCCACGTCGCCCAGCCGCACATTCCTCACAACCCGACGCCCTCCTCGCCACAGGTGAACGAGATCGCGCGCCAGACGTTCGGCGGCATTCGTCCCTCGCCGCCGTCGGTGCCGCGGCCGGGCCTGCTGCCATCGAACAGCGGCGCGCGTCGGCTCCGCGAGATCGTTCCGCTGCCGACCACGCCAAGCTCGGTCGAAATTCCGGTCGAGTACCTCGAAGAAGACACCGCCCGCCGCGAGCGCGCCGACCGCGATCAGTTCGACGACATGCCCACCGAGATCACGCGCGACCCGCAGTTCTACAACAACGACTTCGACGCGGATGGTGGCGAGACCGAGGTGCGTCACGACGCGCTCGAGCTCCTCCGCGAAGCCCGCAGTGGCATCGCCTCCAGAAACGCACCCGGACGCAACGCGCCCGCACGCCCCGCAAGCACCGCGCCCGCGGTCCCCGGCTTCAACGACGACGAGCACACCACGCAGATGGACGGTCCCGACGATCTCACGGAGATCATCCGCGACGCGCGGGACCTGCGAAAGAAGCGCAAGCCCTGAGCTCGTGGTGAAGTCTGTCGCCCTTGCCGTCGCGCTCTCTGCGGTAGCGTGTGCCGGTGCGAGGCCCGCGCCGCCGACCGAGAGCGGAGGCCAGCAGGCACCGGCCTTCGCGTGGGATGCAGGCGCGCGCGACGCCGATACTCGATCGGCATCCCCCGAGCTGCCTCGGACGCGCGCGCGCAGCGTGACGCACCTGGCCTCCGCGAAGGAGTCGTCGATGAAAGTCTTCGCGACGGGCGGCGACTTGATTCGCGTACGCGTCGCAGACGATCGCTATTTCGTCAGCCGGCTCGCGAACGACGCGTGGGTCGACGAGGACAAGCTCTCGCGCGGTCTTCCGCGGGTTCAAAAACGCACCGGTGACATCAACGGTCAGCACGGCGTGCACGTGTGCAGTGGCGTCGGCGCCGTATTCGGAAAGCTCTCGGAGCGGCGGCTCTGGTTCGTCGAGAACGCAGGCGGATCGATGATCTGCGGCTCCAGCTTCGGGGAGTACACGATCTGGCGGTGGGATGGCCGCGGCTGGTCCCGCGACGCTGCGCACTCTCCGAAGCCCAACACCCAGGCCGGCGGCATCGCGCTGACCGATCCCGGCCGCTACCAGCCGCTGTCGGACGACTTCTCGGCGCAGATCTCGGCCTTCAAGGCCGCCAATGCCGAGATCGTCACGGGGGTGATGA
>CAXSGV010000226.1:2580-7135 GCA_964236615.1 uncultured Polyangiaceae bacterium
AGGCCGGCGGCATCTTTGCCACCTGGCCTATCGCGCCTTTTGTCCTGGGCTTCGGCATCTCGAATCTCGTCGGCGATACGCTGCAGCAGCCCACCGATGCGATGTGGACCAGCGCGCAGAATCCGTGGAGCACCCGTGCACCGTTGGCGGATCAGGATCACGCCGTCCAGTCGATATGTGCTGATTCAAGTGGCCTCGTCCGCGCCTTCAGCTCGGCCGAGACGAAATACACGCTCAGCGGCGCGTCGCCGCCAGGGGCTCCGAAGCCACCGCGCACGAGCGAGGTTGCCGCCGGTTACCGTCCCAATGGGCCCTGCGCGGTGCGTGGGCGAGAGATCGCGGTCATCGAGAAGCACCTGGCGCCGGCAACCACGGAGGCGCTCCTCGTGCTCGACGAGCGGAGCGCTGCATGGCGGCGGACGGTCACCGCGTGGGGTCCGCTCGAGACGCGCGCGCTCGCGTGGACCGCATCTCACGTGATTGCGGTGGCGAACGAGCCAGAGGGGGAGAGCCACATCTTCGTAGCCGCCTCGCCCGATGCCGCGTGGTCGGAGCTCGTCGGATGGGGTGAGCGCGCGGTCGGTGTGGAGATCCTCGTCACGAACGACGAGGACATCGTCGTTGGTTTTCACGACAAGGGCGGCGCGGAGGTGGTAGCCCGCATCGGCTTGTGACCGAACGTTACCGCCCGATCGGGTCTCGTCGGAACTGGACGTCCTTCGCGAGATGAACGCCGGTCGTCGACAAGCCGAGGTCTTCGTCGCGCGCGTCGCGTAGGTCACGTGCGAGCGCCGCCCCATCGGGGTAGCGACCCTCACGGTTACGCGACAGGCAACGCATGATGACCTCTTGGATCGCGAACGGCGTGCTCGGCGCCGTGACGGCAATCGGGATCGGGTCTTCGGTGGCGATCTTGATGGCGAGATCGCGGACGCTCTCGACGTCGTAGGGGAGGCGCCCGGCAATGAGCTCGTAGAGGATGACGCCGAGCGCCCAGACATCGGTACGCGCGTCGACGTTGCGCGCGCCGCGACTCTGCTCCGGTGACATGTACGCGGGGGTTCCGAGCGCGGTATCGCCTGCGGTCAGGCGTTCGCCGGGCTCCTCCATGATCCGCGAGATCCCGAAGTCGAGCAGCTTCGGCACGATCAGCCCTTTCACCTTCGCGAGGAAGATGTTCTCCGGCTTGATGTCGCGGTGGACGATCCCCATCTTGTGGGCGAACCCCACCGCGTCGATCACGGCGAGCATGACGTCGAGGACGACCTGGATGGGCACGCGCCCACCGAGGTCGTCGAGGTGCTTCGCGAGCGTGGAGCCTACGAGGAGCTCCTGCACGATGAACGGCGTGCCCATCTCGTCTTGATCGACCGCGTAGAGGTCGACGACGTGCGGATGCCGCACGAGGTTCGCCGCCCGCGCCTCGCGCATGAAGCGCTCGACGACCTCCTTCGACTCCACGTGCCGTGGTCGGAGCAGCTTGATCGCGACGCGGCGACCCGTGCCGGTCTCGCACGCGCTGTACACCTCGCCTACGGAACCGAACCCGAGGAGCTCCTCGAGCAGCCATCTTCCGCCAAGGAGATGGCCTGCGCGGTGGCTGATCGCTTCTGACATCGCTCGAACAGAGAAGAGTAACGCGTCCGACCTCTCAGGTCCCGAGCGGGATGCCGATCGAGGCGCGGTCCCAGGTCCCGCTCGCTTCTTTCGGCGGATCGCCGTTGTTATCCTCGGCGCGGTCGCCAAAAAATTCGAGGAGCTCATCCTTGCGTGCGGCGGCGTCGGCACGTCCCATCTCGATGAGCTGGCGGCAGAACGTTCCGTCGAAGAGGAGGTAGCTCGCGAGGTCGGCTTCATTGCCAACGCCGAAGTCGAGCAGCGAGAAGAGGCGTTTCGTCACGAAGGGATCGCCGCGGTAGCGACCTTTGCGAACGTGCTCGCTCGCGAGACGGCCGATGTCCTCGCTTGGGCGCACCGTGATCGACGCGACGTGCTGGTACGGCTGCGCACTGCGTTTCCGCGCCTCGGCGTTGATCGCGTCGATGAACACGTCGCCGAACGCGGTGGTGCCGTCCTCGATGACATGGTTGAGACGCGTGAGAAGCTCGATGTCGACGTCGACGTGATCGAGGAGGAACGCGTTGAGGATCTTCCCGAGCAGGAACGCGGCGCCGGGTGAGCGTATGAGCTTGCCGCCGCTCTCGTTCGTCTGAAAGCCGTGCACTTCGCGCGAGCTCCCGATCGCGAAGATGTGCGTTGCACCGAGACGAAGCGCGGGGGCGATGGGCGTGTTTTGGCGAAGCCCGCCGTCGAGGTACAGCTCGTCGTCGATCTTCACCGCGGGGAAAAGGAGGGGGATCGCGGCGCTCGCGAGCGCGTGGTGCGGGCCAATGTGATCGGCGCGGAACAGCGTGCGCGGCGGCGAGGTCGCGGGGATGTCGAGGTCGGGCGACGTCTGCATGAAGACGACGGTGCGCCCGGTCGAGACCTCGGTGCACGAGACGGAGAGCGCGCGGAGCTGCCGGCGACGCAGGCAACGAGCGACCGCGCGCCACGAGATCTCGCGCTGGACGAGATCGGCCATCGGTCGCACGTCGAACAGCCCGCGGCCTTCGTCGCCGCCGCCGATCGCGAGGCGCGGAAGGTGAACGACTTGGCGCATGCCGAAGCCGAGCACGCGCGTGAGCTGGAGCTCGCTCCACAGCTCGACGAGGCGTCGAAGTCCGAGCACCGGATCGGCGAGGTGCGCGGCGAGGTAACACGCGTTGATTGCACCGACGCTCGTGCCCGAGAGGATGTCGAGGCGCGGAGGTGCGCCGCGGAGTCGCGTGAGATCGTCGAAGATGTACCAGAGGACGCCGACCTCGTAGGCGCCGCGCGCGCCGCCTCCGGAGAGGATCATCGCCATGCGGCGGTGCTTCGCGGCGGTGCCGCCGGGGCTCGAGGTCGCTGTCATGGTCGTAGTTCGAGGCTTTCCAAAAGTGGCGTCGGTGTGGCGTCGAAGAGAGCCGCCACAATCGACCGCTTGGTGAAGAGCGTGCGAAGGCGGCTGTCGCGGATGGTCGACATTAGCGCAGCCGCGTGATCCACCGCACGCTGACGCGCATTGGGCGCTTGCGGCGAGCCCGCGCGCTTCAAGGCGTCCGCGCACAGAACGCGGATGTCGAGGCCGTATTCGCAGCCTTGAAGTGTCTCGACGGCGCCGAGCGCCGTGGTCGCGAGCAGCGTCGCGGCGTGCATTTCCCCGGCATCGACGCGCGCCGCCGCCTCGATCGCGAGCCCATAGAAGTGAAAGGACACGAGCGCCTGGTTTTCGGCTGCGCGACGCGCTTCGACGGCAAAGGCGATCGCCGCACGAGAGTCGCGCCGCAAACGTGCGAGCTGCGCGCGAACGATGGTCTCGTGCGTGCGATCGTACGCATTGTTGGTGGCGGCGTTGAGCGCCGCTGCGTCGTCGAGAAAGGCTTCGGCCGCCTGGAAGTCGCCGGCCTCGATCTCGATCTCCGCGCTGACGGTCAGCGTATCGGCACGGGCATCTTGATCGCCGTAGCGCTCGTGGGCTTCGCGCGCGCGTTTCAGGTAGGCGCGCCCGCGCGGGAGATCACCGACCTTGTAATAAGCCTGGCCGATGTTCGTGAGCGTGTTGGCGAGCTGGAAGCGACCGCCGATCGAAAGATCGATCTGAATCGACTCCTGTGCGAGCGCGATCGCGTCCTCGTAGCGGCCCTGGCAGAACACCGCGAACGCGAGCACGTGCTTCGCGCGCGCCTCCTGGCGACGCGCACCGACCTTGCGAAAGACCGCGATCGAGTCGACGTAGGCATCGACGGCCTCGCGCACGCGGCCCACGCGACGGAGCAGAACGCCGCGCGATCGCAGGACCTCGGCGCGTGCACGCGGCGGCACGTTCGGGTTCACGTTCGGGTTGCAGGCGGCGAGCGCGCGGTCGCATGCCGCCAGCGCGCCCTGCACGTCGCCGAGCTCGCGGAGAAGCTCGCTGACGAGCGCTTCGGCCTCGATTTCGAAATTGGCGTGCTGCACGCTGTGCGCGACCTCCGCGGCCTGGCGTGCGATCGGAAGGCCATGGGTGAGCCGGCCCTCGTCGAGATCGAAGCGCGCCGTGCGCAAGAGCGCGAGGCAAGCGACGCGCGGTGTGCCCGCGCGGCGCGCAAGCTTGCGAAGAGCTTCGAGGTGGCGGATGCGCTCGCGCCGGCGCCCGAGCACGCGGAGGATCGACTCGAGCGATTCGTGCGCGACGATGCGCCGTAGATCGTTCGGGTGAAGGTGGCCGAGCGCGCGGTTGTAGTAGCGAAGCGACAGCTGCGTCTGGTTGCCGTTCTTCGCTGCGTTCGCGGCCTCGAGATAGAAAGCCGCGGCCTGCGATCCCGCCTCGCCACGCGCGAGGTGGCGCGCGACGATCGCAGCGGAGAGCCCGCGACCGAGCGACGTCTGGCCGAGGTGCTCGCCGAGCGCCCGGTGCATCTGCACGCGATCGGTCGGATCGAGCGCGAGGTAGGCGACGTCGCGCGTGAGCGGATGGCGGAAGTCGAGGACG
>CAXSGV010000226.1:7145-10384 GCA_964236615.1 uncultured Polyangiaceae bacterium
CGATCGACTCGCCTTTGCGATCGCAGAGACCGCGTGCGCACAGACGCATGATCGCGTCGTCGTTCTCGGCGCGCGTGAGCTTTGCCAGATCGGGCTGCACGAGAGGTCCGCCAGCGATCGCGAGCCAATCGACGATCGCATGCTCTTCGGCTGGAAGCTCCCGCAGGCGATCGCCGAGCAGCTGCTCGAGCGTCGACGGAAGACCGAGGCCGCTCTCGGCGCGCTCGGTACGCGCGAGCACGTGCTGCATGTCGCCCGAGCCGTCGTTCGTGGCCTCTTCGCGGATCTCGAGCGTGCCGCGCTCGAGCAACGCGTCGACCATCTCGAGCAGGAAGAACGGGTTGCCGCCGACCTTCGGCAAGAGGTCGGCGCAGACCTGCCGCACGCCTTCGCGGACGCCGAGGCGCGCTTCGACAAGACGAATTTGCTCCTCGGTGCCGAGCCCCTGGAGCTCGACGCGCACGATGCCCTCGACGAGCGACGCGACGCGCTCGTCCGGTCGCGCGACGAGCAAGATCAGGATCGGAAGTGGATCGACCGTCTTCAGAAGATCGGCGAGGATCTCGTGACTCTGCTTGTCGGCCCATTGAAGGCCTTCGACCACGAGCGCGAGAGGCTGCTGCATGGCGATCGCGGCGAGCAACGTGCGGAGACCCTGCGTCACGATTTTGCGGCGGTAGTGCGCGTCCTCGTCGTCGCCGCCACCGAGTGGCCGGTTCGTCGCGAGCTCGGCGAGGCGCACGATCATCGGGTGATGCGCTTCGCCCGCGGGCGGTGATGCGCCCCCCGCACGCGCGAGGAGGCTGACGACATCCTCGAACGGCTCGTCGCCGGTCGTGCCGATCGCGTCGCGCACGATCTCGGCGACCGCGCTGAGCGGCATCTCCATCTTCACCGGCGAGCACTCGACGCGCACGAGCCGCGCGTTCGGCGGAAGCTCGGCGAGGAAGGTCGCGACGAGCGCGGTCTTGCCGATACCCATCTCGCCGATGACGGCGCGGCACGTGACAGCGCCGCTGTTGGTGCTCACGGCTGCGTGATAGGCGGCGTGGAGATCGGCCTTCTCGGCGTCGCGGCCCACGAGATCGTTCGGCAGGTTCGAGAGCTCGGCCACGCGCTCGTCGCGCGACAGGCTTCGCTCGAGGGCGTAGAGCCGCATGTTCGGCGGCACGTTGCCGACACCCGCGCCGCCGCCTTGTGGATCGAGCTCGAGGCTCGGCGCATCACCCCAGCGAAACTCGCGACGCACGAGCCGGTACACGCCGCCTGCGACCCACGTGCGGTGAAGCGGCGTCTCGAGACCGAGGCGATCGGCGAGGTACGAGGCAGGGTCGTGCAGCCGGTAGCGAACGAGGTTGCCCTGCGGATCGCGGGTGCCCGACGCGATGCCGCGCACGATGCCGATCGATGCGCCGAGCTCGAGCGGGAGATCGTCGTTGATGCCTTCGAGCGCCTCGTGCGTATCGAGCGCGAGCCACGCGGCTTCGCTCGCCGCGCGCGTCGGGTTCGAGGTGAGGCCCGCCACCGCGCGCGCTTCGGCGTCGCTCGACCAGATCCAGCAGCGCATTCCCCGCTTGTAAGCGATGTCGCCGAGCATCGTCCGCAGCCGGTCGAGGGTGCGCTCGCCGAGCGCGCGGTCTTGTTCGAGGAGCTTGTCGACGCCGTGGAGGCGGAGCGTGACGACAGCGACGTGACGCACCTCGCGAGGACCCGTGGCGGCGGGACGTTTCGGAGGCTCGGCGGGAACGGCCGACGCGGGAATGGGCGCGATCGAAATGGGCGCGCGGGCCCCCGCCTCGATGATGCTCTTCGCGAGCGGCACTGCGGCTTGCGTGCGGTTCTGCTCGCTCGCGGCCAACGAGCCCGCGGACTCGGCGACGTAGGCCGACGGCGGCGCGGACGGCGAGCTCACGCCGGGACGCGTGTTCTCGCGAATGACGAGCTCGGCGATCGTGGCTTCGATCGTCGTCGCGTCGACGAGCTCCTGCTTTGCGAGGAGAGCGCGCGCGATCGCGCCGGCGAGCTCGCGCGCGCTGGCGAAGCGATCGTCGGCGCGGGCTTCGAGCGCCTTCATGACGATGAGCTCGAGCTCGGGCGGGATGTCGCGCACGTAGGTGCTCGGAGGCTCGACGTAGCCTGAGCGCACGATGTCGAGCAACGCCTCACCGCCGAGGCCGCCGTGGAGGGGCCGACCGGTGAGAACCTCCCAGAAGATCACGCCGAGCGCGTAGACGTCACTGCGGCGATCGACCTTCTCGCCGCGCGCCTGCTCCGGCGACATGTAGCCGAACTTTCCTTTGAGGACGCCCGCCTCCTCGACGAACATCTTCGCGCTCGCGATCCCGAAGTCGGCGATCTTCACCGCGCCTTCGAACGAGAGCAGGACGTTCTGCGGTGACACGTCGCGGTGGACGATCTCGAGCTTCACGCCCGCTTCGTCCTTCTTCTCGTGCGCGTAGTGCAAGCCCTTGGCGGCCTCGGCGATGATCCACGAGCCGACCCACGGCGGGACGCGAGTGCCCTTCGCCTTCGCGCTCGACATGAGCATGCCGAGGTCGGGCCCTTCGACGAACTCCATCGCGAGGAGCTGGCCTTCGTCGCCGCCGTCGTAGAACTCGTAAACCTGAACCACGTTCGGGTGATTCAGACGCGTCGCGAGCTGGGCCTCCTCGACGAACATCGAACGGAAGCGGCGCGAGGTCCCGTGCGTCGGCAAGATGCGCTTGACGACGAGGAGCTTGAACGTCCCCTCCGCGCCCCGTTTTTTGGCTAAAAATACCTCAGCCATGCCGCCGGCACCTAGCCGGCGGACCACCTCGAATTGCGCCAGCCGGTTCGGTACCGCGCCGTTCTGAGGCGAACCGCGCTCAGGCGGCTGCGCGGTGGCGGAGGTCGAGGGTTGGACGGGGTTGGACTTCACGAGGGCGGGCGGGTTGAGTCCCCATTGTACCGCGTGCTAGCAAGATTGTAGATCGATGCTGCCCGCCGAACGCCCTTCCCCCTCGGCCACCGGCTCGCTCGACAAGCGCCCGCTTGCGCACCTTCTCGTCTACGCGCTCGAGCGAAGGCTCACGGGAACGATGGAGATCGTGTCCGCCGAGGCCACGGGCTGCTTCTACCTCGTCGAAGGGCAGCCGCAGAAAGTGAGCACGTCGGCGGCAACGGATCTCCCCTCGGCGCCGGGCGCTGCGCTCACGCGGATGGACCGGCTGTTCGAGATGCCAATCGAGTCGACGTTC
>CAXSGV010000227.1:0-5938 GCA_964236615.1 uncultured Polyangiaceae bacterium
CCATCCGACGTACCCGTCAGGCCCCGTGCGCCACACGACCCACGCGCCCGCGTAGCGACGACCTGGGATCCACGCCCAGCCTTTGTTCTGCGTGAACATCCAACGTCCGTAGTGGAACGTCACCCAGCCCCACGGCTGATCGGCGACCCACACGTACTCGTTTTGCCCGTAGCTCCAGTGCCCGGCGGTCGCGTACGGGACGAAGTCGCCATCGACCTCCGTCGGTGACGGCGTCCACACGGTACCGAGCGTCGGGTCTTCGCTCCACGTGCCGTAGCGATCGAGCGTCGCGCGGAACTCGGTGAGCGCGCGGGGATCCCCTTCGGTGAACTGCTCGGCGAATATGTCGCTCTCGGGCCGCTGCGCGTCGGCGGGCGCAGCGCGATGAGCGACGCCGACCGGCCCTTCGAGCGTGACGGACTCCGCGCAACCCAATGCGCCGATCGCGGTGAGCGAAAGCGAGCCGGCGACCGCGGCGCTCCTGACGAAACGCGACGAAGCGAAGGGGCGAGTCATGTCTTTCATCATCTCCAACGACGAGGTTAGCCGCTACGCGATCCCCGAGCCAACCCAGGGCGCTCTACGGATCTTCCTGTCACTCGGGCTGCCGAATTGGCGAAGAACGATTTTTGAAATTTGCGGTTCGCGACCGGCGAACTGGTCCCATGACCGACTTCGACAGCTACTCGTCCTCGTCCTCGACGTACTACGGCACGCACGTGGAGCCTGGCGAAGGCGGGCCCTTCGCGGCTCCGCTCGGCGCCGCGGTGTCACTCGCAACGACGCCGACGTCGAGCGAGCGCCTCGCCGCACTGCTTGCCCACGGAGGCACCTTCGTCGCGTG
This sequence comes from uncultured Polyangiaceae bacterium, assembly GCA_964236615.1. GTDB lineage: Bacteria > Myxococcota_A > Polyangia > Polyangiales > Polyangiaceae > CAXSGV01. The sequence goes on from CAXSGV010000227.1 coordinate 845, forward strand.
GACGCTCGCTCCGCTCATCGTGTACGCGCTCAAGCGCGGCGAGTCGAAGTACGTCGAGTTCCAGGCGCTCCAAGCACTGCTCTGGTCGCTCGCGGGGACCGTCGTCAGCCTCGCCACGTGCGGGCTCGCGATCCCCTTCTTCATGGTCTGGCACGCCATTGCGCTCTGGAAAGTGAGCGAGGGGCGTGCGTACGAGTACCCGGTCGTTGGCGCGATTGCGCGCAGCTTCGTCTATGACAACGAGCCGCGCACAATCTGAACCCTCTCGTCAGTGCGTGTAGCGCGACACGATCTCTTTCGGCGGCCGCTCGATCGACTTCACGGCGCTCGTGAGGATCTCGTGCTCGGGCTGCCCCGAAGAGAAGCAAAGCTGTTCGCCGAGGTGGGTCTCACCCGGCTTCGAGATGGCCGCGATACCGCCCTCTTTGCTGAAGAGGATGCTCGAGCTCATCTTCTTTCCGACGGCCGGATGCGCGGATTGAAATTCGCCGGTGTGGACGTCGCGGACGGCCACGCAGACGCCGTCGCGGCAGTGGTACTCGCTGTTCTTCGTAACGAAAACTCGGTGACGCCGGCGGTCGGGGCCCGTGTATTCGTCTTGCTGCGCGCTGGACTGCAGCATGCCCATGGTGGCCTCCGTGAGTGGTTGGGGTTGTCCTTCCTTAGCAGAGCATGGCGCGTGCCAACTGTGGGAGCGTGTGGGGCATCACCACGGTGAGGCGTAGGCGCCCGCCCAGCCGTCACCGAACACCCCCTCGAGCTCGCCCGGGATAGCGCCACCGTCGAGCCAAAGCCCCACGTTGCGGCTGCGCGTGAAGTAGTCGCCTTCCCAGTTGCTCGTGCCAACCCATGCGTGCGCGCCGTCCGTCACCATGTACTTGGCGTGCGCGACCCGCGCGAAAGGGATGGGGCCGCTGCTCGGATCGGGGATCGTGATCACGCGCACCGTGACTCCGGGCACGTGCGCGAGCTCGTCGATGGAAGCCTTGCTTTCACCGCGTTTCGACCAATTGGCGACGAGCATGTGCACCTCGACTCCGCGTGCAGCCGCGCGTCTGAGCGCGTCGTCGAGATCGCGAAATGGCGAGCCGTCGCGGGAGCCCGCGCGGTAGGTGAGGACCTGCACGTGGACCGATTTTTTAGCGGCGTCGATTCCCGCGACGATCTGTGGGAGCTCCCACGCCGCTTCGTTTGGCAAGAACCCCTTCGGGCTCGCGACGAGGCGCACGCCTTCCGGTTGCACGTGTGTGCGCTGGTGCCGCGCCGAGGCAATTGCGCCGCCGGCGAGATCCCAATCCGTGTCGAAGACATCCGCGAGCGCCTGCGCCACACCCGCGTGGCGAACATGCACGCCGATCTCCTGGATGTGCTCGAGCGATCGCCAGTCGAAATTCTGGCTCCCGAGGTAGGCCTCGCGATCGTCGACGACGAAATATTTCGCGTGGAGGATGCCCCCCATCAGCGGTCCGACCTTGAAGCGGCGCACCTGGATACCCGGCTTGGCTTCGAGCCGCGCGAGTGTGTCGGGGTACTTCGACGCAAACTCGTTCTCGACGAGAAGACGGACGACGACGCCGCGCGCCGCTGCCTTCTCGATCGCGTCGAGGATGGGTGCGAGGCGATTTCCAGCGCCGCCGTCGCTCACGTAGAACTCGGCAAGGTCGAGCCGCTTCTCGGCGCGCTGGATCATGTCGAGCCACACGACGTGGGCGTCGGGGATCGACGCGTGGTCGAGCGTCGTCTCGACGGGCGCCGACTCGACCAGCGACACGAACGGGATCGCAGGTTTGTCAGGCGTGCCAGCAACGCCAGGCCTTGCCACAAGCGTGCTCGACGGCGAGGACGCGGGGGGCACTGCGTTCGAGGCGCAGGCCGCGAGGCCGAGCGCCATGGCCACTGTGCACGTGAGTAGTCGATGGACCTTCGATGCCACGGCGTTGTCTCCTCAGCGCTCGAGCAAGATCGCGAGCAGCGCGTCGGGCGCGTCGACGTGCACCCAGTGGCCAGCGGCTTCGATGGTGTGAACGTCGACGCGATCGGCGTGCTCGGCCGCCGCGCGGCTCGCGCGTTCGCGATCGGCTTCGTCGAAGACGCGTGATCGGCCACCGATGACGAGCCCGACGCGCACGGTGCCTGGCGGCGACTCGATCACGGGCCACGCGTCCTTGGCGAAGTAGTCATCGAGCAGCGCACGGATCGCCGAGAGATCGAGACGAAACACGTAGCCCGCATCACCCGGCGCGGGGCCGACGTTCATCGCGAGCCACGCGACGAGCGCCGGCTCGATGCCCTTCGCAGCGAGCGCTTCTTCGAATGCCTCGCGCGATGGGAGCTCGCGCGGCAACGACGCGAGGATCTCGAGCACGTGCAGCGTGGTCTCCGAGCCATGCCGATCGATGCGCGCGCCCGGAGTCGAGTCGAGAATCCACGCGCGCTCGAGATCGCCGCGGCGCGCCGCGACGTAGGCAAGCGCGACCTTCCCGCCAAAGCTGTGGCCCGTCACCCCCCGCACTGGCCCCGGCACGCTCGCTTCGAGCGCGCACAGATCGGCAGCTGTGGCGGCGACGGTGTGCGGCGGCGCGAAACCTTGCGACCGCCCGTGCATCCGCAGATCGACGAGCACGGCGCCCCAGGTCGGCCGCTCGGCGGTCCATCGCCGGGCAAACGTGCGCCAGTTGGCACCGGTGCCGAAGATGCCGTGGAGAAACAGCATCCACGACGACGGCGCCGCCCCCGGTGCGGTCACGAGCGCGTGCGTCAGCAGGGGATCGGTCACGGCGGCAGAGCCTAACCGAGGTCGCTCCGATGCGCTCAACCCGCAGCGCGCGCGCGTGGCCCTTCGGTGCTCGTGCTCGTGCTCGTGCTCGTGGCGAGCTCTGCCTGTAGCGCCTTCGCATCGAAGGGGGCGCGCACCTTCGCGTCGTTGTCGAAGTACACGTAGACGTCGCGACCGCGCGGCGCCTCGGCGCTGGCTCCAGCGACGGTCAGCGCGTCGACGGGCTCGCGGCCCTCGCGCCACGTGCGCACGCGCCTCGCCCAGTGCGCGATCGCAGGAGCCTCGTAGCCGCTCACGTAGAGCTCTGCGTCGCCGTGCAAACGCACGTAGACGAAGTCGGCCGTGACGTCTTCGAGGTAGGGGAAGCGCTTCGCCGTGTCCGCCACGACGAGCGCGATCCCATGCTCGCGCAGCAGCGCGATGAACTTCGGATCGTAGAAGCTCGGGTGCCGCACTTCGACGGCGTGGCGCACGCGCCTGCACGCATCGGTGACGAGCGTGCAGCGGCCTTTCACCTTGTCGTCGTGACGCCGCGCGAGGCGCGATGCCGCCAGCGTGTCTTTCGGCAAGAGCTCGAAAAAAGCGCGGAAGCGCGCTTCGTTGAAGCCGAGGTTCGGTGGAAACTGCCACAAGATGGGACCCAGCTTCTCGCGCAGACGAAGCACACCCGAGGCAAAGAAGTTCGCCGTCGCCGCTTCCACGTCGTTCAGCTTCTTCATGTGCGTGATGAAGCGCCCGCCCTTCACGGCGAACTCGAAGTCAGCCGGCGTCTCGGCGTACCAACGCGCATACGCCGACGGCCGCTGAAGCGAATAGAACGATCCGTTGATCTCGATCGAGCCAAACGCGGCGGCCGCGTACGCCAGCTCGGATTTCTGCGGGAGCTTTTTCGGGTAGAACGCGCCCCGCCACCGTGGGTAGATCCAACCCGAGATGCCGATGCGCGTGCGCGGCGTTTCAATCCGACTCATCCATCGTTCGCGGTGCAACGCGCGTGCCCCCGCGAGCGCGGGCGTTGGCTCACTTGAGGTCGACTTGCCGCATCATCCCGCTGTTGAGCGTCGCCGGATCGTACGGCGGAATCGAAACACGCTTGAACACTGCCTCGACGCACAGCCCTTCCGGTGTGCCTTTGAACGGCGCACGCGCGGCAGCGTTCGCGTTCGAGCCACTCGGCAGGAAGCCAGGGTCGATCAGAACACGCGCCGTTTTACCGGGCGTCGACGACTTGCACGAGACCCCAGCCGTCCTCGCCGCGGCATCGAGCGCGGCCATCGCTGCGGAGCCATTGAACGCTGGTGCCTTCGAGGGGGTCGGCGTGGCCGCCTGCGCCTTGGTCGTCGCCTGCGTTGCCTGCGTCGTCTGCGTCGACGGCTTCTGAAGCGCTGCCGGCGTCGGCCGCGTGCGGTTGCGCCCGTCGAAGATCTGCGCGCCGATGACCTGTGTTTCGACGACCGTGAGGTTCGGCCGGTCGTCGAGCAAGAACGCGTTCTCGCCTTTGATCGTCGACTTCTTGGCGTCGATCGCGATGCTGCTCGTCCCGATGATCGCACTGCCGCCGCTCTCGAGCGTGCCGCTCTGGAGAACGAAGGCGTTGTTCGAGGTGCCATCGAAGCCGATTGCCTTGCCCGTGACGCGCCCGCCCTTCGTGATCTTCAGCTTGCAGTTGCTCGTCGCGTGAATCGCGGTGTCGTCGGAGTCGATGGTGCTGTCCTCGACCTCGATGGCGCAGCCCGAGCTCGTGTCGATTGCGGTGCCCGTAGCCTTGAGCGCGCTCTTCTTCGACAGCTTCACGTCGAGGCTGCTGTCGGTGTGGATGGCGGTCTCACCGGTGAGCGTCGACGCATCGGCGCTGACCTTGATGCTCGAGCCGCTGCTCGTGAGCGCCGGTCCATCGCTCGCCTTCACGGTCGACTCCTTGAGCGTGACGTTGCCGTTTCCCTCGATGACGATCGCCGCATCCTTCCCGACGAGCTGCGCCTTCGTAGCGTTGATCTTCGAGTTCGACCCTGCCTTGAACGCGGCCTCCGTGCCCTCGATCTTCGAGTCTTCGATGATGAGATCGATGCTCGACTTACCCGCGATCGCGACCTCCGGGCTCTTGAGCTCGCTCTTGCCGGTGATCCTGACCTTCGTGTTGGAGTCGAGGTCGAGCACCATGGTCGCGCCCTCGAGCTTGCTGTTGATGATCTTCACTTCGGAGAAGCCGCCACCGGTCTTCACGATCACGTCGGCCTTGAGGTTGCTGTCTTTGATCGTGACCTTGCAGTTGATGCCGCCGGTGACGAGCGTCCCCTTGCCGTCGAAGGTCTTGCCCG
>CAXSGV010000227.1:5948-8223 GCA_964236615.1 uncultured Polyangiaceae bacterium
GTTCGTCGCGCACTCCATCGGAAACGAGACGAGGTGGCTTTTCGTGACGCTGCGCGCGACGGAGATCAGCGCGATCACGACTGGGATCGCGATGGGCAAGAGGACGGAAAAGAGGACGATGCGCCCGACCATCTTGCCGGCATTCGGATCGATGTAGACGGTGTTTGCCCGGACGTGAACGGTGCCCGCGACCGGCGCTTTCTGGCGCTCGACGTGAATCGCGTTACCGCAGTACTGGCAACGGATGTCGGACTGCTCGGGCGCGATCTGCAGCGGCGCGGAGCACGTTGGGCACTTGAGCGTGGTCAGCTTCGGGGCGGCCATGGCGAGGCCAGTGTCGCACGGCTCTGCTTAGGACGTCAGCGCCAGGGAAATTCCCACGTGCGGTGCACGCGGGTCGCGGCCTTCTTCTGAAAGTCCTCGCGGACCGACGTCGGCAGATCCTGATCGCCGAGCCGCGTCGTGAGCCGCGCGATGCGCCCGTCCTCGTAGAAGACCTGCAGCTCGACGTCGGCGTGTGACTCGTGCGTGTAGCTGACGTACTCGATCTCGATGCGCGACACCGTGCGTTCGAGCGTGCTCACGACGTCGACGTCGGGCTCGCCCGCGAGCGTGCGGCGGAGCGGCTTTCGCTCGTCGTCACTCGCAGCGCGAAGGCCGAGGGCGCCTGTCGCGAGCTCCTTCTCGAGCGCGCCGAGCAGCCAGGCGTCGAGCGCTGCGCTGCGGTTGCCGTCGACGACGGTGCGCGCGCCCTTTCCGGGGCGCTTCTTGTAGATGAGGAAGAACCCGAGCGCGAAGAGCAGCGCGATGGCGACGGCGGTCGTCATCAGGACGACTTCGTCAACGCGCGGACGATCTCCGGCACGTCGAGGATCTCTTGCCAGCCATCGTCGCCGGGGCGCGCGACGAACGCGTTGCGCGGAACTTTTTCGGCGAGGATGCCGCGTACGAGGAGGTCGGTCGTGACGGGCCCCACGGCGGCGCCTTCGGGAACGCAGACGTACCACTCGTGAATGAGGATCTCGCCCAGGGGCTGCAGCATCATCGCCATGTTCATTCGACAGCCTCCTCTAGCGCGGGTGCAACGCGATCGCGCCCCGAATACGAAACCCATTTGGGCAAGGTGTCCAGACACGCCGTTCGTTCTCTGGTGGAAAAGCGCCAACGACCTCCCCTGCGTTCAGGTGTCGTGGCGCCTTTGGATCACCCTCGTCGTGTCCTTTTTCTCGTCGTAGCGAAGCTTCACGTCGCCGATCACGAGGAGATCGCCGTTGCGCAGCTTGTGCGGCGCGTTCGCGAGCCGCTGGCCGTTGACGACGGTGGCGTTGGTGCTCCCGAGATCGGCCACCCAGAACTCGCCCTCGAGCACGAAGACGTCGGTATGGCGACGCGACACGCCGTCGGAGAGCAAACAGATGTCGGCGTTCTGCGTGCGACCGATCGTGTTCTGTGCGCCGAGGACGTGAACGACGCCCACGCCCTTTCCTTCGAGCACGGTGAGCGTGGCGATGGGAAGCGCGCCGCCGACCGCGGCCATCATCATGCGGCTGCGCGCGCCCTTCGAGTACGCGGACGACGAGACGTCGGCGCCCGAGCCCGACATCGTGACCTTCATCTGGTTCTTGCGGAACGCGCCGTAGGCCTCGGCCGAGGGACGGCGCTCCATCGCGACCGCCTCGTCGAGGAGCAGCTCGTACGCCTCGGACAGCTGCGAGCCGTCGCCTGCGACGTAGCCCGGTGCCTTGCGAATCGTCTCGAGCATCGTCCGCAGGATCGCGGCGGCGCCGTCGAACTGACCGCGATCGGCGAGCGCGCGGGCTTGCGCGCGGACCTCGTCGCACCGCGCGAGGAGCACCTTGGCGTGCACGCGGGGCTCGAGCATGCTCGTGCTCTTCGTGACGTTGCCGCTCACGCTGGCGATCTCTTCGAGGGCGGCGCGCTTTCCCGCGCGCCGGTAGCCGAGGCGACACGTCAGCAGATCGAGCGATAGCCGCTCGGCGCCGGAGGTCTTCACGATCGCTTCGATGACGACGAGGTGCCGACCGCCGTCGAGCATGTCGGGCAGCGGCAGCACGAGACCCGCGGTGCTGAAGCGCGGCTTCGCACCGCCGACGAAGCCGACGATCTCGACGCCGGCCGCAGGGGCGACCGTCAGCTCGAGTGCCTCTGCCACGACGTCACCTTCGAGCCGATCAAGGCCAGCGAGCTGGTCATCGGTCAGCTGGTGAACGCGCAGCCCGAGAACCTCAAGGACCTCGAGGGCACCGACGAGCTC
>CAXSGV010000227.1:8233-10341 GCA_964236615.1 uncultured Polyangiaceae bacterium
TGCCTCTGCCACGACGTCACCTTGCGAGCCGAGCGCCTGCGCCAGCTCGATCTGGCACGTCGCGGGATCGGGAATGAAGTGGTAGCGCCCGCCACCGGCAGTGCTGATCGCGGCGAGAATGTCCTCTTGGTGACCCCCGCCGTAGCCGAGTGAAGAGACGGTGATGCCAGGGCGCATCGGCTTCACGACGTCCGCGAGCGCCTCCGCTGTCGCGGCGCCGACGTTGGGCGCGCCGTCACTCAAGAGCAAGACGATCTGCCGCTCGTGCTCTGTGCGCGGGGGCAGCATCTTTGCCGCAAGGACGAGCCCTGCTTCGACGTTGGTGCCGCCCGTCGCCGCCATGCGCCGTGCACGTGAGCGAACGACGCGCTTGTTCGCATCATCCATCGAAGCGAGGCCGAACATCTCGGTCGCGCCATCCGAGAACGCGACGAGCCCGAGGCGATCGGTGGGCTCGAAAAAGTCGACGAGCCGCTCGACCGAGCGAATGACTTGCTCGAGCGGCGGCCCGCCCATGGAGCCCGAAACGTCGACGGCGAAGATCGCCGACAGCGGCGGGCGCGCGGTCTCGACGCCCGACGCACGCGCGTGGATGTCGACGACGAAGTGCACGCGCTCCCCGCCCGCGGCGAGGAGCTCCTGAGCGAGTGTCGTGCGGTCGGTTTCGACGGTGAGAAGGAGCGCGCGATCGGTTGCGTCAGTCGGGCTCTCGGGCATCCTTCAGTCTAGCGCGATCAGCCGGGCCCTGCGTCCATGGGGGCGCCTGCGTCGGGCGTTCCGCCCTCGTTCACGCCGCCGTCGTTGCCGGCGTCGTTGACGGGGACGCCACCGTCGCCCGCACCCGCGTCGACCGCCGGAGCGTCGTCGCAGCCGGCGTTACCGGCGCCGTCGACCAGGCACACCTGGTTGATTAGGGCGCAGTTCGTCTTGGTGACCTTCTGGGGGCCTTCGCGATCGGCGACGCAGCGGATCGCGGTTGCGCCGTCGCAGCGACCCGCGATGGGCTCACCGGCGCAGGGGCCAGTCGCGCTCTCGATCATGTCCTTCACCTTGGGTCCGAACGCGGCGTAGGACTCGCCGAGCAAGCTGCACGGGTACTTCTCGCCCTTGTAGCTGCCGGACACGACGGCGAAGACCATGTTCTCGCCGTTGACCTGCCCGACGAGCGGACCGCCGGAGTCGCCGCTGCAGGGCTGCGCGTCGTCGACGCCGAGGCCCATGTACACCTCGTAATCTTGGAGGAGCGAGAAGTCGTAGAACTCCTGGAGCCTCGTCTTGTTCGACTCGACGAAGCCGGCGCCTTCTTTGTCCGTGATGTACTGAAAGTAGGCTTCCGGGGTCGTGAAAATCTTCTCCATGGGCTTGCCACTCACCGCGCGAAGCGTGAGAGCGCCGGCCTTCCGCGTGCCGATCGTGCGGCTGCGATCCTGAACGCCGTAGCCGATGGCGGAGAACACCCTGCCGACGTCGCCTTCACGGAACGCCGCAGTGGCGACCTTCATGGGCTTCACGTCGGTGATGGGCGTCTCGAGCGTGTAGAGCGCAACGTCGCTGCCGTACTTCACGAAGCCGCCTTCGTTCACGGGCGAGCTGACCATCGCGATCGCCTTCACGGTCTGAATCGGCGCGTGCGAGTCGGACCCGACACCGAAGTAGACGGGGTCCGTCTCCATGTACGGCCTTCCGGTCGCGCTCGGACGCGAGCAGTGCTTGGCCGTGAGCACGATGTTCGGCGCGATGAGCGTCGCGGTGCAGAACATGTCGTAGGTCGGGCTCATGTGCCCGAGCGTTCCGATCGCGTTCAGCGACGCGCCGCGGGCATCGACGCCGCCGATGATGTTGTCTTCCGTCGTGCCGTCTCCATCGCCGCCCCCAGAGGAGCTGCAAGCCGTCGCGACCAGCGCGAGGCCAAGCATCGAGGCGAACGTGGCGGAAGGAAGCAGACGAGAAGCGAGGTTGCGAAGATTGCCAAGGTTGCGATGGTTGCGCATGGGCCCCCTTCAGCAAGAGGTGGGCCGATGTGCGACATGGGCGCTTTCGGCTGATTTTCGCGGATTGGGGGGGCAAATCGGGTGGTGCGGGCGGCAGAGCTGATGGTTTGGAGATCC
>CAXSGV010000228.1:0-4976 GCA_964236615.1 uncultured Polyangiaceae bacterium
GGGTTTGCGCGAGCGCAGCGACGCGATGCTGGGCGACCGGGTACGCCTTGCGAGCTAAATGCGAGCCTCCGTAGGGGGGGCGTGGGTTCCCATCACTGCCGACGACATCTTCTCGTCGTCGGCAGTTATGGGACGGGGGGGACGAAGTCCCAACCCGCACAATGGACCGTGCAAGGCCCCCGTTCACATGTGACCTCCCCCGTCGCCCGCAAACCATGGACCGAAATACGTTCCAGTCTTGCGACTGACGTCTCGGTCGCGAGCGTCAAACGCTGATCGAGCCTTTACGGAAGTCGCTTCGCGCGATCTTCACGTTGATGCACGACGGCTTCTTGCTGGCAAAAGCGGCGTCGAGCGCGGGGCCGAGATCTTCCACCTTCTCGACCCACGCGCCGAAGCCGCCGCACGCTTCGACGACCTTTTCGTAACGCGTGTAATCGAGGGCGGTCGCGACCGATCGCTCCTCGCCGTACAGCTCGACCTGGCCGCGACGTATCTGCGTCCAGCCAGCGTCGTTGCCGATGATGGCGATGACGGGGATCCCCTGGCGCGCCATGGCTTCGAACTCCATCGCGTGCAGACCGAAGCTACCGTCGCCGTAGACGAGGACGACGTTCGCATCGGGGCGCGTGAGCTTTGCCGCCATCGCGTAGCCCGGCCCCACGCCGAGCGTGCCGAGCGGACCAGGATCCATCCAGAGCTGCGGCCACTCGAGCTTCAGCACGTAGGCCGCCGTGGCGACGAAGTCCCCGCCGTCGCCGACCACGATGTCGTTCGGGCCGAGCCGCTTGCCGATCTCGGCGCATACCCGCAGCGGGTTCGGCGGCGAGTCGTTCGACTCCATCTCGACCGCCATCTTCGCGCGGCGTTTGGTTTCGTCCGCACGCACGGCGGCAAGCCAGGCCGCGCGCTCCGGGTTCTTCGGCGTCGATTTCGCGTGCTCGAGCAGCTGCGCGAGCACGAGGCCACTGTCGCCCTGGATGCCGATCTCGACGTTGCGGTTGCGACCGAGCTCGGCCCCGTCGAGATCGACCTGCACGATCTTCACGCCGGGGGCCCACGTCGGCGTGCGCCCGTAGTCGACGCGAAAGTCGAAGGGCGTACCGAACACGAAGACGACGTCGGCCTGGCCGAGCGCGAACCGGCGCGAACGCGACATCAACGCCGGATGCGACGCGGGCAACGCGCCACGCGCCATGCCGTTCACGTAGATCGGCACCTCGAGCGCGTCGGCGGCGCGACGCACGGCCTCGCGATCGGGCGACCAACGGATCTGCGTTCCGATCAGGAAGCACGGGCGCTTCGCTTCGGCGAGGAGCGCCGCGGCCCGCTCGATCGAGCGTGGATCGCCCCCTGCCCGCGGCGGCTCGGCAAACGGCGCCGTCTGCGGCAGCTCGGCGTCGTCGTGGAAGTTCATCAAGAGATCGAGCGGCATCTCGAGGAAGACCGGACCGGGAACGTTGGACTGCGCGACGCGGAACGCCGCGTCGATGTACTCGGCGATGCGCCGTGTTTCGGGCACCTGCACGCTCCACTTCGTGATCGGGCGCATCAAGGTCACGTGGTCCATGTCCTGGAGCGAGCCCATGTCGCACAGCGCCTTTGGACCCGCGCCGCCAATCACGATCATCGGGATTCCGGCGCGCTGCGCGTTCGCGACCGCAGTCACGACGTCGGTCACGCCAGGACCCGCCGTCACTGCGCAGACACCGGGCTTGCCAGTCACGCGCGCGTAGCCGTCGGCCGCGTGACCCGCGGTCTGCTCGTGGCGCACGTCGACGACGCGGATCTTCTCGTCGATGCAGCCGTCGTAGATGGCTTGGATGTGGCCTCCGCAGAGCGTGAACAGGTGCGTCGTGCCGTGTCGCTTGAGTGCCTGAGCCACAAGCCGCCCGCCGTGAACGAATGCCATGCGCCGAGCCTAGCGATGCCGTGCGCGCGGGCCTAGCTCCGCGTGGACAAGAGACCGAAGGCTGAGGACAATGGCGTTTGGCTTCGCGTGAAACCCAGGGTTCAGATTGCTGCGGGTGCTCACGTGGGTCCCTACGTCGTGCGCCGAAGCCTCGCGCAACGCGGCGACCCCACCGAGCTCTACATCGCCCACGATGACCAGCTCGCGCGCGACGTCGTCCTCAAGATCGTTCCGGCCGAGGCCCGCGCTCGCATTCTCCGCGAAGCGCGCGCTCTCGCAGCCGTCGATCACCACGGAATCGTGCGCGTTCATGCGATCGGCGAGTACGGCGACGACGCGTTCATCGCCATGGAGCACGTGCGCGGAAACGATCTCGCGGAGGTCGTGCAAACACGCGGTCCTGTCCATGCCGCGCGCGCGCTCCGCTGGTTCGGCGCGGCGGCCGAGGCGCTCGCCGCAGCGCACGGCGCCGGCATCGTTCACCGCGCGCTCAAACCGCAGAACATCATTGCGATCGATCGCGACCGCGTGAAGGTCGTCGACTTCGCGATGGCGCGGAGGAAGAGCGACGAGCAGCCGAACGATCTGCGCTCGATGGCGTACCGCTCACCGGAGCAGCTCGAGCACGGTTTTGCCGACGAGAAGAGCGACATCTGGGCGCTCGGCTGCATCCTCTACGAGCTGACCGTCGGGGCGCCGCCGTTCATGGGCTCGTCGCCCGAAGATCTCACGGCATCGATCCTGAAAACCGAGCCCGCGTACCCTCCGCAGCTCGCACCAGCGGTACGCGATCTCGTCACGATCTGCCTTCGAAAGAGCTCGTTTGCACGCATCGGCTCGATGCGCGAGCTCGCGGTGATGGCGCGCGAAGGGAGCGCTGCCACGCCCGACTACCACACCGATCCTCCGCCGCGCGTGTCGCTACGCCCGAGCGCGATCGTCCGGCCGAGCGCGAGCATCCGGCCGAGCGCGAGCATGCGGCCGAGCAGCCCGAGCATGCGGCCGAGTAGCCCGCCCTCCGTGCGCGAGGTCGTGCGTGGCCGCATGAAGGGGGCCGCCATCCGCGCCGCGCAGGCCTGGTTCGCGCGCACCTACGGCGCCAGCATCTCGCGCGCCCTCTACGAGCGCGCATCACCCGAGCTTCGCGCGATCGTGCGTCTCGACGAACCTGGCTTCGGCATCATCCCTTCGGGCTGGTACGACGCGCAGACCATCGGCGAGCTGCTCACGGTCCTGCAAGAGGTCGTCTCACCGAACGATCCCGACGACTTTTACGAAAAGCTCGGCGCCGCCGTGTCGCGCGACAACGTCGAGGGGATCTACCGCTCGCTGTTTCGACTCGTGACCACCCCGGAGAGCTTGCTCGCGAACGTCCAGCGCGTGTGGCGCACCTACTTCGACGACGGAACTCTGGTCGCGCGCGTTCCGAAGCCCGGCGAGCTCTCGCTCTCGCTCACGGCATGGAGCGGGCACCACCCGCGATTGTGCCGCGTCGTCGGCTTCGGGCTTCAACATCTGCTTCGCGAGGTCGGCTGGAACGGGCTCGTCCTCGAGCGGACCGCGTGTATTGCGGAGGATCGCGACGCGACCTCGTGCGAGCTCGAAGGGGTTTACCTTCCATCCGCTTGAGGCTTAGATACGGCCCGCATGTCGACCCCCGCAGAGCTCCTCGCCGAAGTCCCCATCTTCGCTCTGCTCGACGAACAGGAGCGCGCCGAGCTCGCGAAGCGCCTCGACAACGTCACCAAAAAAGCCGGCGACGTGCTCTTCAACCGCGGCGACCCCGGCGACTCGCTCTACGTCGTGCGATCGGGCGTGGTCGAGATCTTCTTCATGAACGACACGGGCCACAAGATCGTCCTCGAGACGGCGCGCACCGGTGACTTCTTCGGCGAGACGTCCTTGCTCGACGGCGGTCCTCGCACCGCTTCGGCGCAGGTCATCGAGGATCTCGACGCGATCGAGGTCGACCGCGGCGACCTCGACGAGCTCTTTCGCATCAAGCCCGCCGCCGCCATGGAGCTCTTGACCGCGACCGGGCGCCGACTGCGCGAGACCGCGAACATCCTCCGCCACACGGCTGCGCGTGACATCAACGAGGAGACCGAGGATCACCGCACCACGGTCATGCGGATCGCGGACTGGATCAGCGCTTTCTCCGGCAGCTTGCCCTTCCTCTTCATCCACGTCGGCATCTTCGCCGTGTGGATCGTTCTCAACACGGCCCCCGTCGCGCAGATGACGGGCCTCACGTCACCAGACGGCAAGCCGGGCTTCGATCCCTTCCCGTTCGGGCTCCTCACGATGTGGGTCTCGCTCGAGGCAATCATCCTCTCGGTGTTCGTGCTCCTCAGCAAAAACCAACAGGTCGCGCGCGACAGCGTACGCAACGACATCGAGTACGACGTCAACCTCAAGTCCGAGCTCGAGATCGCCCAGCTCCACAAGCAGGTCGATCACATGCACGCCGAGATCCTTCAGCGGTTTCAGAACCTCGAGAAGGCGATCAAGGCAATTCCAGGCGCAGCTCCCCCGAGATGATCTGCTGACGTAGCGCTTCGACCCGCGCCTTCACGTCGTCGGGGACGAGCGCGCTGTGCGGTCCTTCGTGGACCCAGTCGATGCCGCCCTCTTTCAACCCGAGCACCTTCACGCCGCCCTCGAAGCGGTGCTCGGTGACAGACTTGATCGCGTCGAGCACCGCCACGTCCAGGCGCTTGATCATGCTGGTGACGACGGTGCCAGGCATCTCGTCGTACTGATCGGCGTCGACGCCAATCGCAAAGACGTGCGCGTCGCGCGCGCCTTCGAACACGCCGTGGCCGGTCGCGCCCGAGGCGTGGAAGATCACGTCGGCGCCTGCGGAAACCTGGCCAATCGCGAGCGTCTTGCCCTTCGCAGGATCGCGGAACGCGTCGAAGGTCGCCCCCGCGTAGCCGCTGTGGACCTCGCACGTGGGGCACACCGCGTGGACGCCTTGCGTGTAGCCCGCGTCGAACTTGCGAATGAGCGGCCCGGTCATCCCGCCGACAGCGAAGCGAGAGAAGGCCCGGTCGAGCTGGTC
>CAXSGV010000228.1:4986-10336 GCA_964236615.1 uncultured Polyangiaceae bacterium
CCGCACGCCAGCGCGACGGCCACCCCCAGCCGCGCCGCCCGCCCCGCCGACACCGCCCGCCGCGACCCGTTCACCCACCCGACGAATCCGGCCGCCGCCGCCAGCGTGGCCGGCGGAAGCATCGGGAGCGCGTAGTGCTTGTGGCGGGCGGCACTGAACGTCAGCAGCGTCATCCCGCCGACGAAGCCCACGTGCTGTGTTTTCGTCATGAGGCCCGCGACCGCCCCCACGAGGAACGAGCCTTCCTCCTCGCGAAAGAGGAGCGTCGTGATGTTGCCGGGCGGGGACTCGTCGGGCGAGGCCGCGCAATCGACGCATGCAAAATGCACCTTTGGGTATGCAGTGGCGACCGCGTAGACGTCGCTCTTGAACGCGACCCCCACGCCAATCACGAGGTCGAGATCGCGCGCGGCGAAGAGACGCAGCGCCGCTTCGCGATCCTCGGCACCCGCCGGCTCGAGGTAGGCGATCTCGACGCCGAGCTCCTTCGCGGCGCGCGTGAGCCCGAGGTAAGCCCCGTCGTTGAAGCTCTTGTCGCCGCGGCCGCCGACGTCGAACACCAGGCCGACGCGGCCCGCCGAGTGAGCGCCGTTCGTGACGGGCGCAGCGTCCGCGCTTCCTGGGCGTCGCGGGAGGAACGTGAGGCCCACCGCCAGAGCGCCGAGCACGGCGACGACGGCGGTTGCCTTCACTCGCCGGAGCTCGCCGCGGCGGGCTCTTCCAGCTCGTCGTGGGTGACGGTGGAGCTCCGCTTGCCAGGCGTGACCCCGCGGCCGTCGCCCTTCGAGTCGGGCTCGACGAAGATCTTCCGCATCCACGGCATCTCGGCCCGGAGCTTCTCTTCGAGGTTGTTCGTGGTGTCTTCGACCTCTGGCACGCGCATGTCGGGACGGAACGCGATCTTGAGCGCGAGGATCACGACCTCGGGGCCGAGGTGCATCGTGAGGAGCTGCGTGACGCGGTCGACGCCTGGAACCGCCTGGACGATCGCGAGCACGCGCTGTTGATCTTCGGTGGACGCGGCCTCGCCGATCAACAGACCGTGCGTGATGCGCGCGAGCACCACGGCGACCGAGCACAAGAGCGCCCCGATCACGATGCTGCCGACCGGATCCCACCAGTGGTGGCCCGTGAGGTTCGACAGACCCACCGCGATGAATGCGACGACGAGCCCGATGAGCGCGGTCGTGTCCTCTGCGAGGACGAGGGGGATCGTGGGATCCTTCGACTCCGAGATCGCCCGCTGCCACGGCTTGCCCTTCGCGAGCAGCTTGAACTCGCCGAAGGCCACCTTGAAGCTGAGGCCTTCCATGATGATCGAGGTGCCGAGCACGCCGTAGTTCAACCAGCTCGAGTTGAACTCGATGTGCGTGCCGAAGACGTTCTGCGAGATGAGCTTCGGGCCAGTGCTCGCGTGACCGCTCGTGAGGTGGGTGACGCCTTCGAAGATCGCGAACGCGCCGCCGACAGAGAAGAGCATCACGGCGACGACGAACGGCCAGAAGTAACGCTCGGCGGCGCGCCCGAAAGGAAAGCGCTCGTCCGAAGGCCGAAGTGCGAGTCCCATACCGAGGAGGAGCAAGCCCTGGTTGCCTGTGTCGGCGAGGGAGTGCACGGCCTCGGCGAGCGTCGCCGTCGAGCTCGAGAGGTAGGCCGCAACGAATTTGCACGTGGCGATCGCGAGGTTTCCCGCGAGGGCGGCGATGACGACCTTCTTGCTGTTTGCGTGGCTCACGTGGGGATCAATGCTTGGGAGTTGGGATGATCTTCACGCGCGACCGCGCCGCTTGCAAGAACGCCGTTGCAGAAGAGCGAAGTCGTTCGTCGACGAACCACCGCGACAGCTGCAAACGAGCGTCTTCGAACTTCACGCCGCGGTAGGGATGCGCGGAGGTTCGGTAGACGTCGCGGAGCTGCTCTTCGGTCGGAAAGAGAAGCGGCGCGACGGCGCGTTCGAGGTAGAGCGCAGCGCGCGCCCGACGCCGGAGGATCTGGTCGACCTCTTCGGCCACGAGGCCTTCGAGAGCGGCAGTGTCAGCGAGGACGAGCTCGAATTCCGCAGGCGAGCGCTCACCGCCAATCCGCTGGAGAAGCCCCGCGCGGAGCTCCATGGCCACACGCGCGATCTCTGCCGCGTCGGGCTGGCGTTCGAGCGGCAAGCTCGCGAGGAGCTCCTCGGCGATGTGGCGATCCATCGCCGCGCGCAGGTGACGATCGGTCCATGCGTTGTTGGAGGGATCCTCGATCAACGCCTCGAGCCGCGCTTCGAAGGCGAGGACGCGGTGCGTGATGAAGCGCGGGCGCCCGGGACCACCGGTCTCGGGCGCGTAGAAGCGCAGCGCGACGCCATCGACGAGCTTTTCGGAAGCGTCGGCGTGCGCGACGCCCTCGATCTCCGGCGCAAGAAGGCAGGCTGCCGCGACGCCGAGGAGCCCGAGTGTCTGGGCGAGACGCCTCAACGTGCCTCTTTCTCCTCCGTGCCGATGCTGCTGTCGACCTCGGCATCGGCGCGCGCGGTGCGTGCCTCGAGCATCTGGTGCTCGTGGTGGTGCGCGAAGCCGCGGGCCGCGCGACGCGCCTTCAGGAACTCGCCGAACGCGACGAGGGTGTCGAGGTCGCGCGGCCCGAGGGCCTCGGCGAGCTCTCGGAGGTGCTGGCGGCTTGCGTCGGCGTTGCGTGCGCGCCGACCGCTCGCCGACTTCGGGCCATCGGCGTCACCGACGAGCCCGGTCGACGATCCATCGGACGACGGAATCACGCTGTCGGGTCCGGGATCGCTCTCGGGTCCCGGCGGAGCATCGACCCACTGCGGCCGCGGCGTCGCCTTGATGGCGTGCGCGCTCAGCCACGCTTCCATGAACGTGCGCAGGCGCTCGCTCCGGAACGTGAACCACTTCTCGCGCTCCGCGCCGTACGACATGAGCACGTCCTTGAAGCGGCGGAACGCGCCCTTGCCGTCGATCGCGTTCGTGAGCTTTCCGCGAAGGTCGTTGTCCTCGACCATCGGGATGAAGCGCTCCATCCAGCGGTACTGCTCGCGCGAGCTGACGGGATCGATGCGGAGGTAGTTTCCGTCGGATGCGATCCGAACGTGCATCTGGGGATCGGCTACGCCATCGACGACGCGCAACACCTCACCCGTCGCGAGGTGCAAGTAGCTGTGCACCTCGGGGGCGTTGTTCTCGAACGCATCTTCGAGCGCTTCCCAATCGACCGGCACATCACGCGCCGGCCCCGTGCCGCCAATGACGGCGGGGGATTCCTCGTTTTCCATGACACACGCTCCTTCGTGAAAGAAATAAGCCGCGCGTACCCGCTCTCGCGGTGACCGCGCCGAAAGACCTGGTTCGTCCGCCCTTGGGCTGAAGGGTGAGGACGGCAGGCAAGAAAAGCGAAACCTGAAACCTGACCTTCAAGTTTCGCACGCTCTGGAGGATCGCGAAAGGGTGGGGGCGGACCGCTCGTCAGCCGGCGCTGCTCGCGCGGGTGGAGCGGATTGCGGCGCGCCACTTCTGCAGGTGTTTTTCGCGGGTGTCGTCCGCCATGGCGGGCTCGAACGTCCGGTCGTGCAAGATCAGCTTCGCCGCGTCGGCAGGCTTGGCGAAGCCGGCTCCGACCGCCGCGAGCATGGCCGCGCCGCGTGCCGTGGACTCGATCTCTTTGGGTCGCTCGACCGACACCTTCGCGATGTCGGACTGGAACTGCATCAGCAGATCGTTGCGCGACGCTCCCCCGTCGACGCGCAAGCGCGCGATCGGACGACGCGCGTCCTTGCTCATCGCGTCGAGGAGATCCCACACCTCGAACGCGATGCCCTCGAGCGTCGCGCGCGCGACGTGGCCTAGCGTTGCGCCTCGCGTGAGGCCGGTGATTGCACCACGCGCATCCGGATCCCAGTGCGGCGCACCGAGGCCGGCGAGCGCAGGCACGAACGCGACCGACTCGCTCGAATCGACCGTGCGAGCGAGCGCTTCGATCTCCTCGGCAGACTTGATGATCTTGAGACCGTCGCGAAGCCACTGCACAGCGGCACCGGCGATGAAGGCGCTGCCCTCGAGCGCGTAGGTGACGTCGTCACCAATCTTCCACGCGACCGTCGTCACCAAACCGTGGGTCGAGAACACGGGGCGCGTGCCAATGTTCATGAGCGCAAACGCGCCCGTACCGTAGGTGCACTTGGCGTCGCCCTCGTCGAAGCAGGCTTGCCCGAAGAGCGCCGCTTGCTGATCGCCAGCGATGCCCGCGATCGGAATGCCGTCGGGCAAGAACGAGAGCCCCTTCGTCGTGCCGACGACCTCGGCGCTTCCGGCGATGCGCGGCAGAACGCTCGGGGGCACGCGGAACAGCGCGCAGAGCGATGGATCCCACTCGATGCGCGCGAGGTTCATGAGCAGCGTGCGCGAGGCGTTCGTCGCGTCGGTGACGTGGACGCCACTGCTCGTGAGCTTGTGGATCACGAACGTGTCGATCGTTCCGAACGCGAGCTCGCCCTTGTCGGCACGCGCGCGCGCACCCTCGACGTTGTCGAGCAGCCACGCGATTTTCGTCGCGGAGAAGTACGCGTCGATCACGAGGCCGGTCTTCTCGCGGATCACGTCGGCGTGGCCATCGGCCTTGAGGCGCTCGCACTCCGGTGCGGTGCGGCGGCACTGCCACACGATCGCGCGCGCGATGGGGTCGCCGCTCTTGCGATCCCAGAGCAGCGTCGTCTCGCGCTGGTTCGTGATGCCGATGGCACCAAGGTCGCTCGGGGCGAGGTTCGCGCTCGCGAGCGCGGCCTTCACGGACGTCTCGACCGATCGCCAGATCTCGTTCGCGTCGTGCTCGACCCAGCCGGGCTTCGGAAAGTGCTGCGCAAACTCGGTCGACGCACGTGCCAGCGTTTTTCCCTCGAGCGACACGACGAGCGCCGTCGTCCCGGTGGTGCCCTGATCGATCGCGAGGAGGTGCTTGGCCATGACGCCGATGCTAATTCGATCCGGGCTTCGAGCGCACGCCCCTGAAAGCGCGAAGGCTCGCCGCGAGCACCGCGATTGCCGGAAGTGCCATCGCCCAACGGCTTGCGTAGGTCGTCACGGTCGCGCCGAGGATCGTCCCGACCATGAAAGCGACGACGAGGGTGAGATGAAGCGCGACGCGGGCGCTCGCGGGTCGCTCCGGCTTGGCGCCGACGACGAGGCCGAGCTTCGCGCGGTGCCAGCGGTACCAGCGCGCGGTCTCGATGCCGAGATCGGTGACGACGCAATGGACGCCGGCCTCCTCAAGTGCGGTGCGGGCCACCGGGTCAGAAAAGCGCGCAGGCGCCCACACTTCGTTGTTCCTGGCGAGCGCGCGGGCGACGGGGAGGCCG
>CAXSGV010000229.1:0-10312 GCA_964236615.1 uncultured Polyangiaceae bacterium
TACGTCCGGCGGCAGGTCCTCCGCTTCGGCCGACGACGCCCCCAAGCGCGACGTCGAGAAGCCGAAGAAGAAGAAGAAGCCGGCATCCGAAAAGACCGCCACGAAGTCGGAGTGAGCTGACCGATGCCTTCGCTCAAGATCGTTCGCAAGCGGATCACCAGCGTCAAGTCGACGCAGAAGATCACGCGCGCCATGAAGATGGTCGCTGGCGCGCGCCTCAATCGCGCGCAGGCGCGCATCGTCGCGCTCCGTCCCTACGCGGTGAAGACGCAGGAGATCCTCCTCGACGTCGCCGAGTCGATGCGGAACAGCGAATCGTCCGAGAGCGAGGTCCTGCACACGCTGCTGGCGACGCGCCCCGAAAAGCGCGTCGTCTACGTCGTCCTCTCGAGCGATCGCGGGCTTTGCGGCGCGTTCAACGCGAACGTGAACAAGGCGGCCGAGCGCGAGTGGAAGGCCAAGGAGTCCGCCAACGGCGGCGAGGACGGCGTCGAGGTGCAGTTCGTCACCGTCGGCAAGAAGGGGCGCGACTACCTCACGCGCCGTGGCGCGAAGATCGCGCAGGACTTCCAGAAGTTCTACGACGGCCTCAACCTCGAGAAATCGAAGCTGGTCACGCACTGGCTGGTGTCGCGCTTCGAGCGCGGTGAGGTCGACGCGATTTACCTCGTCTACAACGAGTTCAAGAGCGCGATCACCCAGAAGGTCACCATCGAGCCGCTGCTGCCACTGCGCGCACGCGTCGAGGCGGAGGGGGCGGCCCACGCCGATTCAACCGCTCCGCAGGCCGAGTTCATCTTCGAGCCCAACGCGCCCGCGCTCCTCGAGCGCCTCGTCCCGATGTACGTCGAAATCTCGCTCTACCGCGCTCTCCTCGAGAGCCAGGCGAGCGAGTTCGGTGCGCGCATGACGGCGATGGATGCCGCCACACGCAACGCGAAGGACATGATCGCGCGGCTCACGCTCGTCTACAACCGCGCGCGCCAGGCAGCGATCACGAAGGAGCTGATGGAGATCATCGGCGGCGCCGAAGCCCTGAAGGAGTAGGCGTTTCGCTCAGAGCGTTTCGGCGCAGAGCGTTCGGCGCAGAGCGGGCCGCTCAGAGCGGCAGGCGGATCACGAACGAGACGTTGAAGCCGGGCTCGGTTTCGAGCGCGATCGTGCCGCCGAGCGCGTCGATCGCGAGCTTGCAAAAGTAAAGGCCGAGCCCGCGGTTACCACCTTGGTGCGTGTCCGCAGGAACGCTTCGCTTGAAGAGGCGCGGGCGCACGCTGTCGAGGACAGGCGGGCCGTCGTTCGAGACGCGGACCTCGCAGTGCGTCGTGGTGGCGCAGGTCGACAGACGGATATGGCCTTTGGGCCGCGTGTAGCGGAGGGCATTCTCGACGAGGTTCTGCACGACACGTCCGAGGAGGTCGGCGTCCGACTCGAGGCTCGTGCTCCCCGCGTCCACGATCACCTCGAGCTGGACCCGGCGCATCGCGACCTCGAGCGCGTAGCCATCGGCGATCGTCTGCAACATCGCAGGGGCGCTCACAGGGCCCAAACGTGGGCGGAGCAGGCCAGCCTCGCTGCGCGACACATCGAGCAGGTTCGCGATCATTCGAAAGAGCCGACCACCCGCTTGCTGGCAGTCGATCAGCGCGCTGCGCACGGCTTCGTGGGCCGAGTCGTTGGGGAGCTGATCGAGCGCAAAATCCACGTTCATCGTGATGGCCGACAGCGGGCCCTTCAGGTCGTGCACCAGGGCCGGCGTCACATCGCCGAACGTGCTCAACGTCATGATGCCACTCTCCGAGCCCACGCCGTCGTCTCCACTGAATGCTTGCGACATGCCTTCGCTCCCCGTGTCGTTTACGGCTCTCATCGGAGCTTCGCGCAGACTTGCGTCCACTCCTCGGTGCCGATGCTCTGGAATGCCTCGAATACCTCGGGATCGAACTGGGGCCCGACGTGCTTCTGGAATTCTTCGTGCGCGACGTTGTCCTCGCGACCCTTTCGGTACGGGCGATCGCTGACGATCGCGTCGTAGGCGTCGACCACCTGAAAGATGCGGGCGTCGATCGGGATGTCATCGCCGCCGAGCGCGTGGGGATAGCCTTTGCCGTCGCGGCGCTCGTGGTGGCATTGCACGATCGGAATGGCGCGCTTCAACGAGGGGACGTCGGCGAGAAGCGCGACGCCAAGGTCGGGGTGGCGACGCATCTCTTTCCATTCCCCCTCGTCGAGCGCGCCGGGCTTGAGGAGCACCGCATCGCGTACGCCGATCTTTCCGACGTCGTGAAGCAAGGCGCCGAGCTCGACATCGAGCACGCGCGTGGCGGGAAGCGAGAGGGCCGAGGCGAGGCGACGCGACCAGGCCGACACGCGCTCGCAATGGAGCTCGGTCTCGTAGTCGCGCAGCGCGAGGGCGCGCACGATGCTGCGCGCGAGCGCACGAACCTCTTCGGGGCTCGTCGCGTGCTCGCCCTCGGGGCGGTTCAGAAAGAGCTCCTTCAGCGCGGGAATGAGACGCGTGACGGTGTCGCGCTTCGAGACGAACGCGTGGACCGAGTAGGGCACGGCGAGCGAAGCAACGCGCGCAAAGTCGGTGTCACTCGTGAGCAGGATGCGCGCACACTGCGGTGCTGCCTTTGCGAGCATCGCAAGCACGATCTGGCCACCCATCTCCGGCATGTGGAGATCGGAGATGATCGCCTCGGCGCCGTCGCAGACGACGACCTCCATGGCAACCTTGGGGCTCGTGGTCGCAGTGACGCGAAACCCGGCGGCGATGACCAACCGCGCCACGCTGCGCAGCACGTTCTCGTCGTCGTCGAGGATGACGATGTGCTTGGCGTTCGAGAAACCATCGCGCAGGCTCGACGCGCCTTCCGACTGATCGGAGGAAGCCAAGCGGGCGGCCGAGGCGACGTGCATGCCTGATCAACGACCGCTTCCGGACGAAGTTTAGGGGCGCATCGCAATCTGGTCCGGACCGGGCGGATTCACGAGCGCCGTGGTGTCGCGGACAGTTCCCGACATGGCAGACAAGAGAGGCACGGGCCAGACGCCGAGGACGACGATGAGAACGACCAGCGGGAGGAGCGCCGCGCTCTCGCGTGCGGTGATTTCCGGTACTTTGCCGTCGAACGGCGCCAGCGCCGCGCTCGTCCGCCAGGTCTCGGGCAGCGGGGCGACGCACAGGCGCTCGAGAACGCGGAGGTGCGATGCGGCCGCGAGGACGGCGCCGCCCGCCGCGAGGATCGCGATGACCCGGTACGTGGGGAAGGCCCCGAGGATCGTCAAAAGCTCGCCCCAGAAGCCGACCAGCCCCGGCATGCCGAGCGAGGCGAAGAGGGCCAGACCAAAAAGCATCCCCAAGACCGGGGCCTCGTGCGCGAGGCCACCGAGCTTCCCGAGATCCTTCGTGCGGAAGCGATCCTCGAGCGCGCCGACCAGCAGGAGGAGCGAAGCGACCACCACGCCGTGGCTGAACATCTGCATCAGGCAGCCGCTTATCCCCTGGGGCGTGAGCGAGCCAAGGCCGACGAGGCAATAGCCCATGTGGGCGAGCGTTCCGTACGCGATGCGGCGCCTGAGATCGGTCTCGGCCAGCGCGCACAGCCCGCCGTAGAGGATGCCGACCACGCCGAAGCTCACCATGGCGCCAGCGGCCCAGCGCGCGGCCTCGGGCAGCACGCCGAAGCCGAGACGCACGAGCCCATAGACAGAGACCTTGGTGACGACGCCGCCGAGTAGAAGCGCAACCGGTGTTGGCGCTTCGGCGAGCGCGTCGGTGAACCAGGTGTGCAGCGGAAACATGGGGAGCGCGATCGCAAACGCGATGAACAGCGAGACCCACGTGACCTTCACGAGCGACATGCCGAGCACGGTGAGGTGCTTTGCATTGTAAGATACACGCATCAGATCGGGGATGGCGAACGAGTGCGCCGTGCGGCTGCCGTCGACGAGGAACGCCGGATCGGACGCGTTGTGGAGAGTCACGATCGCGAGCAGGAGCAACGCGCTACCGATCGCTCCGAAGATCACGAGCTTCGACGCAGCGTACTCGCGCCGCGCGCCCCGCCCCCACGCGCCGATGAGGAAGTAGAGCGGCACGAGCATCGTCTGCCAGAAGACGAAGAACAGAACGAGGTCGAGCGCGAGGAACACCCCCATGACGCCGGCACACGCGGCGAGGTACAGCGCGAAGTACGCCTTGATGTCGCGCTCGACCGAGAAGCTCGCGATCGCGCCGACGAACGAGACGATCGCGGCAAGCAGCACCATGCCGATGCTCACGCCATCGACGCCGACGAAGTACTCGACGCCGAGCGGGCGAATCCACACGACGCGTTCGATCATTTGAAAGCCGTCGTTGCCGTCGGCGCGTGTGATCTCGCCGTCGAACGCGTGGAAGACCGAAAGCGCGAGGAGAACCTGGGCGCCGGTGATGCCGATGGCGAGCCAGCGAAGATGGTCAGGCTTCCCCTTGCCGCTGAAGTGGAGAAGCGCGATGGCAATCACGCCGAGCAGCGGAAGGAACACGAGCAGCGAAAGCGCGTGGGCGCCGACGGGCCCGAGCGCGTCGGGAATCGAAGCCACGACGCCCATGGCCGCTTCGCCTGCCACGTCGTCGGACGAGGTGACGATCACGTGCCCGAACATCTGGCGGACCCGCCCCTCTTTCTCCGGGGTCCAGGTGACGAGGATCTTCTTCGAGGTGTGCGGGGCGACGGTGAGGGTCGTGCCGCCGCCCTCGGTGACGCGCACCGCGAGCTTCGGCGGCGAGCGGACGTCGTCGTCGTCACCGCGCACGGCGACGCGTGAAACCACGAGAGGCTCGGCGCCCGTGTTCGCGATCTCGACCTCGCCACCGTAGGCGCCCTCGCGCGCGCCAAGGACGAGCGGGCCGCGCCCACCACCCGGAACGCGCAGCTCGAGCGTGCCGGCCGTTCCACCGCGCGGAGCCGCAGGGACCGCCGGCTCGTCCGCGTGAGCCATCGGCGACCACGTGGTCAGCGCAAGCAGCGCAAACAGCAAGGCGAACAGCGCTTGAAAGGGGGTGCGGAAGGCGTGAGCTCGCATGGTCAGCGGTTCGACACGAAGTAGAAGGCGACCGACGCCGCCACGAGAAGACAGAACACGGCGTAGCTCACGGTCTGTGCGCGGGAGCTGTGCGCCGCTTCGAGGTTGCGCGCGGCGACCGGCTCGAGCCCCGCGGCGATCGCTTCGCCGGGCGCATCGATGACGCCATCATCGACGCGACGCTGCACCCAGGCCGTGGCGCGCACGACCGCGGCGATGGCGTGGACGACGCCATCGATGACGTGACGTTCGAGCTCGATGACGACGTTGCGGAGTGCGAGCGCGAGTGGAACGAGACCGCGATCGACGGCGGCGTCTGCGTGGAAGCCGACCGATGCGTGCTTTGCGAAGCCGGTGGGCGCGGCCCCTCGCGTGAGGCGCGGCGTCCGGAGCCACGCTGTCACCGACAGCGCGGCAATGGCGAGGCCCAGCCCGATGGCGGACGCGGGCTCGTGATCGAAGTGCACGCGCGTCGTGTCGAAAACGGGCTCGAGCCAGCTGCCGAGAATGGACTCACCGGCACCACCGATTGCGCGACCACCGGCAGCGACGACCGCGACGATGATCGCAGTGAGCGCGAGCACGAAGGGGGCCCATGACGGAGCTTTTGGCTTCGCCTTGTTGGCGCCGCTCGGAACGGTCCGCCCGAGCACGCCCGCGAAGAGCGCGGTGGCCAGACCACCTGCCGCTGCGACGACCAGCGAAGGGACGCGCGAGAGGCCTTCACTTGTCGCGGCGGTGGTCATTGCGAGAGCGAGCGCGGCGAGCAGCGCGATCGAAGCGCCGACTTTCGTACGGCGATCGGCCGCTTGGCCGAGAGCATCGGCTGCGGCGAGAGCGGCCATCGCGAGGGCATGCACGAGCGCGACGGCGATGGCAGCAGCCCAGGCACCGGTGCCGAGCGCGATCATGGCCACGCCCGCGACGCCGACCGAAACGAACGCGCGCGCGCGCGTGGGATCTTCGGTGTGATGCGCGCTTGCGCCGCACGCGAGCGCCGTCGTCGCGCCGAGCACGACGAGCCACGTGGCCGCGACCGGGGACGCCGCGAACAAAAACGCGACGCGCGCAATCAAGTACGTCGGAACAAGGACGCTGCCGAGACCGAAGAGCAGCATCCGCGCGGCCGCGCCCTCGCCGGTGAGGCTGTCGACCTGCGCGAGGTGAAGTGGAAGGAGCGCGCCCCGCGCCCCGACGGCGAGCACGAGGAACGCGCACGCGAGCGACAGCGCAGACACGCCCCAGACCTTCTTCGTGCGCAGGGCGCCGAGCAGATAAGCCTCGCCGCGTCCGTTCTCGAGTGCGAGCTGATCGCGAAGCTCGCGGAACGTGACGGTCGGGCCGACGAGCACGAGCCAGGTCTCGGCGTCGCCGCCCACAGGCACGTGCGCGACGATGTGATCGTCGAGCCCGCCACCTGCATGAATGCGGAACGTGTGCATGCCGCCCGGCGTTTCGCGGCGCGAAAAGGGCGCGCGCAGCGGAAGGTCCGCGACGAGGAGGGGCGTGTGCGCGTCGTCGATGTACACGATGGCACCGGGCGTGTTCGCGAGCGTGACGAAGCCCTTGCCGACGAGCGAGGGCGTGGGTGATCCGCCGGTTGCCCGCGTGCGAACAGCGTCGGCGCCGAGCGTGCTGGGCGCACGATCGTCGTCGTTGTCGATGTCGACCTTCATCGTGCCCATCGTCTTGGCGCCGGCCACACCGGCCGACGACACCGCGACGTAACGCGGGTTGAGGTCGGGCGTGAACTCGGTGTCGGACCAAGTGCCGCCGAGCGACCAGAAGAGAAGGCTCGTCGACGCGATGAACGCGACGTCCGCCACGCGATGGAACACGTTGGCGCGGAGCGCGCGCGCCTTCCGGTCGCACAAACCCAGCAGCGCGGCGCCAGCGAAGTGCCAGCCGACGATGAGCATCAGCAGGCCATCGGCAAGCAGCGCAACGAGCAGGCCGGTGACGAACAAGAGCGACCAAGCGTGAAAGCGCCATGGCTCGGCGTGCTTTTCGCGCATGCGCACGGCGGTGGCGACCGTGGCGACCGCGGTGACGATCACGCACATGACGCTGGCGAGCGGGTCGAGCACGAGATCGAAATGCACGTCGAGCTGCCCGATGCGTGCCATGCGAAGGAGGTGCGTCACGAAGAAGCGATCCGCCGGCGCGCGCTGAAAGAGCTGGTAGGCGTAAGCGATCGACGCTGCGCAGGTGAGCGCGAAAGTGCCGAGCGCAACGCGGTCGACGGTCGCGCGATCGGGCGGTGGCGCCTTCGGATCGTCACGGAACTCGAGGAGCCACCGCAGCCCGAGGAATGCGACCACGAAGCCGCCGGCCACGGGAAAGACGAGCAGCCACCAGAGAGCGGCGAGCGCGACGTGCTGGATGGGGCCGAAGTTCTCGAGCATGGGCGCGCTTTCGCGAGCGCCACGCTAACGCAATTACTGCCTGGCCGGCACGCTCAGAGGAACGGATCGAGCTGGGCCTGCGCGGTCGTGCTTCGCCTGCGAAGGCGCTCGATGCCGTAAGTGACGGCCACGGCGACGAGCGCCGACAGAACGGTGCTCACGAGAATCTGCACGAGGCGATCGGGGCGCGCCGCTTCCCACGCGAGCGTGAGCAAGAGAGAGAGCACCGCGAGCGGAACGAGCGCGCGCCAAGCGAGCCCGATCACCGCGCGGCTCGTCATGCCTGGAAGAGCGCGGCGCGTACGAACGAGCAGCGCCGTGACCGCCAAGGTCTTCACGACGAGAAGCACGGCACCGACGAGGCGCCACCCGATTGCCCCCGCCTCCCCGGGCGCGAGGCCCGGGATCTGCCAGCCGCCGAGGAACACACAGGCGGCGAGGCCCGACAGGACGGCGAGGTGCACCCAATCGGCAATCGCGCGCGCAAACGGTCGAGCGTCGTCTTCAGGGGCTGGGGGCTTGCCCGCGAGGAGGCCGAGGGCGCCGTTCTCGCCGAGTGACGTCACCTCGGGCAAGCCTTGCGCAACGAGGACGACGAGGAAGATCGCAAACGCCAGGAACGCCATGGGGGTTTTGAAGAGGAACCACTCCCAGGGCAGTGCGCCTTGAGCGCGGACGACCTCGTGCAGGCGGACCGAGCCGGTCATGACGATGACCGAAACGAGCGCAATGGCCGCGGGAACCTCGAGGCTCACCACGCGCACCGCCGCGGCGGTCTTCGCACGGAAGCCACGTGCGCTCGCGCAGGCCACGAGGGCGAGCGACGTCACCGCAAACGCGAAGGGGACGCCGGCATCGAGCTCGCGGACGAGCGGGTGCATCGCGATCGGCACCGCCGCCCACAGGAGCGTGACGGCCGCAAACAGGACGCGTGACACGGTGGGTCCGATTCGTGGCACCGAAGCGGTGGCGCTGTCGGCAACGTGCGAGGCCGAAAAGCGCCGGCCGAGCCAGGCCAGCCACGCGCCGCGGGGGGCAGTGAAGAGCAGGAGCAGCGCGGTCGCAACGCCGAGGACGAGCGCGGCCGCCAGCAGATCGCTGGGTGGCGGCGGACGGTAGCCATCCATCTTGATTTCGCGGATTTCTTCGCGCGCGCTCGTGCCGCGACGAATACCCACCGCAATCGTCGGACGGCGCGGGGCGGGAATGACATCGGCGGCGCTCCCCACGCGGACGTGATCGAAGCTCACGAGGAGATCGCCTTGAAGTATCCCCGCCGTCTCCGCGCGCGATCCCGGCTCGATCTCGGCGACGAGCAGGCCGCCCGAGGACGACGTCCGTTCGCCGAGGTGAATGCCGGCGAAAGCGAGCGCGCGCTCACCCTCGTGGGCCTGCGCTTCGGCGATGCCACGGCGGGGCGCCGGCGGGCGAAGATCGAGCGTGACGTCGCGAAGCGTTGCCACGATCGGCGGGGCGCCGGCGGCGGCGGCGGAGAACGCGACCTCGACCTCGCCTTCGAAGGTCGTGTGCACGGCGTCCTCGCCCGCCCGGCAAAAGACGGCCTCGAGCGGCTCGCCGTAGACGAGCTCGATCACCTGTGTGCTCGTGACGACGCCTTCGACCGGGATGTCGGCGTCGAGGACGGCCGCCTCGCCGGGGCGGTGAAGCGTGCCGTGGAAGGTGACGTGCGCCGCGCGTCCCTGCGGGAAGCCGCTGCCCGTGAGCTCGAGGCGATCGCCCACCTCCACCTCGCGCGGCGCGAGGTCGAGCACCGTGATGAGCTGCGGTGACGCGTCGCGCTCGCACGCAGTCAAAAACGGAATCGCCGTGAGCCCGTGGAGGGCGAGAGCGATCGAGACAGCGCGGCGAGCGGTGATCATGCGGGGCTTACCCCGTATAGACCCGACGCTCGAACCGGGAAAATTCCTGGGGGTGACCGGGCGCGGGATCAGCGCGCTGAGGGATCGATACGGCCGAGATCCGCGAGAACCCCGGTGGCGCCGGGAGCCGGCTCCTTGGCCTTCAGCGAGCCCACCGAGCGGCCGAGCTTCTCGCGCACGGCCCGAAGGGCGCCACCCCTAGTGCTCGCGACGAGGATGCGCGGTGCGACGGGAGGCGCGTCTTTGCCAAAGCGTTTGGCGAAGTGCGCGGGCCAGTGCTGGCGAAACGCTTCGAGGGTCGTGACGAGCGAGTCGCGCTCTGGCGCGCCGAGGACGAGGAACTCGTCACCGCCGTCGCGGATCGCCTGTGCGGCGGGGAGACGCGCGAGCTCGCGCGCGAACTCGAAGAGGACGTCGTCGCCCATGTCTTGGCCGTACTTGTTGTTGAACGCGCGGAACCCGGCGAGATCGATGAAGGCGATCTCGACGTTCGAGCGCGCGAGGCCGGGGACCTCCGCGAAGAGACGCGCGACATGGTCGAAGTAGGAGAAAAATGGGATCTTCGTCTTGTGGTCGAGGTTCGCCTCGGCAACGACCGGCCAGCGAAAGCGGGTCGCGAAGGGGAGCGTGCTCGCGTCGAGCCAGGTGGCGATCTCGGCGGTGAGCCACGGGGCCTCGGGTCCGAGCGCGCGCCACAAGCCCGACGGCTCCTGGCGCGACGCGAAGAAGCGCGCGGTCGCGGAAGGATCGTACGAAGGGTCGAGGCGCGAGAGCAGATCGGCCGCGGCGAACGTCGTGAGCACGTCGCTGGGTCCAGTGGCATCGCCCCAGCCGCCATCGTCCTTCTGCGCGTGGCTTACCCACTCGGTGAGCTTCGTGACGAGCGGAAAATCCAGGCCGAGCAGCACGAGCGCGGCGCCGAGGTGCGCGCTGGCGGAGACGAGCGGCATCTCGTGA
>CAXSGV010000230.1:0-9260 GCA_964236615.1 uncultured Polyangiaceae bacterium
CGTCGGACGACGACAAGGCGGCGGCGCTCGAGAAGCTCACGACCCACTTCAACTGGTCGGTCACGCCATAAATCATCTCGACGAGGAACGACTCCGGCACCTCGTTGCGATCGAAGCCGTCGTTCAGAGCCTTGGCGGCGAAGGCCGTGGTCTCGCGCGAGGCGAGCAAGCGGCCGAGAAACGAGACGCCGAGATCCTTCGGCTTGCGCGCCTCGAGCATCGACGCCGCGAATGTCTTCACGTCGGCGAACGCACCGCGTAGCTCGACGAGCTCGGCGAGCTGCTCCTTCGGCATGTCCTGCGCGTGGGCGCGGGCGTACTCGATGGCGTAGGCGCGGGCTTTCGGGCTCGGCGAGCGAAGGAGCGCGAGCACCGCGCCGTGAAGACCGACCGCGCGCAACTTGCCCTGGTGGAGCTCCGGCGAGGCGAGCAGCGTCTCGACGAGAAAGTCGTGCGCACTAGCGAGCGGACGGTACGCGAGCCGCTCGAGCCACGCCGGCGTCACCACACGAAGGCGCTCGGGGAAATCTTTCTTCAGCGATTGAATGGCGAAGCGTGCCGGCGTGTCGGCGCGGCACGTCTCGAGGAGGAGCATGAGCGCGTCGGCACCCGCAGGCGCGCGCTTCCACGCCTCGGGGTACGCTCGCTTGCTGACGAGGTCGTCGCCACGGAAGAAGAAATTTCGGTCGTCGTAGCTCTTCGAGTCGTGCGCCCAGATGTGGTTGGGCGCCCAGGTCGATTGGAAATTCGTGGTCTCGGGGTAGTGACGAAGCAGCTGCACGCAGAGCTGCGGATAGAGCTCCGGCAATGCGCGCCCGAGCTCGCGCAGAAAGCGCCACGCGCGGCGGCGCAAGTAGAGGAGCGTGCCGATGGAGACCTCGCCCGTCGAGCGACTGGCGTAGGCGAGGTCGAATCGTGCGCCGAGCGCGCCGAACATCTCGGCGTCGTGCGTCTCTTGCGCGAGCTTGAAGATTTTCTTGAGCCCCTTCCAAACGCCGAACTTGAAGGGGACCGTCTCGATCACCTCGAAGAGGATCCGGCGACCGGGCTCGGTGTTGCGCGCGTAAATCTCGAGGAGGAGATCGCCGACCACGAAGCGGCCGGGCAGGGGGGGCTCGGTCTGCGCGAGAAACTCGGCCCACGCGGCGGTCGCTTCTTCTTTGCGGCGCTTCGCCGAAGGGCTCATGCGCGCGCGATCGAGTCGCGCGCGATGCAGCTCCGGCGTGATGTACCCGTCGGGCAACGGCGTCGTGCGCACGGGCTCGGGCTGCTCGACGAACGCGCGCAGCGCGGATGGAAAGTCGGGCGCGTCGCTTGCGGCAAGCGACACCAGATCATTCAGCTCGATCGCATGAAGAACCATCGCCGGACCGTCCCCTCCGAGGTCCCGCATTGTTAGGGAACCTCAGGAGGAGGGTCACGCGAAAAATCCGGAAGGCGCGTTCTACCGGCGGTTCGTGACGAGGCGCTTACTTCTCTTCGAGCGTGATCGTGTAGTTCTGCCGGTTCGTCGGCACGGTCTCGTTGCTCTCGACCTTCACGCTGTACTCTTTGTTCTGCTCGAACGGCACTGCCGGGCTGCTCTGCGGCGTGAGCACGACGGTCTGGCCGTTCACTGTGATCGTGATCTTCACGTTGCCCGAGAAGAACAGGGTCATCGTCGTCGTCGTGTTCTGAAGCTTGAACTTGTACCAATCGACGACATCGCCCGCGGCTGGCGTGATGGTGCCGCACACCGTACCGACGAGCGTGTTGGCTTCGCCCTTCGGCCCGGTGACGTCGCCGTTGGGCTCGCTCTCGAGGTTGCCGCCCACGACGCACGGAACGGCGCCGGAGTCGGGCCCAGCGTCGAGCGTGTTGGGAACTCCGGTGTCGCGCGTGCTGGCCTCCGTCTTGACGACGTCTTGGGTCGACGTGTCTTGCACCGTGCCGGTGTCGTTGCCTCCGCCGCCGCCATCCTCGCTGGTGGGGCTGTCGTTGTCGGCGGTATCGGGACCCGCGTCGAAGAGGCCGGCGGTGGTGCCGTCGTCACCGGAGCACGCGGCGACGAAGATACCGGCGCCGAGGATGGAGAAGGAAGCGACCAGGGCAAGGCGATGTCGAGTGCGCATTGGACCTCAGTATAGCGGCTTTTGAAGGGATCTCACTTGAGCGCGGTCTTCGTGAGGCATCCGAACGCGAGCGTGAGCTTTCCGCCGCGATCGGCCTTCGCTGTCGTGCACGCCGACTGACACAGCTGGATTTTCGTCGGCGCCGACGGATTGTCGTAGTGCCAGCCGCCCGCGACGCTGCAGTCCTTCGAGTACGTGAGGACGGTCTCGGGGGTGCTCGTTCCGGTGTAGACGACGTTGACTGCGTTGACGTCGATCGCCTTGCCGTCGGGCGCGGGCGGCACCGAGAAATCGCACGTCATCGTTTCCTGCCGAATCGAGTCGAGAGCCGTCTGGAAGACGCCCTTCGTCTTCGAAGGATCGCTGACGTCGACGAGGATAGCGGCCTTGGTACCGCCAGCTGCTGCGACCGTGTTCATGTTGGAAAGCGAGTTACCGACGCCGATGACGTAGGTCGGGATCGAGGGTGTGCCCTTGAACGCGGCGTCGGCCGCGGCGGCCACATGCGGGATGTCGTTGTCGGCGCAGCCCGGACCGAAGGTCTTGGTGGACGGGTCCATGATGCCCGGTTCGCCGTCGGTGATGAGCACGACCACCGGCTTCTCGGTCGGACGGTCGCCGGCGATTTGCTTAGCGTAGCTGATCGCGCCCTGCAGAGCGGGGAGCGTCGGCGTACCGCCGCTCGGCTTGGTGGCGTCGAGCGCCGCGAGAAACGGTGCAGCGTTGGTCAGTGGCGAGAGCGAAACCTTCGGCGTGCCGTAGCTGTAGCCGCAGACGCCGGGGACGTCCTCGCCGATGGGGAAGAACTGGAGCGACGCGTTGATGCCTGCGGACCCGGGGTCGGCGATGAAGGCTTTCATGCCTGCCGTCACCGGGTTCCACTTCAAGTTCGGATCGTAGGGCGTGGGCTGGTTCGTCGTGTCGCCCATGCTGCCGGACTTGTCGAACATCATGACGAGGTTCGCGGGCTGGAGCGCAGCGTTCGCCGTGGAGCTCACGCACGCGTCCTTGGTCCCGCTCGGGCCGGTCTGGTTGTCGGCGATCTCGCCGTGTCCCGGATCGTGCCCCTGATCTTCGTTGGTCGCGCTGTTGAAGACCGAGGCGTCGCTGCCGCCACACGCGATGGCTGCAAAGCCGAAAGCTGCCGTGAACGAAACCGAAATCCCAATCGATCGCATGGTCTTCATGATCATTTCTCCAACGGGAGGATCCAGGCCGGGACCGAGGATGCCGTGTAGGGGTGACCGTTGTTGGGCATGTGAATCTGGAAGTTGCCGCCGCCGGGGCTCGAGCCCCAATCGCCGTGCGTCTCGTAGACGATGACGCCGGACATCTGCTTGACGGGGTCCGCCTGCTTGCGCAGCGTGAAGTGGTAGTAGTCGGGTCCGCCAGAGACGCGGCCTTTGCCTTCGCCGTGATCCTTCGCCATCACGTCGAACCAGTAACCCTCGGCCCACGTCGCGGTGGCTGCCTCGCGCCAGCGGGCGGGCCCGCCGTAGAACGCCTGGTTCATCGTGCCTTTCGGTGCGCCCGGTCCGGGCTCGGCGATGTGACGGCACGAGAGGTAGCGACCGTCGCCGTGCGCGTGGTTGCCGGTGCCGTGATCGACGTGGTTCCACTGGCCCTTGATCGTTCCATCCTTCATCGGCTTGCCGTTGCCACCGAACGAGTCCTTGCCGTCCGCATCGACGATGAAGCCACCGCCCGTGATCCAGCAGCCGCCGGTGATCGGCGCGACGCACTCCTCGTCCGCGCTGCCGTCGGGGATGCACGCGCCGCACTTCGAGGCGTGCGTTCCGGGGACGCAAACGGGAGCCTCTTCGCAGGTGCGCTTGCCTTTGTGCTCGACGCAGGTGAAGCCGCCGCCGCTGCCCGCCTTGCCACCGGTGCCGTCGCTCGTCGTCGGTCCGCCGCTGTTCGCGCCGCCCTTGCCGTCGGTCGATCCCCCGCCGGCGCCGGTGCCCGTGCTGGAGCCACCCGTCGTCGTTCCGCCCGTCGTGGTGCCGCCGGTCGTCGTTCCGCCCGTCGTGGTGCCGCCGGTCGTCGTGCCGCCCGTCGTCGTGCTCGTTCCGTCGCTCGTTCCGCCGTTCGGGCCCTTGCCGTTGCCGTTGCCGTTGCCATTGCCGCCGCCCGCGTTCGGGTTGCAGTTGTTCTTCGTGCAGTCGACCGTGGTCGCATCCGTCGAGCCCGTTCCGGAGCCGCCGGCGCTCGTGCCGCCGTTGCCACCGCAGTACGTGAGATCAGGCGCGTAGGGGCACTCGGGCGCGGCGCCTTCATGGGTTCCATCGGACGTGCCCGACGAGCTGCTGCCACTGCCGCTGCCATTCGCCGTGCCGCCGCCGGAGCCCGAGCCGGAGCCGGAGCCGTCCGTGCCCGCGCCCGCGCCCGTGCCCGTGCCCGAGCCCGAGCCACCCGCCGTCGTGTTGTCGCCATCCGACGTTCCGCCCGAGGTGCCCGAGCCCGAGCCCGAGCCGGACGCCGTGCCGTCGGTGCTGCCAGCCGCCGAGCCCGCAGCGGGCATCGCGATGTCCGGGGGACAGATGGCGCTGTCTGCGTGGGGCGCGCAGTAATAGAAGACGTCGCCGTCGGCGGTCGTGCCGCCAGTGCCGCTCCCACCGAAGCTGGGCGAGCCGGAGCCCGATCCCGATCCCGATCCGCCGGTGGCCGCGCCATCCGACGTCCCTGCGCCGGTACCGCTGCCGCTCGCCGCGGTGCCGTCCGAGGTGGCGACGGGGTCACCGAAGCCGACCGACGTGCTGTCGCCGTCGTAGGTCACGGCGTCCGAGCTGCTGCTCGTGCACTCGATCGTCTTGCCCATGGGGACGTTGGTCGCCTGGCAGTCCCACGAAGGCTTCGCTTCTCCGCACCCGACGAGGGCGGTGACAGAAGCAGATGCCGCGAGGATGAGGAGCAGGTTCGACGAGAGCAGACGCATTGGGTTCGACCTCCGATGGCTCTCTACTGCACGAGCAATGCCGCTCTCTTTTGGTGGGGTGCAGCCCTCGCTGGTCCCTGCTCTTACCGTCGTACGATCGAGGGAAAATCACGGTCGATCGTTCGGTGGCAAAACCTCATGTCAGGAAAATCGCGAACCACGGTTGGGCACCGCCGCCCCTGAACCTCGCGTGGTCCTCCCAGCGATCAGCGGCCGGCGACGCCGCGCACGAGGTGGCGCTGCGCGACCGCGAAGAGCCCGAGGACCGGCAACGACAAGATCACATTGGCGGCCATGACGACGTGCCAGCGAACGCCGGTCCCTTGCTCACGCAGGAGCGCGACACCAAGAGGCAGCGTGCGAACCGAGTCGTCGGTCGTCATCACGAGCGGCCAGAAGTAGTCGTTGTAGTGGAACACGAAGCTCACGAGGAAGAGCGACACGAGCGTGGGCGTCAGCAGCGGCGCAAGAATCCAGTAGACGATCGTGAGCTCGCTCGCACCGTCGAGGCGCGCGGCTTCGATGATCTCGTCGGGCACCGCGACCAACGCTTGCCGAACGAGGAACGTGCCGAGCGCGCTCACGGCAAACGGGAGAATCAGCGCACCGAGCGTGTTCACGAGCCCGACCTTCGCGAACAAGAGGAACACCGGGACGAACGTGACCTGCGCCGGCACGAGCAAGCACACGACCACGAGCCCGAACGCCCAACGTTTGCCGACGAAGCGAAGCTTCGCAAGCGCGTAGCCGGCGGGGAGGGCGAGCGCGATCTGCAAGAGCGCGATCGCGAGCGCCACGAAGACCGTGACGGCGAGGTAGCGGCCGACGGCGATGGACGCGAACACCTCGCGGTAGCCGCCGAGCGTCGCGTTCTCGGGCACGAGCGCCATCGGACGCGCGTTGATCTCGGCGAGCGGCTTGAACGACGCCGCGACCATCCATGCGTAGGGCGCGATCCACAGCGCAGCGGCCAACGAGGCGAGCGCCGCGTAGAGGACCGCTGGCGTGCGCCTCACCTTTACTGCTCGGCGCTCACGTCGTCGTGGCGACGACGATGCGCTTGTCTTCGACCTGTGCAGCGGTGGGTCGCTTCACGTTCCACGCGAGGCC
The DNA here is from genome assembly GCA_964236615.1 of uncultured Polyangiaceae bacterium. Taxonomy (GTDB): domain Bacteria; phylum Myxococcota_A; class Polyangia; order Polyangiales; family Polyangiaceae; genus CAXSGV01. The sequence continues at coordinate 6,157 of CAXSGV010000230.1, forward strand.
GAGGCGCTCGAGCGTCGAGATGAGAAGTGCGCTGAGATCGATCTGGAAGCGGCCGAGGCCATGTACGGCCGACGTCGGGAACGCGTGGTGACCGTTGTGCCACGACTCGCCGAGCGAGGGGATCGCGAGCCACGCGACGTTCGAGCTCTTGTCGCGCGCTTCGAACGGGCGGTTACCGAACACGTGGCAGATCGAGTTGATGCTCCATGTGACGTGGTGCACGAAGAACATGCGCACGAGGCCGCCCCAGAGAAGCGCGGTGAGCGCGCCGCGGAGCGACAGCGTGATCGCGCCGCCGAGCACGAACGGGATCGCAAACGAGAGGGCGAGCCACGTGTAGTAGCGCTTGTCGATCTTCGTGACGTTGCGGTCCACGAGTAAATCGGGCGCGAAGCGCTTGATACGCGTCTTGAGAGGATCGAAGAACCAGCCGATGTGCGCGTGCCACAGCTCGCGAACCGCGCCGGACACGCCGTGCAGCTCACGCAGGTGTGGCGAGTGGGGATCGCCGGTGCGATCGCTGAACGCGTGGTGGCGGCGGTGATCGGCGACCCAGCGGATCGCCGGTCCCTCGGCCGCCATCGAGCCGGCGATCTGGAACGCGGTCCGAACCCACTTCGGGCACTCGAAGCTCTTGTGGGTGAAGAGCCGGTGGAAGCCGACGGTGATGCCGAATCCCGTGATGGCGTACATCACGACGCTGATCGCGAGGTCCGTGAGGGTGATGACGTGCCAGACGATGGCGCCGAGAAGCGCGACGAAGGGAAGGACGGCGACGAGCAAGGCGAACGTCTTCTCGCTGCGAAGCGCTTCGGGCGTTGGCGTTACGGTCGACGGATCGCGCTTCGGTGTATCGCTCGTCGGGGAAACGCTCGCGGGGGGAACGCTTTCCAGGGGAGCGCTCCGGGGAAGGTCGGTCTCCTCGAGCGTGTTCGTTTGCATTGCCGTTTGCATCGCCCTCGGACCCTAGGTGAACCTCCGGCCGCGGCCGTCATGATTCCGTCACCGGCGCGCGGTTCTTCCCCTCAGTAGGCGCGCGGAATGGTCACGCGAGACGGCAAATCCCGGCCTGCCATGTGTTCTGTATTTACAGAATCCATAGTACCTTCCGCCCTGTTCCTCGAGTCACTTAGGCTTGGTCTCGATGCGCGCACCCCACTCGTTCGTGCTGGTCGGGCTGGTGCTTGCAGGGCTGGTGCTCGGCGCCTGCGGTGAGGGTACGCACGAGGTCGCCGAGCGCGGCATCCTCCACGCGAAGCACGATCGCGGCTACCCGATGGATGACGTCCTTCGCGTGAACCACGTGCAGTCGAAGGCGACGCACAACAGCTACCACGTCGAAACCGCTGGAAATACCCAAGCGGAGTGGCACTACACGCACGCGCCGCTCGACGTGCAGCTCGAAACTCAAGGCGTGCGCGGCGTCGAGATCGACACGCGCCTCGTCGCAACCTCCGACCGCTTCGAGGTCGTGCACATCCCGCTTCTCGACGAGGGGACGACGTGCCGCGCCTTCGTCGAGTGCCTCGGGATCCTGAAGGGCTGGTCGGACGCGCACCCTGGCCACGTGCCCTTGCTCGTGCAGATCGAGCCCAAGGACAACCCGCCCGAGGACGACGCCGAGACGTACTTCGCCAAGATGGAAAAGGAGATCCTCTCGGCGTGGCCGCGCGAGCGGATCCTCACGCCCGACGACGTGCAGCTGAAGGAACCGACGCTGCGGGGCGCCGTCACCACGAAAGGCTGGCCCACGCTCGCCGAGACGCGCGGCACGATCCTCTTCTACATCGACAACCACGACGTGTTTCGCCGCCTCTACACGCGTGGCGGCAAGAACGTCGACGGTCGCCTCATGTTCGTCGACGCGCCCGACGACGATCCGCTCGCGGCCGTGATCATCGCCAACGATCCTGCCGACAAGGCGCGCATCGACGCGCTTTCCCACGCCAGCTTCATCGTGCGCACGCGCGCCGACGAAGCGGGCACGACCGAAGTGCGGCAAGCCGCGCTGTCGACCGGCGCGCACCTTCTCAGCAGCGACTACCCACTCGAGCTCACGATCCCCGACGGCACCCCGTCACGCTGCAACCCGATCTCGGCCCCCGCGGGCTGCACCTCGCTGGCGATCGAAGACCCCGCGCACCTGCGCTGACTCGAGGGGAGACGCCTAGCTCGCGTCGAGGCGTTCGACCCAGGCGTGCCGAACCGCGTCGGCGAGCGGAAGGCGGTCGAGAAGCGATCGCACGTCACGCGAGCTCCAGGCGCGTCGTGGCTCCGCCTTCACGTCCTCGACCTCCAGGCAGTAGCGAAGCACGCCCTCGAACAGCGCCGCGCATTCGAGAATGGGCTCGGCGCGGTCCAAGCCAGGCAGCACGCGGACCTCGAACGTGTGCTTGTTCGGCACGTCGTGAATGAAGTTCTTCAAGTTGAAATCGCAGTATTTGGTGAGGCCGACCTGCTGAAGCAGCGCGCGCGCTTCGGCCCATGGAAGGGACGAAAAATCCGGCGCAGCGACGGCCTCGCGGAGGCCATCGGGCCACTCGCCGAGCCGGCGGCATGCGGCGTTCGTGCCGACGAGGCGCTTGAGCGAAGGCCCCCACGCCTCGAGCACGTGCACGAGGTGACGGATGGCGCGCGCCGAGCAGAGCGGCTCGGCGTCGAAATGGATGTGCGTCGCTGCCTCGCGCGCGATCGTGAAGCCCATGGTGCGGGCGGGCTCGAGCAGCGCCTCGAGGACGTGGGGCGCGTCACTTGAAAACGGCGGAGATACCACCTCGCATGGCCGCTCGCGTTCCCCGGGTAGCGCCATCACGATCACGATCGGCGCGAGCGTTTCGTCGGTGACGCGGATCGTTCCGTCGGAGAAGACCTCCGGGTTGGTCCCGAACAGCGCGGCGACCGGTGCCACCGCATCGATCGGCTCGCCATCCGCGCGGCCGAGGCGCTTCACGAGCGACAGGAAGCGCATGTCGTCGCTCACGACGCGGTACCAGCCGGGGAGCGGCGGGTGCTCGCGCTCGAGATCGTCTTGCAGCGTGAGGTCGTCGACGCAGCGAGCCACGAGCGCCCCCGCCGCGTCGTAGACATCGAACCCGAGCGTGAGG
>CAXSGV010000230.1:9270-10270 GCA_964236615.1 uncultured Polyangiaceae bacterium
CCCGCCCGCGCATTCCGCGCCAGCGCGTCGATAAGCCCCGGCACGAGGCTCGGCTCCGACTGCGGATGGAAGACCGTGCGCACGACTCCGCCGTGCACGCGAGCGAGGTGCTCGGCGAGCGCCCGACGCGACGAGCCGCGGGGCGCAAGGAGCTCGACCTCGACTCCGATCTTCCACGTCAAGGCGGACTTGCCTGGCGCGTGCTCACTTCTTGACGGCGGGGGGCGGCGGCGGCGTCGGCGTCGGCGCGGGCGTCGGCGTCGGCGTTGCGGCCGGCGCGGCCGGCGCCTTCGCGAGCATGTCGCGAACGAGCGCGGTGTTTCCGCCCGTGACCTTCGTCGCGATGCGGAGCTTCGCGTCGGCGTACGACACGTTCCACAGCTTCGACAGCTTCTCCGCGTCGGCGGGGCTGAAGCCGCTCTCGTAGAAGAAGCAACGCTTGGCTGGCTCCTTGAGCGCGTCTGCGCGAGCGCGGCTCAACGCCGCTCCGACACCGGCCGCGTTTCCGGTCCGCAGCTTGTGGCCGATCAGCGCCTTCGAATCCATGACCGAGGCCTTCCACAGCCCTGCGAGCACCTTGGCGTCGCAGTACGTGAAGGTGCTGGTGGTGAACGCGTGCACGTCTTCCTGGCTCGGGGCCGCGGTCTGGCCCATGAGTGAGCGGACGCCCGCAGCATTTCCCGCGGTCACCTTGCGTTCGACGCGCATCTTTGCGTCGGAGACGGTCGTGTTCCAGAGCTTCGCGAGTTTTTCTGCGTCCGCGGAAGAGAACCCGGTCTCCTGGAACAGGCACCTCTTGGTCGGATCCTTCAACGCGTCGGCGCGGGCCTGACCGAGCATCCCGTTGACCGTCGCGGCGTTGCCGGCGCGCACCTTCGTGGCGATGCGCGTCTTCGAGTCGGCGACCGACGTGTGCCAGAGGCTGGAGAGCACCTTTGCGTCGCAGTACGAGTAAGCAGCAGCGGCCGGCGCCGCGGGGGCCGGATCGGCCGCAGCTTCG
>CAXSGV010000231.1:0-6976 GCA_964236615.1 uncultured Polyangiaceae bacterium
ACGAAGCGCCTCGCTCGTGGCGAAGCGGTACTGTGCCTCCTTGTCGCCGGAGTCGAAGCGAATCGAGTCGCCCGACGTCGCCTTCGATTCGGCCATGAGGTCGAACGCGACCGGGATGCCCGAGCCCATCGTGTCGAAGGTGTCGAGCAAATAGCTGGAGCGCTGAGGGCGACGCTCACGCATCGCACGGAAGGCGGCGTCGTCGCCGCCGAAACGCTGCACGTGCTCGTGGCCCATGGTGCCGACCGGAACCATGCCGAGATCGCGTGCGAGCTCGACGTTGCTCGTGCGCTCGACGCCCGCTTCCTTGCATGCCTCGAGCGCGATGCGGTGCTGTTCGACGCAGGTCGCAGCCCGAAGACCGACCTCGAAGATGCGCGACGCATGGCCCACGAGGGCGACGAGCCCCTTCGCCTGGGCAGTCACGCGCGCGCGGTAGCCGGCCTCGTCGACCACGATCGGCGGTGCCGGAACCCCGACCTCCTCGAGCGTCTCGAGCACGATCGCCTTCTGCGCCTCGCACGTCACGACGGCGACGGCGCGCTCGAGGGCGCCACGGTCGGCGAGCGCGAGGGTCGCGACCTGGATCCGGTAGTTGAGCTGGAGCAACACGGGCTCGAGCCACGACACGATGGCCGACGGCCCCGTCACCGACACCACGGGCTCGCGCGGGAGGAACACGGCCCCACGAGGCAGCGCGCTGACGGTGACGGCCGACACATCCTTCATCGCAGCCTTGTAGCCAGCGCCCATCTCGTACTCGTTGCCGGCGAGGTAGGCGTAGTCCTCGTCCCTCGGCACCGGCAGCAGGCCACGGACGAGAGACTCGAGGTCGAGCGGCACGACCTGCGCACCTCCGCGACGGTGCGCGTAATAGAAGGTCTCTTGGCGAAGAGGCCAACCGGCCTCGGCCATGCTGAACTTGTAGCCGTCGGTTGCCAGAAGCGATCGGGGCATCGGGGTCACCACCTGCAAAAGAGTATGGATACTCTTGTTAGAGTTGTAAAGACTCTTTCATCACTCGGAGCGATCGGCCGTCCCTTACGCGCCGCACGTGCCATCGTATCCCCGCGATGACGACGCGAGCGCCACCAGGAAGCTGGTTTGTGTACGTGCTTCGCTGCAAGGACGGCTCGCTCTACACCGGCATCGCCCGCGACGTCGCCGCGCGTCTCGCCGCACACGCGTGCGGAAAAGGGGCGCGCTACACCCGCGGTCGCGGTCCCTTCGAGCTCCTCGCGCAAGCGCGCTGCCAGGGGCACGGCCACGCGCTGCGGGTCGAGATCGCGGTGAAGTCGCTCTCGCGCGACGGAAAGGCCGCCGTCGCCACGCCGCGCAAGCTCGGCGCCTTTGCGCGCAAGGTCACTTTTTCGGCGAAGACGGCGAAGAAGGCGAAGGGCTGACGCGCCCGAGTGAATTGCCGTCGCCGTCGGCGTCGATCCAGATCGCGCCCGTCATGGCGAACGGCGCAATCTCGTTCGGATCGCCCTGCAGCACGGGCGTCATCGGCTGCGTGCCTTCTGCGATGACGACGAATGCGTCGTCGGTCAATGCGTCGACGGTGAAGCTCACGTCGGCGACCAGCGCCCCGCGCGCGTTGGGCTTGAGCACGATCGTCTGCTCGGCGGGAGCCAAGGCCGTGCTGCGGCGGATCCGTACCCGTTCGACCTTCATCCACGGCGCGTGCTCGACGTGGACCACGACCTTCACGCGATGGCCTAGCGCGACGCCGCCGATGCCGACGCCGTTGGCGGTGACCTTCAGGAAGGGGCCATTCGTGAGCACGACGTCGCGGCGATCACGCACGCCACGCACGAAGTCGGCGCTGCGATCGGGCGACCAGTTGCTCGGCGGCCCGTCGTCGTCGACGCGCACGTACGTCCGCGGGTAGCCCGCCTCGGCGCCGACGATGCCGTGCGTGTCGGTGTCAGCCGTCGCCGTGACCGGGTGCTTGGTACGCAAGAGCACGAGGAAGTCTTTGAGCACCGCGTTCCGCGCGTCGACGTTGCGGCCGTTCCACACCTCGAGCGCGTCGAACTCGGGATCGTACCCGGCGTCCGCGCCTTCGCCCGTGCGCGCGTCGAAGTGATGCTGGTCGAAGTAGCCCGTGAGGCCGGAGCGCGGGTGGTTGATCTGGAGCACGTGCGGCTCGCGGATCTTTCGCAGCTCGGCGAACACGTCCTTCGCCGTGCGATCGCGGAGCTCAGTCGCGCCACCGCGCGGCAGCTCCGGGTGCGGCGTCAGTGGGTACACGTTGGCGTGGCCCCACGGCTTCTTGCTTCCGTCGGTCGTCAGCTCGTTGCCCGGGAGCTCGACGAGCTCGGCCTCGAGCCCGAGCTCCTTCACGATCGGCTCGAGGTCGGCGACGACGTTGTGCTCGCTCGCCACCGCCACCTCGACGGCCTCGGCCGCATTGGCGATCACGCGGTCCTTGGTACCGACGGGCGCGTCCGCGCCGAGCATCGTGTGCTGGTGAAAGTCGGCTGCGAGGTAGCCCGCAGTATCGACCACACGCACGAGCGTCGTCCTCTCCGCCGGAGGCATCGTCGCGTCGATGCCGGCGGGGACGTCTTGCTCCCACTGCGCGATGCTCCGCTCTGGTCCGTGCGACAGCGTGATCCGGTATTTTCCGGGCGCGATCGGTACATCGACCGTGCCGTCCTTCGACGTGACGACGCTCCTCGCGGGTCCCGAGACATGCCCAGGCCCGAAGTCGGGCGTCGGCGTTGCGGCAAGCCCTTCGAATGTGGCCTTGCACGGCGTGGGGTGGCGCAACGTGGGCGCCGCGAGGTCGGTGCTCTCGGTGCACGCGAGCTTCACATGGCCGGCCGCGCCGAGCACGATACGGCCCTTCGTCACCTTGTTGGCGGCGACGTCGATGCGCGCTCCGCCAGCAGCAATGGCGCGGCGACCACCACCACCGCCCCACGTCATGTCGTAGGGCCCGGGCGCGACCTCGCCCGCGAGCGTCGCCCCTCCACGCAACGCGGCGATCGAAAGCACTTCGGCGCCGTTCCGCGACAAGACGACGCGCGAGCCCGGCGGCGGCGTCAGCGGCTTGCCCGCTTCGTCGACGAGCGCGACGTCGACCGCGCCGACCTCCTGCCCCGCTGTCTTCATCAGCTCGGCGACGACGCTCGACGAATCGCCGCGTTCGCCCACCAAGAACACGCGTGCATATTGCACGCTTTGACTGGGCGCGAGGACGACATCGCTCTTCTGCGCGGTGTCGCTCCACGAGCTGCCGCTCACGGCGTCGATCGCGCCGTCGGTCGACGTGATCGCGTAGCTCACGTCACGACCGAGCCCGCCGAGAAACGAGCCGCTCGACGCGCCTTTGAAACCCGGCGGCTTGCCAGGCGCGATCTTTTCGGCCGCGCCCCATTGGATGGCGTCACCGAGCGTGAGCTTGTCGGTCGGCTTGTCGCCCTTGTTCGTGAGCACCGTCTCGATGAGGACGGCGCGATCGCTGGCCGCGAGCGTGTACCGCGTCGCGGCGACGATCTTGGGATCGTAGAGCTCCTTGCCCTCGGCGAGGACCCATGCGACGCCGCCCGACGTCGTGCCGTAAGTGAGGCGCTCGTAGACAATCTGCCGCGGGAACGTTCCGAAGTACGTGAACACCTGCCCGAGCTCGTCGCTGCGGGCACGCGCGTCGGCCGCGTCGACGATGTTGCCGCCGGACTCGGCGTAGCCGGCGCTCCCGCCGAGCGCATTGATGACGAACACGACCTCGTCGTTCTCGAGCACGAGATCGTTCGGCTTGCCGATCGCGTTCGGCCCACCGAGCTCTTCGCCCGCCTTCATCGCGTGGACGCGCGCCGGGGCGCCGGCCACAGCGGCTCCGGCGTCGGTCGCTCCCCAGCGGCCGCGGATCCAGAGCGCACGCGCCGCGGCTCCGGGAACGACGCGAATCTCGGGCGTGGGATCCTCGGCTCGGGGACACCCCAACAGCAGCACCGTGCACGTGGCCAGGGCGAGCCGGAGAGCGGTCCTACCAACGCGCTTGTCAGCTGAACCTTCTCGGCGGACACTCGAGGGGATGACTGACGCGCCTGACTCCGAACGTCGCGGAGGTTTGCGACACTTCTCCTGCTTCCCTGCGCATATCGAGCAGGACGACGGCAACCCCCGCACGGCGATCATTCGCGACGTGAGCGTCACTGGCGCGCACCTCGTGACGCGCGCCAAGCTCGCCATGGGCCAGACCGTGAAGCTGGCTCTGTACATCACGACCGACGTCAACCATCCGCGAACTGTCATGGGCAAAGTGGTTCGGTTCGAGACCCGTCTCGACGATCGCACGGACTGGCCGTACAGCGTGGGCGTTCAGTTCGACGAGCCGCTCGTCGACTGCGAAGAGGAGATCAAGAGCCTCGCCGACAAGCAAGCGAAGCTGTTCGGCTCACCGTAAGAGAAACCGCGCCAGCGCCTGGGCCTTGGGTACGAGCGAGGCCACCTCGATCTGCTCGTCCTTCGTGTGAAACCCGGTGCCGCGCGGGCCAAGGCCGTCGATCGACGCGATGCCCATGCCGTGGGTCGTGCTCGCGTCCGAGCCACCGCCGATCAAGCTCGCCTCGCCATGGCCGAGCCCGCTCGCGCGCGCGCACTCCGCGTAGGCGGCGTACAGGGCCGCGCTGGCCTCGGTGCGCTCGAGCGGAAGGCGCGCGATGCCGCCTTCGATCTTCAAGCTCGTGCCGCCGACGACCTCGCACGCTTGCACCGAGGCTTCGATGATCGCGCCCACGAGCGCGTCGCCATCGGCGCGCGACTCGAAGCGCAGATCGAGCAGCGCCTCGGCACGATCAGGGACGGTGTTCTTCCCCTGCCCGCCCGACACCTTGCCGACGTTGACCGTGATGCCGCGCTCGTAGTCGGTGAGCCGCTGCGCGAGATCGATGAAGCGCGCGAGCGCCCAAATCGCGTTCGCGCCGTCCTTGTGCGCTGCGCCCGCGTGCGAAGCTTTGCCGCTGGCCGTTGCGGTCATGCCGCCCGTGCCCTTGCGGCGTGTGATGATCGCGTCGGCCTTCCTGCCCGCCTCGAACACGAGAGCGGCCCCCGCGCCGAGCACGGCGTCACGGATGACGGCTTGGCCTTCGGGCGAGCCCACCTCTTCATCGGCGACGACGACGAGGCGCACGGGTGCGGCCGACGCAAGGCCAGAGGTCTCGGCAATGGCGCGGAGAGCCCACGCAACGACGACGAGACCGCCCTTCATGTCGAGCACGCCGGGACCACGCGCGAGAGCACCGTCCCGCGTCCAGCCTTCGAACACGCCCGGCGGAAACACGGTGTCGAGGTGACCCACGAGCGCGATGGGCGCGCGTGAATCGCCCGAACGCGGCTCGGAGCGGAAGACCAGGTGATCGGCGTAGCGCGTGCTTGGCTTCACCTCGCAGCCGAGCCCGTCGATCGCGAAGGTTTCCTTTTGCAGCAGCGCGCCCACGACGCGACCGCCTTCGACGTTGTCCGTGAACGAGTTCACTTGGACGAGCGTCTCGATCGCCGCCAGCATCGCCGCTTCTTGGTCTGCGAGCCATGCGCTCGCCGCTTCCGCGCTCTTCATGTCCGCCATGGTCTCGGACGTACTACTTGCACGCGGAGGCGGGCAAAGCATAAAAGCTCACCACCCCTTGGCGACCCACGAAGACCCATTTGGCTGGATTGGGCAGACGCTCGAGTCCAAATACGCCGTCGAAGAGGTCGTCGGCGAAGGCGGCTTTGCGGTCGTCTACCGCGGCCACCACAAGGGCTTCGACGACAAGGTCGCGATCAAGTGCCTGAAGATTCCGCGGAAGCTCGAGGGCCCCGATCGTGAGCAATTTCTCGAGTCGTTCCTCGCCGAGGGCAAGCTCCTCCACAAGCTGTCGAAGACCGACGCCGGGATCGTGCAAGCGCTCGACGTCGGCGCCGCCACGTCGCCGAACGGCAGCTGGACGCCCTTCATCGTGCTCGAATGGCTCGAAGGCGAGACCCTCGAAGAAGAGCTGAAGAAGCGCCGCCGCGAGGGCCTTCCCCCGCGGTCGCTCACCGACGCCATCAAGCTCCTCGAGCCCGCCGCGCACGCTCTCGGCACCGCGCACGCGCTCGGGATCGCGCACCGTGACGTGAAGCCTGCGAACCTGTTCGTCGTCGCGGCGCAGGGCAACGGCAAGCGCACCATCAAAGTCGTCGACTTCGGCATCGCCAAGGTACTTGCAGAGTCCACGGATCTCGTTCGCGCCCACGAAGCCACAGGCGCCTCGATTCAGGCGTTCACGCCGCGCTACGCCGCGCCCGAGCAGTTCGATCGCCGCTTCGGCGCGACGGGTCCGTGGACGGACGTGTTCGCGCTTGCGCTCATCGTCGTGGAAGTCGTCGCCGGCAAGAGCGCGATGGAGGGCGACACCGCGCAGCTGTTCGTCGCTTCGAGCAACATCCTGCACCGCCCCACGCTCGCCGCCCACGGCGTCAACGAAGGCGCGGGCGTGGAAGCGGTTTTGAAGCGCGCGCTCGCGGTCGACACGAAGGAGCGCTACCAGAGCACCACGGAGCTGTGGGCCGCGCTCACCGAGGCGGCGGCCACGGGTGAAACGGCGCTGTCGGTGCGCGCGCCCGACGACACGGTGAAGGAAGCCGATTCGACGAAGCGCGAGGGTCCTCAAGCGCTCGCGACGCGCACGCCGAGCACGCCGAGTACTCCGTCAGGGGCCACGCGCAGCTCGGCGCTCGCGGAGGTCGACGCGGGGCCGCCCCCGAACCGCTCCATTCAGCTCTTTGCCGCCGGTGGCATCTCGCTCGTGCTGTGCGGCGTGCTGTTCATGCTCACGCACCGGGAGGCGCCGCTCCCCGTTCCGATCGCGGCATCGGCGAGCGCGTCGAGCGCACCCCCGCTCGTGCCTGTGCTCACCGAGCCCTCGATCCTCGACGCGATGGCGTCGACTGGCAGCACCGAGAAGGGCTTCGAGCGTTGGGAGGATCCCACCTACGCGTTCGG
>CAXSGV010000231.1:6986-10244 GCA_964236615.1 uncultured Polyangiaceae bacterium
CCCGCCCTCCGCGGCCGGCTGGCGTCCCCGTTCGCGTCCGACACGAAGGACGGCGTGGTCTATGTGTCGGTGCTCAAGAACGCCGAGCTTCGCGTGTTCGGCGGGCTCCTCTTGAACCGAACGCTCGATCAGATGTTCGACGAGGCCACGCGCGTCGACCCGACGGACGACCTCGGCAAGCGCTGGATCACGTCGAAGAACAAAGGCGAGTTCGCGTTCGAGGTGACGGGCAACGAGGGAACGAACATGTTCTACCTCAAGACCATCATCACCGTGGACCGCGGGACCTGGAAGTACGCGACGATGCGCTTCACCTTTCCGGTCGCCGACAGAGATCGCTACGAGCGCAAGGTCACGCACATGCTGAAGTCGTTCACCTTCCGCGCGTCGGAAGCTCCGCTCGACGCGGGGCCACGTGACTCGGGCGCACTAGCGCCGCACGTCCACGCTCATTGAATCGGCACTGAATCGGATCCGCACGCGCTCCTGACGAAACAGGAGCGGGGAATCAGCGCATCATGTCGCCGGCGTTGCGGAAGCTCGCCTGCTCGGCACCGGGGATACCGACGCCGCCGACACGGCTGCTGCCCGGGACGTGGTTGAGAACGGTCGTCACGCGGTCGGCAGCTGCGCTGGTCGCGCCGGGGCTGGAATCGGCACCAAATCCGAACGCTTGGCCGACTGTGCCCATGGCTGCAAAGACGAACGCGTACATGCCGACTTTGACGAATCCTGAGAGCATCTGGAGCCCCTTTGGTCCTGGCGTGTGTGCTGGGACCTCCTAGGTGTGTCATGGTGTAGGACAACGGTCAAGGCGACCTCCGGACGATTTTTTCGAAATCGTCCAAGCCCCCCGAATTGCCGGGGATTGAGGTACCTTCGGCGGCCATGAAGAAGCGCTTTCAGGCCGCTGTCATCGGGGGGAGCGGTTACGGCGGGGCGGAGCTCATTCGCCGGCTCCTGCGCCACCCCGAGGTCGAGCTCGCGCGCGTCGCCTCGGTCGATTTCGTCGGCGAGCCGCTTTCGGCGGTGCACCCGAACCTCGAGGGGCAGACCTCGCTCGTGTTCGAGGGCATCACGCCCGCCGAGGCGGCCAAAGGAATGGACGTCGTCCTCCTCGGCCTGCCGCACAAGGTCAGCGCGACGAAGATGGGCGAGCTGATCGCCTCGGGCGCGAAGATCGTCGATCTGTCCGGCGACTTTCGTCTGCGCGACAAGGACGTCTACAAGAAATACTACGGCGCCGACCACCCCTGCCCCGAGCGCCTCACCGACGGGTCGTTCGTGTACGGCTTGCCCGAGCTTCACCGCGAAGCGATCCGGAAGGCGCGCTACGTCGCGTCACCAGGGTGCTTTGCAACGACCATCGAGCTCGCGCTTCTTCCGCTCGCGCGTGCCGGGCTGCTCGAGGGCGAGGTCGAGGTCGTCGGCATCACCGGCTCGTCAGGCAGCGGCGTCGTCCCGAGCGCGGGGACGCACCACCCCGTCCGCGTAAACAACCTGAAGACGTACAAGCCTCTCGATCACCAGCACATCCCGGAGATCGTCCAGACGCTCCTCGATGCCGGCGCGAAGGATCTCGCGATCCGCTTCGTCCCCGTGAGCGCACCGATCTCGCGTGGCATCTTCGCGACGTCGTTCGTGCACGTCGCAGACACGATCTCGACCGATCGCATCAAGGCGCTCTACGCCGAGGCCTACGCCAAGGAGCCCTTCGTGCGCGTGCCGCAAAAGCGCCTGCCCGAGGTCGTCGCGGTGAAGGGCACCAACTACGCCGAGGTCGCCGTCCACGCGAGCGACGCGCGCAACGGCCGCCGCACGATCGCGTGCTTCTCGGTCACGGACAACCTCGTGAAGGGCGGCGCGGGTCAGGCCATCCAGTCGATGAACCTGATGCTCGGCCTCGACGAGCGCCTGACACTCGAAGATCCGGGCGGCTGGCCGTGATCGTTCTCAAGCTCGGCGGCGAGGTCGTCAACGGCCCCTACATGGCCGCGGTTGCAGGCGACATCGCTGCGCTCGGCGCCGAAGGTACGCGCGTGGTCATCGTGCACGGCGGGGGCCCCCAAGCGACGGCGTTGCAGAAGAGCCTCGGCCAAGTGCCGAACATCGTCGCCGGTCGCCGCATCACGGACGCCGCTGCGCTCGAGGTCATGAAGATGGCCGTGGCCGGCAAGGTGAACGTCGATCTCTGCAGCGCGCTCCTCGCAAACGGCGCGCGTCCAGTCGGCCTCCACGGCGCGAGCTCGCATGCGGTGCGCGCCGTGAAGCGGCCGCGTCGCGTCGTCGCCGGCGGTGGCCCCGATCCGATCGACTTTGGTCATGTCGGTGACGTCGCAGGCGTGAACGAAGATCTGCTCAAGCTGCTGATGGGTGCAGGTTACACACCCGTGCTCGCGTGCCTCGGCGCCGACTTCGAAGGCCACGTCTACAACATCAACGCCGACGTCGTGGCGAACCAGATTGCGATCGCGCTCAACGCCGAGGCGCTGTTCCTGGTCACCGATGTCCCCGGCGTCCTGGCTGACATCAACGATCCCTCGAGCCGCATCCCCATCATGACGGTCGCCGACGGGCGGCTCGCGATCGAGGAGGGCATCGTCACGAAGGGCATGATCCCCAAGCTCGAGGAGTCGTTCGCCGCCATCGCCGAAGGCGTGCGCGCGGTGCACATCGTCGGCCGCCTCGGCCCCGGCGATCTCGCCAGCGCCGTGCGCACCCCGGGCAGCATCGGCACGGTTCTACTCGCGTGACGGCGTGAGCGTTCGCGTCGTCGTCTCGGACCTCGGGCTCGGCAACCTCCGCAGCGTCGAGCGCGCGCTCGCTCGCGCAGCCCAAGAAGCCGAGATCGCCGTCGACATCACGCGCTCGGCGAGCCCCGACGATCTCCGGCGCGCCGACAAAATCGTGGTGCCCGGCCAGGGCGGCTTCGGCGCCTGTGCGCGCGCGCTCGAAGGCGGGCTCGGCGAGACGATCCGCGAGTCGATCATGCGCGGCGTGCCCTACTTCGGTATTTGCCTCGGACTCCAGATCCTGTTCGCCTCGAGCGAGGAAGCCGAAGGCGCGTCGGGCCTCGGCATCTTCCCCGGCGCGGTCACCCGCATCCGCGCGCCCGGCTTGAAGATCCCTCACACGGGCTGGAACGTCGTGACTGCAACGGGCTCGAGCGCGCTCGTCCCACGCGCGCCGACGTATTTCTATTTCGTGCACAGCTTCGTGGCGCGGCCCACCGATCCGAAGCTCGTCGCCGCCACGACG
>CAXSGV010000232.1:0-3729 GCA_964236615.1 uncultured Polyangiaceae bacterium
GCGGGGGGGCCGCCGTACCCGCCGCCGCCAGGGGGCCCGCGGGGGGGCCCGCCGTCGCCCCCGCCGCCGCCGGGGGGAGGTCCGCCGGGGGGCCCGCCGTAGCCGCCGCCGCCGGGCGGAAAGCCGCCACCGGGGGGGCCGTAGCCGCCGGCCGTATGAACAATACCGTTTGCGCCCGTCTGCTCGTGTCCCATCATTGGCTTCTCTTTCTCCTCGCCCTCTCGTCGATGCTGCGGCACTACTGCGTGACCTCAGGTCACGTCGCGCCGCTAAAAACCCCCGAAAGTCACGGGGAAATGCGAAACCACTACTTCGTGGGCGCAGAAGCATCGCACAACTTCCGAAGATGCTGAATCGAAACTTTCGGCGCTTCGCCATCGCGATCTTCGCCTTCGCGGCAGTCGGGGGCCTCGCTTACGTCGGGGGCGTTCCGCGTTGCCCGATCGCGCTCGTGACGGGCGTGCCGTGCCCCGCGTGCGGGTCGACGCGCTCGATGCGTGCGCTCGTGCACCTCGACTTCAGCGAGGTCCTTCGCTTCAACCCGCTCGCGCCGATCGCCGTCCTCGTGCTTGCGCTGATCGCGGCGCGCGTCCTCTTCTTGCTCGTCCGCACCGGCGACGCGAAGGACCTCGGCGAGGGCAAGGTCGGCCGAACGCTGGTGCGCGCGCTGACCCTCACCGCGTTCGTCGAGATCGCGCTGTGGCTCCTTCGCTTCGCCGGCCTGTTCGGTGGCCCGGTGCCGGTGTGATGCGGCTCTGATAAGAAGGGGCGCCGATGCGAATCTGCCCGCGCTGCTCCGAGCTCTACCCCGACGACGCGGGCTTCTGCCCGCTCGACGGTACCTCGCTCAAGAAGGCGACGGATCCGTACCTCGGTCGCACGATCGCCGGTCGCTTTCGTCTCGTGAAGCGGCTTGGCGCGGGCGGGATGTCGACGGTCTACCTCGCGCGGCACGTGATGATCGATCGCCTGAGCGCGATCAAAATCCTGCGTGACGACCTCGGTTTGAACCCCAGCCACCGCGAACGGTTCCTTCGCGAGGCGCGCGCGGTGAACCGCATCAACCACCACAACATCGTCGAGATCACCGACTTCGGTGAGACGGACGGCATCGCCTACTTGGTGATGGAGTACATCGCCGGCGAGTCGCTGCTCTCGCACCTCCGTCGCGGCGTCTTTCCGTGGGAGCGCGCCGCGCGCGTGGCGGTCCAGGTCGCCGCTGCGCTCGGCCGCGCTCACCAGATGGGCGTCGTGCACCGCGATCTCAAGCCCGAGAACGTGATGCTCGTGCCCGATCCCGCGGGCCACGAGATCGTGAAGCTCACCGACTTCGGCATCGCGAAGATTCTCGATGCGCCCGCGCTCACCTTCTCGGAGCAGATGTTCGGCACGCCCGGCTACATCGCGCCGGAGTACCTCGAAGGGCTCGCGCCCGACGGTCGCGCGGACCTCTACGCGCTCGGGATCGTGCTCTACGAAATGATCTCGGGTGTCCTCCCCTACGACGCCAAGGGGCAATCGGACATGCTGTTCGCGCCGCTGCGCTCTGCGCCGATCCCGCTCGGCACGCGCGTGTCGGGGCTGCCGCCCGAGATCGAGAGCCTCGTTCTGCGGCTGCTCGCCAAGGAGCGCGACGAGCGGCCGGCCGACGCGTTCCTCGTGCACGACGCGCTCGAGGACGTTCTGCGTCGTCGCGGTGATGAACCTCCTTCGCCGGCGCGTCTCCTCAGCGTGTTGCCCGGCGTCGAGCGCGACATGTCCCCGACGCTCGTCGACGATGCACTTTCGGCCTCCGGCGCGCACTCGGTTGCAGCGTTGAGCGGCGCCCAGACCGAGAACCTCGAAGGCCTACAGACGAGCGACATGACGTCGCGCTGGAAAGCGGCGCTCGAGGAGCTCGACATCGCGATCGCTCGTGGTCTCAAGAAGGGGGGCCGTCGCGTGCTCGACGCCGAGCGGGCGCGCGATCTCGCCGAACGTGCGCGCGAGCTCGTCGCTGGCGTCGATCGCGCGTCGGCACGCGTGGCCGAGTACCAATCGAAGGTCGATCGTCTCGAGGCCACGGCGCGCGAGTTCCGAGCAAACCTCGGGCGCGCAGTCGACGAGCTTGTTCGTGATCGCGCCCGCGAGCGCGTCCACGCGACCGCGATCCGAGCGCGGAAAGATCGCGTCGATGAGCCACTGTCGACGAGCGCGCCAGTTGATTCGGCACGTCTTTGGGAGGGCGCCACGCTCGCGGTCGAGGACGAGCGCGTCGAGGCGATCGAGCGCGATCTCACGTTCCAAATCGCGACGCTGCAGAAGACGCTCGAGACGAAGAACGCCGAGCTCGACTCCTCGCTGATCGAGGCCACCGCCATGCTCGAAGGCTCCATTTCGGCGACGCGCCGTCTCACTCACGAGCTCGTGCGCACGCTCGACGAAGCGGCGAACGCGCTACGCCCCTGAGCTGGAGCGGCGTCAGGCGTCGCCGAGGAGACCGCCGAGGTGGCGGCGTTTGCGCGGCGCGTGATCGCGGAGGTAGCGGAGGTTGACCGCATTGATTGCGACGTGCGCGAGGATCGGCCCGACGAGGCTGCCGGTCAGGCAGAACATCGTGCCGAAAAGGAGGCCCATCACCGTGGCCCAGCTCGCCCACACCCAGCGGCCCGGCCCCTTCACCTGATGCAGAGCTCCGAAGGCGAGGCTCGCCACGAAGAGCCCCGTGATCGGCACGAGCATGCCGCGAAAGAAGAGCTCCTCGGCGAGCCCGCTCAGACAAGCGGTCGCCGCGAGCTGGAGGCTGCTCGCGCCGTGCACCACCGGACGGAGCGTGTCGTGGAGATCGCGCGCCCACGCGAAGCGGCCAACCAAGTGCGGCGTGAGAGCGACGGTGCCCGCAGCGACGACCGCCCCGAGCACGACGCTCGCGAGCACGGACGTCGCGCCTTCGAGACCAACCCACGAGGGGCTCGTCAGGACGCCGCGCTGCCCGCCGGAAAGTACAAAGCTGAGCCCTGCGCCGACCGCCCCCAGGAACGCGTAAAAGTAGAGCGCCCAGAGCGCAACGGTGTGGCGAGTCACGGTTACATAGGCACCTAGCACATGGATCTCGGCCAATCTCTGGTAGACTCTCGAGTTTGCGGCACCGTAAAAGCAATGAACGCCCATGAGTCAGAGTGACTTCGGCGAACGCCCGCGCGTTCTGATCGTCGACGATGAGAAGTTCATTCGCGACATCCTCGCGGACTTTCTCGGCATGGAAGGCTACGTCGTCCGCACGGCCGAGGACGGCGCCGCTGCGCTCAACGAGCTGACGCAAGCCCATTACGACATGGTCATCAGCGACCTGAAGATGCCGCGCATGGGCGGCATCGAGCTGCTCGACGCCATCTCGACGACGGCGCCGCAGGCTCTCACGGTCATCATGACCGGCTTCGGCACCGTCGAGACCGCGATCGACGCGATGAAGCGCGGCGCCTACGACTACATCCTCAAGCCCTTCAAGGTCGAAGAGGTCATTCACGTCGTCCAGCGCGGCATCGAGAAGCAGCGTCTCTCGGCCGAGAACCTTCGCCTCAAAGAGGCGCTCTCCCTCTACAAAGTGAGCGAGGCCATCACCGCGAGCCTTTCGCTCGACGAGGTTCTCGCGACCGTCGGCGACACGGCGCTTCACGAGATCCACGCGGACCTCGTCTCGACCTGGCTCGAAGACGGCGAGGGGAGCTTCTTCGAGCGTCAGCGTTTGAT
>CAXSGV010000232.1:3739-10235 GCA_964236615.1 uncultured Polyangiaceae bacterium
GCCCAAGGTCGACGCCTCCGGTCCGGTCGGCGCGAGCGCACCGAGCAGCGAGCCTCACCTCGGCATCCTCTCGACCACGGCGTTCGTCGAGCACTTCGCGAACGGCTCGCATCTTCTCGAGCAGGGGCCACGCGCCGCGCAGTTCTTTTCGGTTCAACCCGAGCGTCCACTGCAGTCGCTGATCGCGGTGCCGCTCCGCATGAAGACGCGCCTCCTCGGCTGGATCGTCGTGGTGAGCTTCACGAAGTCGAAGCGCTTCGACGAGGGGCAGCGAAAGCTCCTGTCGATCGTGGCGTCACGCGCTGCGGCGGCGATCGAGAACGCGCGCCTCTACGAAGATCTCCGCGCCACCTTCCAGCAGACGATCGAAGGTCTCGCGCGCGCCATCGACAAGATGGATCGCTACACCTCGGGCCACTCCGAGCGCGTCGCGATGTACGCGATGTACCTCGCCGTGAAGCTCGGCATGTCGGTCGATCAGATCGAGATCGTCCGCCAGAGCGCGCTCATGCACGACATCGGCAAGCTCGGCTGCGTGATGAACCTGAACAAGCCGGGGAAGCTCACGCAGGAAGAGTACGAGATCTTCAAGAAGCACCCTGGCTTCGGCAAAGACATCCTCGATCCGATCAAATTTTTGCACCCGCTCATCCCCGGCGTGCACCTGCACCACGAGCGATGGGACGGCCGCGGCTACCCGCTCGGTCTCCAAGGGAACGACGTCCCGATCATCGCGCGCATCATCGCCATCGCGGACACCTACGACGCCATGACGAGCGACCGCGCCTACCGCCGCTCGCTTCCGCACGAAGTTGCCGTCACCGAGATCGAGCGTTGCTCGGGCTCGCAGTTCGATCCCGAGGTCTCGGCGACGTTCTGCAAGCACCTCGACGACTACCGCGAAGAGAAGCGCGCCGCAGGCGAGCCAATCCCCGAGTAGCGCCGCGAACGACGCCCGAGTAGCGCCGAGAACGACCGCGGCGAACGACCGCCGAGAACGACGGGGCGCGGAAGAACCCGCCGCCTTGACGCTCTTGGGCGCGCGCGTTACGTCGCGACATGCTCGACGACGACCTTCGCGATGCGCTGACCTTCGACGACGTTCTGCTCGTCCCCGCCTACAGCGAGGTGCTTCCCAAAGACGTCGACGTGCGCACGCGCCTCACGCGAAAAATCGAGCTCGCGATTCCGCTGCTCAGCGCCGCGATGGACTCCGTCACCGAGGCGCGCACCGCGATCACGATGGCACGCGAGGGCGGCATCGGCATCTTGCACAAGAACCTCCCGCCCGAAGATCAGGCACGTGAGGTCGAGCGCGTGAAGCGCGCCGAGAGCGGCATGGTGCTCGCTCCGGTGACCGTGCGGCCGAGCCAGTCGCTTCGCGAGGCGCTCGGGATCATGCGGCTCCACGACATCTCCGGCGTCCCGGTCACGGAGGGCGACGCGCCCGTCGGCATCCTCACCGCGCGCGACATCCGCTTCGAGCAGAACCTCGATCAGCCGGTCAGCGTGCTGATGACGAAGAAGCTCGTCACCGTGTCGCCCGGCGTCTCGAACGACGACGCGAAGCAGCTTCTCCACCAACACCGGATCGAGAAGCTCCTCGTCGTCGAAGGTGGTCGCCTCGTCGGTCTCATCACGATCAAGGACATTCTCCAGGCGGACAAGAACCCGCTCGCTGTGAAAGACAAGAAGGGCCGCCTGCTCGTGGGCGCCGCGATCGGACCCGGTACCGATCGCAAAGAGCGCGCGGCTGCGCTCGTGGCCGCGGGCGTCGACGTGATCGTCATCGACACCGCACACGGACACTCGAAGGGCGTCATCGACGCGGTGCGCGACACCAAGAGCGAGCACCCCAACGTTCAGATCATCGCCGGTAACGTCGCCACGGCAAACGCAACCGAAGCGCTCATCGACGCGGGTGTCGACGCGGTGAAGGTCGGCATCGGTCCCGGCAGCATCTGCACCACGCGTGTGGTCGCGGGCGTCGGCGTTCCGCAGATCACCGCGGTGCGCGACTGCGTGCGCGTGGCCGACCGTCACGACGTCCCCGTGATCTCGGACGGCGGCGTGAAGTTCTCGGGTGACGTCACCAAAGCGATCGCGGCTGGCGCAAGCACGGTCATGATCGGCTCACTCTTCGCAGGCACCGACGAGTCGCCCGGCGATCTCGTGCTCTACCAGGGCCGCAGCTACAAGGTGTACCGCGGCATGGGGTCTCTCGGCGCGATGAAGAAGGGCAGCAAGGACCGCTACGGTCAGGCCGGTGCCGCCGATGAGAAGCTCGTCCCCGAGGGTATCGAGGGCCGTGTGCCGCACCGCGGGTCGCTCGCGTCGATCCTCTACCAGCTCGTCGGCGGTCTCCGCAGCGGCATGGGCTACACCGGGAGTCGCACGATCGGCGAGCTGCGTTCGAATGCCCGCTTCGTTCGCATCACGTCGCAGGGGCTCCGCGAGAGCCACGTGCACGACGTCATCATCACCGAGGAAGCTCCGAACTACCGGAGCTGATCAGCGGTGGTGCGCCCAATGCGCCACGATGCGGCTGTGGGGTAGAACGCGATCGTAGACGGCCACCTCGTCGAGGAGGCCTTCGTACTCTGCGCCATCCTGCTCGCCGCCGAGCGCGAACCCGTTCTTGATGTCCACCGCCGGCTGGAGGCTCTGCGCGGTGTCTTGGAGCGCACCGTCGATCCAGAGGCTGAGGGCGATGCCGTCGTAGGTGACGACGATGTGGTGGTAGGTCGCGGGAAGGATCGTGATGACCGCGCTGACGACCGCCTCGTTGCTGTTCACGTACCGGCTGAATCCGATCGACGCTTCGCTCGCGCTGAGCGCGCCCTGGCGTGTGAGCTCCAACCCGTAACCGTTGCGGATGCCGGCGGGTGATGTCTCCTTCGCGACGAGCCGGCGGTAGGTCGAATCCGCGGAGGCAGGCCGGGCCCACACCTCGATCGAGAACGGCGCGTTGCCCACGAAATCGAAGAAGTCGCCCATGACGATCGTCCCGCCCCCTTGCAGCCGGGCAGCCGTCGAGCTCGGCTCGGTTGCGAGCGCACCGCTCACGCCGAAGGCGATTTTCGCGGGGGGGACGCAGGTGCCCGGATGCCCGCCGCCGCTCGAATCCGCGGCGGTGAGAGCGTTCGCCGGATCGTCGAGTCGCCAATAGCCGACCGGCTTGTCGGCGAGGACGCCCAACACGTAGGCATCACCGTCCGGGATCGGCGCGTCGCGCCCAACCACCGCATCGAGGGACGAGGCGCTGTCGTTGGCCGATCCGTCGCTCGGGACGCCGGTCTCGGCAAAAGTCGGCGCGACCTGGAAGTTCGAAGCGCTGCACGCCGCGCCCAGCGTCGCGACGCCGAGTGCCACTGCAGAGAGCACGAACGCGACCGTCCTTTTTCGCAGCATGTGGGAAGATGGTAGAACACCTCGGTTTCGCACGTCGTGAGTTCGCGAAAAGCACCATGAGAGACGTCGCCGCGCATTTTCTCGGACGAATCCGCTACGCCGAGGCGCACGCGCTGCAAGAGCGCATGGTCGAAGCGCGCGCACGCGGTGCGATCGGCGACACACTACTCTTGCTCGAGCACGAGCCGGTCATCACGCTCGGGCGCGGCGCGGCGCTCGCGAACGTCCTGGCCGACGAGCGCATGCGCGCTGAGCTCGGCGTCGACTTTCACGAGACGGGGCGCGGCGGTGACGTCACGTACCACGCGCCAGGTCAGCTCGTGGCCTACCCGATCCTCGATCTCAAACCCGATCGCAGCGACGTCCGCCGTTACGTGCGCGATCTCGCGGAGGTGATGATCCGCATCGCGGCGGATCACGCGGTGGGCGCGGGCACCATCGACGGCGATCCGAAGAAAATCGGTGTGTGGGTCGATCTCGACAGCGCACACGCTTGGCCGGCGTCACCCGATGATCGCGGCCGGCAGCTCGCGAAGCTCGGCGCGATCGGCGTACGCCTCTCACGGTGGGTCACGATGCACGGCTTCGCGCTCAACGTGTCCACCAACCTCGCGGGCTTTCAGCTCATCGTGCCCTGCGGCATCGCCGAGCTCGGTGTCACGTCGCTCGAAGCGCTCGGCGTGCGCGCCGGCTCGGTCGAGGACGTCGCGCGCGCGTCGCTCGCTCACTTCGCTAGCGTGTTCGAGGCCGACGTCAGGTGGATGCCGCCGGCGGCGTGGACGGAGCTGCAGCGCGTCCTCGCCGCGTCGCCACCAGAAGCACGTTCGCAAACGGAGTCCCCGCCCAGCACGGGGTGACCTCGGCGTCGAAGCCGCATGCGCCGAGCACCGTCGTCATCGCCGCGATTGGCCGCACGTGAACGCGGGCGCCACGGTTGAAGCGCACGAACGTCGTCACCGCCTCCTGCACGCGCGTGACGGTGCTCCGCCAGCCGCGATCGGGATCGAGGTCGCGGACGATCACGCGCGCGCGCGCGGCCTCTGCGACGCGCGCGAGGAGCGCGTCTTGCTCGTCGCTCGTGAGGTAGTGGAGGACATCGACCAGCAGCGCGGTGTCGCACGCTTCGATCGTCGCGTCCGCACTGGCGAAGTCGCCCGCGCAAAACCGCGCGGGCAGATCGCTGGCAGCGCGCGTGGCCTCCTTCACTTTGGCTTCGTCCCAGTCGAAGCCTGCGACGCGCTCGGCGCGCCCGGCCTCGAGCAGCACGAGCGCCAGCTGACCGCGGCCGCAGCCGACGTCGGTGACCTCACCGAGGCCGCGATCGCCCGCGAGATCGAGGATCGCGCCCGCGACCGGATCGTTTGCGAGCTTCGAGCGCACGTAGCCTAGCGTCACGCGCCTGCGCCAGCCCTCGGCGCTCGCGCCATAGCGTGCGGCCACGCGCTCGAAGACGTCGAGCCACTTGGAAGGTGCGCGCTTGCGACGCGCGAGGGCGCTGGCGACTCCGAACGTGATCGATCCGCCGCACAGTGCCATGAAAGGGGCGAACACCGCCGTGCCGAGCAGAATCTCCATGAGGAAGGGCTTCACACACTGCCGTGCGAGCTCGTCACGCGTGAGCGGGAGGAACCGTCCCGTGAGAACGCGCGCGCCGATCTCGATCTCGGCGATCGAGAGAAACGGCGCGATGAACGGGAGGGAGATGTTCGCGGCGAGGTACGCGATCGGCACATCGAGCCGCAAGGGGACGCAGATCGCGAGCACGATCCAGAAGTGCAGGCCCCACAGCGGCGTCACCCCGACGAGCAAACCCACGGCGACGCTGCCGGCGGCGCGCGCGGGCGTGAGCTCGCCCCCGCGGAGTCGCTTCCACGCCTCGCGCACCTGGAGGCGAAGCTTCGCGACCTGTGACATTTCGCCGGCTGTCGACTCAGCTACGAGAAGGGGGAATCGAGCCCTTCGCGCGCTCGACGTCGAGCATGCGCAGGTACATCTTCACGTGCATGTTCTCGGGCTCGATCTCGAGCGCCTTCTTCCACACGGCCTCGGCAAGATCAGGCTCGTTGAGCGCGAGCAGCGTGACCCCCAGCTGGATACGCGCGAGCACGTAGGCGGGACGGGCTTCGACCGCGGCCTCGTATTGCGCGCGTGCCCCCTGCAAATCCTGGATCTCGCGAAGGAGCGTGCCGAGACGCGTACGGAGATCGGCGAACTGCGGACATAGCGCGACGGCCTTTTTCAGCTCGTCGATGGCCTCGCGGGGGAGGCTGGAGTCGGCATAGGCCTGCGCGAGATCGGCGTGCATGTTGGCGAGCTTGCCGCGCGCGAAAGGGTCGAGGCCCTGCACCGAGCCGGTCGTCTTGCCCTTGATGCGCGTGTACACCTCGCGCGCGGCTTCGTACTTGCCGCGATCGTTGTAAGTGACGGCGAGGTTGAGCGCGGCCTCGGTGTAACCCGGGTTGAGCTCGAGCGCGCGCTCGAAGTGGCGCTCGGCGGTGACGAAGTTGCCGCGCGAGTGCGCGATGACGCCGAGCATGTCGTGCACGTCGGCGAAACGATCGTCAGCGGCGAGCAGCTCGGACAACAGCTGCTCCGCCTGATCGAGCTCGCGCTTCGCGTAGTGCTCTCTTCCGAGAAGGAGGAGGTGCTTCAGGCGCTCGTCCATAGGCGGTCCGGCACCTTAAGCTAACCGTCGCTTGATGGGAACGGGGTTACGAGCCCCGTGGCTGCCCGGCTTTTCCAAGGTTGCAGGGAGGCTCGGCCACGGCTAAGCGCACGGAATGACGCCCGAGGTACCGTCGCCGGAGGTCCAGTCGACCCCCACGGCCTCCGCGCGTCTGCGCGCCGCGCGCGACTCGCTTCTCACAGTGCCGCCGCCGCCTGCGCGCACGCCGCTCTTCGTGACCATGGCCATCGGCGGCTTGCTGATGGTTGCGTTCTACACGCTGATCGTATTTCCGCTCGAGATCGCGTTCGGCCACGCAAGTGCGCCCGCGACGCCCGCGCTCGCGATCCCCACGCTCTCCAGCCTCGATGCCGGCACCATCGCCGATGCCGCGCCCGATGGTCCGCCCGACGCGGCAGT
>CAXSGV010000233.1:0-2033 GCA_964236615.1 uncultured Polyangiaceae bacterium
GCGGCGCCCCCGCGTTCGAGAGCATCGCGCGTCTCGTTGCCGCGCACGTCGTGGAGATCGGCAATGCAAACGCGCCAGCGCGCGCGGGCGAAGCGTTCGGCGAGCGCGCGACCGAGGCCGCTCGCTCCGCCAGTGATGAAGACGCGGTTGGTCATGTGAAGCGCAGCTTAAACGAAGTCGCGCTCAGGCGTCGGCCGAGCTGGGGAGCCAGAGCGTGAAGGCCGTGCCGCCGTGCGGGTGACGCCGTACCTCGACATGACCTTGGTGCGCTTCGACGATACGCCGCACCACCGCGAGACCGAGCCCGGTGCCGGTGGCTTTGGTGGTGAAGAAGGGCTGGAAGATTTGCTCGACGTCCTCCGGCGCGACGCCCACGCCTTGATCGATGATCTCGACGCGCGCGCCGATCGTGCCGTCGCGGTTCTCGACATCGGCGCGGACCGTGACGCGGCTGCCCTTGGGCGTCGCCTGAATCGCGTTCACTACGAGGTTCACGAGCGCTTGCCGCAGCATGTGGCCGTCGAGCGCGAGCGGGGGTAAGCCGTCCTTCACGTCGGTGTGGACCTCGACGTCGGCGCTCTGGTGAATCGCGTTCCTCGCGGCATCAACGGCGCCGCGCACGAGCGTGTCGAGCTGCACGCTCCGAATCACCGGCGCGTAGGCCTTTGCAAAATCGAGTAGGTCGCCGACGATCCGATTCAGGCGCTCGGCCTCTTGGCCTGCGATATCGATGAGGAGGCTCGCGTCGCCCGTCGGCTGCAGGAGCTTTCGGAGCGAGCCAAGCGAGTTGTAGATCACGGCGAGCGGATTCCGAAGAACCTCGTGGGCCATGACCGCCGCAAGCTCGCCGAGCGCGGCGAGGCGCTCGTGTCGAACGAGCTCGGCCTGCGCGCGTGCGAGCTTGTCGTAGCTCTTACGAAGGTCGTCGAACGTCTTGGCGTGCGCGATTGCCGTGGCGAGCTGGTTCGAGACTGCGACTGCCCAACCGACCTCGTCAGGATGGAAGGTACGACCCGCGCGCGTCTCGCCGAGCACCACCGCCCCGAGCGGCTCACCCTCGGAAACGAGAGGAACGGCCATGAGGGCGACGTGACCGAAGCGGTCGGCCAGATCGGGGTGAGCGCGTGTGTCGACGCTCGACTTGTCGATGATGACCGGCTCGCGACGGTGGACCGCGATGCTGGCAGCAGAGGTCCGTGCGAGCGGAATGGCGATCCTGAGCACGTCGGGATCGTCGACGTTGGTCGCCACCATGCGCAGCTCGGTGCCGCTCGGGTCGAGCAACATCAGGAACGCGTTGGGTACGTCCGCAAGCCGCGCGAGGTTGCGCACGCCGGTCGAGAGCACCGCCGGTAGCTCGAGGTGCTGCGCGATCATCGCCCCAAGCTCGTTGATCAGCTGCAGATCGAGGACGCGTCGCCGCTCGTCCTCGTAGAGTCGCGCGTGGGAGATGCTGACGGCGAGGTGGCCGGCGCAGCTCTCGAGGAGGTGCATCTCTTCGTCGGTGAAGCAGCGATCGTCGCAGCGCGCGACGCTCAACGTGCCGACGAGGCGATCGCTCGTGAGGAGTGGTGTCGCCATCACGAACTGGATGCCGAACTTCGTGGCCGCCTCACGCGACCGGGCGGGGAGCGCGTCGCCGGTCATACGAAGGGTCTGGCGCGAGGACGCGGAGCGCCCGACGAACGAGCCCTCACCGACGGGCAGGCGCTGCAGCATGTGCGGGTCGGCCAAGGCGGCAGCGACTTTCGCTTTGTCACTCAAGCGGGCGCCGATGGTGACGAGGTCGGAGCCATCGACGAGGTGAATGACGGCGGTATCGACCGCCATGGCCGCGTGAATCTTGCCGAGCATGCGGTCGACGAGTGGCGCAACCTCGCGCGCTTCGCCGCTGGCGTGCGTGAGGTCGAACAACAGATCGAGCTGACGCCGACGCGAGTCCGCAAGCCGCGTCAGCTCCTCGATTTGGTGATCGACGTCCTTCACGACACCGAGCGCCCCGAGTCAGATACCGCGCATCGTCTCGGCCATGA
>CAXSGV010000233.1:2043-10233 GCA_964236615.1 uncultured Polyangiaceae bacterium
CCAATCGACGACCGACTTGAGGTCCTTCGTCTCCTCGTAGACTTCGAGCTGACGGTGGGCGCTCGTCCCCGTGCGCGCGATCTCACGCACCTTCTCGAGCTGCGCCTGGGTGCCGAAAATCTCCGTCGCTTCGGAGACGAAATCGATGAGCTCATCGACGAGCTCCGCGAACGGCCGCTCTTCACTGCGGCCGAAGTCGATCATCTTCGCGTCGGTGCCGTAGCGGAGCGCGCGCCACTTGTTCTCTTCGATCATGCTGCGCGGGTAAGTGCGCCACGACGTGTTGCGCCGGTACATCAAGTACAGCTTCGCCATCAGCGCCTGCACGAGCGCGACGAGCGCGATCGTGTGGTCCATGTTGGTCGGCATGTCGCAGATGCGAACTTCGACGGTGTCGTAGAGGTGGTGCGAGCGGACGTCCCACCAGATCTTCTTGCCGTTGTCGATGCAACCGGTGCGGATGAGGAGATCGACGAACGCTTTGAGCTGCTCGGGGTTCTCGAACTCGTCGGGGATGCCGGTGCGCGGGAAGCGCTTGAAGATCTGGGTGCGCGTCGACATGAGGCCCGTCTTGCGACCCATCCAGAACGGCGAGCTGCACGTGAGCGCGAGCAGGTGAGGGAGGAAATACCGAATCTGGTTCGCGAGCGCGATCGCGACCGCCTTGTCCTTGATGCCCACGTGGATGTGGAGACCGAAGATGAGGTTGGCGCGCGCCACGTCCTGAAGGTCGTGGACGATGTTGTGGTAGCGCTCGTTGTTGGTGATCTCTTGCGCCTTCCAGTCGCTGAAGGGATGCGTGGAGGCAGCGATGATCCGGAGTCCGCCCTTGCGCGCGAGGCGATCGAGCTCGGTCCGCATCTCGACGAGCTCGGTGCGGACGCCCGCCACGTTCTCGCAGACGGCGGTGCCGACCTCGACCATCGACTGGTGCATCTCGGTGCGAACGCGCTCCCGAAGCACGCTCTTGCCGTCCTCGAGAATGCGCGAGATGTAGCTGCGCAGGTCTCGAGTCTCGGGGTGGACGATTTGGTATTCTTCCTCGACCCCGAGGGTGAACTGCCCGTCGATCATTTGTGCTCGCAGAGCCCGGCGGGGCGGGGGACGGGGTTCTTGAGGTAGCGGCGGAAGGCGTACTCGGTCTCGTTCGGGCGGCCGTCCTTGGCGCACTTCATCGCGAACTTCGCCATCTCGTTGACCACCATGTGGAAGTACTTCGGAAGGATGGCGTGCACGTCCATGTCGGGCGCGGGGTTCGTGAAGTCGATCGCGTACGGGATGCCGTCCTTGATCGCGAACTCGACCGAGTTCATGTCGTAGCCGAGCGCGTGGTTGATCGCCCAGCACCCGTCGAGCACCTTCTGCTCGACCGCCTTCGGAAGAAACCCGTCGGTCTCGACGTAGCAGCGGCGGCGCGGGTCGTATTTGATCGGAAGGATGAAGTCCTTTCCGATGCAGATGCAGCGCACGTACTCGTCGAAGTCGATGAACTCCTGCAGCGTCATGACGAGCTGGTTCGACGCGTTGTAGTCGCGCATCAGCTCGTCCATGTTGTTGACGCGCGAGACGTTGCGCCAGCCGCCGCCATCGGCAGGCTTCATGATCGCGGGGAACTTCACGTAGTCCGCGATCTTGTCCCAATCGAGCGGGAACTCGAGGTTGCGGAGGCTTCGGTTCGGATCGATCGAGGCTTGGTACGAACGCGACGGCAGCATCACCGTACGCGGCACCGCGACGCCGAGCTTCGACGCGAGTGAGAAGCCGAAGAACTTGTCGTCGGCGCTCCACCACAGCGGATCGTTGATGACGTACGTGCCGGCGAGCGCCGCGGCCTTGAGATGGAACCGGTAGAACGGGACCTCGTGACTGAGTCGATCGATCAAGACGCGGTAAGGCGCCTCGAAGACCTCGGGCGTTCCGCCGAACTTGGCGAGCTCCGCGCGAAACCCCGGGGTCTCGTTCACCTTTGCGATGAACGCCTGCGGGAAAGAGTCCTCCCAACCAACAACGATTCCGATCCGCTCCGACATGATGCGCCGACCTATATCAGGCGCGCGCCATTCGGCTAGGTGCTGAGCTAGACCGCGACGTCGAAATCCTGCATCGCGGCGGACGGCTCGCCAACGGGGCGGAGCCCGCGGACCGCTGCGAGCTGGTTGAAGCGGCTCGTAAGCCAGCTCGGGATCAGCAGCGCGAACGTCTTGGCGAGTCGCTCGGGGTTCGCGAGGCTCTTGATCATGCGGTCGTAGAGGACGCGGCCGTAGGCGCCTTCGACGGCGGCCATGTGCTCGGGCTTCTCGATCCAAGCCATCACGCCGCGCTTGTCGGCCTCGGGATGAAACTGCGTCCCGTGGACGCCCGGCGCGAACTTCAGGCCCAAGATCGCCTGTCCGGTGTTGACCACGCCCTTGGCGTGAGACTCCATCGCAAGAAGCCGACCGCCGAGCGCTTTCATGCGGGGCTCGTCGAGGCCCACGGCCTCCCAGTTGCGGTGCTCCCACGTGAAGAGGCGGTAACCGAACGGCTTGAGGAAGTCGGTCGCCTGACCGTCTGGCGTGATGTACGCGGGCATGACGCCGAACTTCAGCGTGGGCCGCTTTTCCATCCGCGCGATGGCGAAATGGATGACCGCGATCTCGAACGAGTGGCAGATGACGAGCGCCTTCGGCGAGGCCAGAGGCGCCTTGATGTTGGCTTCGACGACGCCGTCGAGGAACTTGCGGTAGCCGAGACACCACGGATCATCGAAGCCGTCGAACGGTGCGCCAGGGCCGCCAGAGGACAAGATGAGATCATCGTCGCCGGTCGGGAGCTCGCCGAGGTTGCGCGGCTGCACGTGACGGAAGCTCACCTCGAGCCCAGGGTTTTCCTGTCGAACACGAACCGCGAACGCATCCACGATCCGCCGGAAACAGCGCGTGGCCTGGTTCGTCACGCCGTTGTTCATGTCGACGAGACAAATCCGAAGTGCTGGTGAACTCATCTTCGCTTTCATTGTACAAGACCGGGCGCTTAGTGGCCCGTTCTGGACCGCGGTCCGTATCACGGCTCACCATGGAAAGCTTGCATGACGAAGGAACGACGGCAGCAAAAACGTGAATCCCAGATCCCGCCCGCTGGCGACCGCCGCGCCCAAGACCGAATGACGATGGACCCGCGTGGCCGCGAGCCCCTTCCGATTACTGAACGCGTCGGCAGCGATCTCCGCTTCACGGGTCGTGGTGTCGTCGCCGCCTTCCTCGACGCAGGCTTCTACGCGCACCCCGATCTCACGACGCCGCACTCGCGCATTCACGGCTATTACGACCTCGTCGGCGGCAAGGGTGGCGTCGATCAGCTCGCCAAGGCCGACGCGTCGTCGTGGCACGGGATGATGTCGACCGTGATCGCGGCCGGCAACGGCGCGCTCTCGAACGGGCGCTTCAAGAGCCTCACGCCGGACCTCGGGCTCGTCTGCGTGAAGGTGGGCAACCTCTCGCGCGTGCACCACGACGATCTCGCGCGCGGGATCGAGTGGGTGCTCTTGAACCGTGGTCGTTACGACATCCGCATCCTCAACATCTCCGCCGGCGGCGACTACGAGGCGAGCTACCTCGACGACGTCATGTCGCGCTTCGCCGAAGCCGCGATCCGCGCCGGCATCGTCGTCGTCTGCGCCGTCGGCAACCAGGGCCACCGTCCGGGCTACATCGTTCCGCCCGCGAGCGTGCCCGCCGTCATCACCGTCGGCGGCATGGACGACGAGGGCAACCCGTACCTCGGCAAGGTCACGGGCTACCGCTCGTCCTACGGCCCCACCATCGACGGCCTACAGAAGCCCGAGCTCGTCACGCTCGCCGACTGGCTCCCTGCGCCCATCCTCCCCGGCACGCCGACGCACAAGCAGGCGGAGCTGCTCGCCCGCCTCAAAGACACGCCCGACGACCACCTGCGCTTGGTCATCGAAAAGAATCTCGGCATCTTCCCGCCGCTCGACGAAGCCCGCGTGCAGCCGCCGTACTTGATTCGGCAGATCATCCACGGCGGCCTCCGCGACGGTCTCGTGATCAACGAGAACTACAAGATGGTCGACGGCACGAGCTTCGCGGCCCCCATCGTCACCAGCGTCATCGCGCAGATGCTCGAAGCCAACCCGCGCCTCGCACCGCGCGAAGTGAAGCGCATCCTGCTGCAGACCGCCGAGCGCATCCCAGGTCTCGAAGTGGACCGCCAAGGTTGGGGCGCGGTGCAGCCCATTGCTGCGATCGACCGCGCCCTCGCGATGAAAAACTGAGAGCTCGTTCAGCGTAGGTTCGCGAGCGAGAGCCAGCGACCCTCTGCGCTCGGACGGAACGCTGCCGCGCGCACCGTGGTGACGGCGACTTGATCCTCGTGCCAGAGCGGGACGACGTAGAGCTGGTCGCGAAGGCGTGCTTCCAGTTGCATGTAGATTGCACGTCGGGCGTCTTTCTCGAGCGCCGCATCGCCAGCGTCGAGAAGGCGATCGACTTCCGGGTCGCGCACGCGGCCGCGGTTGCTGCCATTGGGCGGCACGTAGGTGCCGTGCAGAAAGACGCGCAGCACGTTCGGCTCCGCGAGCTCCGGGATCTGGAGGATGGCGGCATCGAAGTCGCCCGCGTTCAACCGCGCGATCATCGTTCCGAGCTCCAGCGGCGTGACCTCGGCGGTGACACCCACCTCACCGAGCTGCTGCGCAATCACGCGCGCGATTGCGATGCGTAGGCGATCCGTCGACGTGAGAAGCGTGATGTGAAGCGGCCCCGCCGGCGCCAGCAGCGCGCGCGCGGTCGCGGGATCGAATGCCGCGCTGGGAGGAGCAGCCGTCCAGGCCCAGTGACCTTCGGGGAGAAGTGTCGTCGCCGGGTGCGCGTAGCCCGCGAGCATGTTGGTGGTGATGGCCTCGCGATCGATCGCAAGCGAGATGGCGCGGCGACGAGCCACGTCGGCGAGGGGAGGGCGATCGACGCGCATCACGAGGTAGGTGAGGTTCGCGCCAGGTCGTGCCGTGATGCGCACGTCCTTCTCCTTCGCGAGCGCGGGGAGCAGCGCGGGCGACAGCACGTTGAGCTCGACGTCGGAGCGCCCGCCGAGAAGCCGCAGCGCGCGCGCGTTCTCGTCGTGGACAGTGCGGATCGTGATCGCACGCGCCGGCTCGGGAAGCGGTCCGTGCGCGCGCGGCACGAGCTTGATCTCGCCGCGCGTGAGCTGCGCGAGCGAAAAAGGCCCGAGGTTGTCGAACACGAGGCTCGGGCTCGGTTTCAGCGCGGCTTCGTCGGCGCGCAGGATTGGTAGCTCGAGGTCGGTGAGAAGCGTCGCGTGAGGGCGCTTCAGCGTGATCACCACGGCGTGCTCTCCGTCGGCGATCACGCGCGCGATTGGCTCGATGACGCGGGCGTGGCGCGAGCCCACCGCCGGCGAGGCGAAGGCCTCGAGCGTGGCGACCACGTCGTTCGACGTGAACGCGCGGCCGCTGTGGAAGGTGACATCCTCGCGCAGCTCGACGCGGAGCGTGAGCGGATCGAGCCAGCGCCATGAGCGCGCGAGGTAGGGCACCGGCTCGAGCGTCTCGGGATCGAGGCGCACGAGCCCCGCGTGGAGCAAGCGCGTGGTCCGCAGGCCCACGGCATCGACCGCGTAACGCGGATCGATCGTGTCGGCGTCGTTCATCACGACGAGCTCGATGGGGCGGTCTTTGTCGGTGCTCGGCGGCGCCGGCGGGGTGCACGCGAGCGTGCCGAAGATGCAGGCGAGCGTGCCTTGCGCCAAGCAGATCGCAGAGAAGATCGTGCTATTCCTCGCGGCATGCGTGGCACCCGATTTTCGCTCTACGCCGCGGCGTTCGCTGTCGCGACGCTCTTCGTCACGCACGACGCCACTTCGCAAGCGCCCGCACAGTCCGCGCCGGCGGCAGCGAATTCCGCTGCACCCGCACCGGCCGCCAGCCCGCTCGCCGCCGTCGTGCACGATCACGCGCCTGACCTCGAAGCCGCGGTGCGTGCGCTCGCCAACGACTCGACGTTCAAGGACGCCCAGGTCGCGATCGCGATCCTCGACGTCGACACCGGGCATCTTCTCGCGTCCGCGAACGAGCACACGGCGTTGAACCCAGCCTCCAACGCCAAGGTGTACACCGCCGCTGCCGCGCTCGCGATGCTTCATGGCGATCATCGCTACGAAACGACTCTGTCGGGCACGGCCAAGAACGGTGAGGTCACGGGGCCGCTCGTCCTCCGCGGTCACGGCGATCCGTCGCTCACCACCGCCGATCTCTTCAGTCTCGTGCTCGAGCTCCATGCGCACGGTATCCGCCGCATTCAAGGCGATCTCGTCGTCGATCAGCACCTCTTCGACGAGACCTCGACGCCGCCCGCGTTCGAGCAGAAGCCCGAAGAGTGGGCTTCCTTTCGCGCGCCGGTGAGCGCGGTGGCCGTCAACGAGAACTGCGTGACGATGTCGGTCCGTCCGACGACCGCGGGTCAGCCCGCGCAAGTGAGCTTCGATCCACCCGGATTCGTCGACGTCGACGGCACCGTCACGACGGGCGAGGACGGCGCGGACACGGTTGGCCTGTTGCTCGCGGGTAGCGGCAAGCGCATGAGCGCAAAGCTCTCGGGCTCGGTCGGCGCGGACGCAAAGCTCGTTCGCTACACGCGGCGCTGCGAGGATCCGCAGCTGTTGCCCGCGTACGTCCTGAAGGCCTTGCTGGACCAAATGAGCATCAAGGTCAGCGGCGAGATCAAGGCGGGCACGAGCAAAATCAACAACGTGCTCGCGCGGCATCAGTCCGAGCCGCTCTCGACGCTGCTCTATTCACTCGGAAAGCAGAGCGACAATTTTTACGCCGAGATGATCTTCAAGTCACTCGGCGGCGAGCTCAAAGCGCGCCCCGCCAAGAGCGCACAGGGCGGCGAGATCGTCACGAGCTGGCTCACCAAGGTCGGCGCGATGGACACGGGCGTCGTCGTGAAGAACGGCTCCGGCTTGTACGACGCGAACCGCGTGACCGCTGCGAGCATGGTGCAAGTCCTCCGCGCCGCCTGGCGCGATCCGGGCATTCAACCGGAGTTCGTGGCGCAGCTCTCGATCGGCGGCGTCGATGGCACGCTCCACAAACGCTTCCGCGCCGAGCGCACACGCCGCGCCGTGCGCGCGAAGACCGGCACACTCGACGACGTGATCGCGCTGACCGGCTACGTCACGAGCCCGCCGGGCCATGGACCGATCGCATTCTCGATCCTCTTCAACAAGGTCTCGGGCAAGGGCTCGGGCGCACGCGCCGGTGCCGACAAGCTCGTCGAGATCATCGCGCGGCGTCAGTGGGGCGACTGAAACATCGCGAGGTCGTCAGCCGGTTTGCTTCGCGGCAGGGAACCCGCGCAGCGTTGCGATCTTGTTGGGGCCGGCGGTCTCACTGGTGCTCACGCCACTCTCCGCGCTCGGACGAATACAGCTGGTCGCGTGCGTCGTGCATGCGCCGATGCGGCGTGCCTCCGCGTCGAAGGTGACGGTCTCGCAACGCCAACACACCGTGCACAGCTCGTCGTAGTCGGCGCTACGCAGCAGGTAATCGGTCGCAAAGAGCGACA
This sequence comes from uncultured Polyangiaceae bacterium, assembly GCA_964236615.1. Lineage (GTDB taxonomy): Bacteria > Myxococcota_A > Polyangia > Polyangiales > Polyangiaceae > CAXSGV01. Next base: position 9,630 of record CAXSGV010000233.1, read on the forward strand.
GCACGCGATCGGCGAGCATCATCCCCGGACGATCGACGGGAAGGAATCCCTCACCGCCGCGCGCGTCCTTGCAGCGAATCACCGAGCCGTTGTCGCGTGCGTCGAGGACGAAGATCGCGGCGTCGTCGGACTGCGCGAAGCGATCGATGCGGTTGGTCACGTCGATGCGCGCGCGCTCGATCATGTCCTGAATGCGTTCGTGCGTGAGCGGGCGCTTCGACGGCGGGGCCTCGCGGGCATCGAGCACGTCGGCCCAAGCGAGCTCGGCGACGGAGTAACGAAGCAGCGTCAGGCGGCGGTACGGACCTACGAGCCAGTCGGCGAGATCTTTCTTCTCCCAGCCGACTTTCGAGCCGTCCAAGAATTTCAGCGCCGTGCTTCGGCAGGCCTCGGCAACGCGGTCGACGGAGATCTTCGACGACAACTGCGGAACGTTGCTTCGGAGCGATGACATGGACGGAGCACCTCGCGCGGGGATCGATGCACGAGGTGTTCCGCTGTCGGTCCGCTGTCACTCGCGCATGTGCTTGCGGATCTTACCGAGCGCCTGCTCCTGGAGCTGGCGGATGCGCTCGCGCGACAGGTTGTACTTGTCGCCGATCTC
>CAXSGV010000234.1:0-10183 GCA_964236615.1 uncultured Polyangiaceae bacterium
GAACGCTCGCCATCGTCGAGGAGGGCGGCGATCGCGGGGTCTTTGCGGAGAAGCTCCCTGTGGTTGCCGCCGTGCCGTCCGTTGCTGAGAACGACCGTCCCTGGGCGCGCCGTGGCGACGCGTCCAATCGGCTCCCAGCTGGAGATCACCGCGACTTCTTGATCCGCGAGCTCACCCGTTTCGCCCGCGGCAACGCTCGAACGTATCTCGTCGACCAGCGTGGGCGTCACGGTCGCAGGGCAGTCGTTGTCCTTGCAGCCTGCGGCCATGCGACCGCTCAAGATCTCGGTGTAACCGGGGAGCGAGATGAAGTTGGGGCCCGACGCCGTGACCATCGCGCGGCCTGGCGCTCCGAGCGCGACGCCGCGGCTCTCGATGACGGCGTGTAGGTTCGGCATCAACGTCTTCGCGTCGACGACGAGCGCGTCGTTCATTCCCTGCGCATGGGCGCGCCTTCGATCGACGCCGCCGTAGATCTCCTGCCAGCGTGCGCCGTCGAGGACGACGAGCACGACGCCGCGGGTGCGCTCTCTCGCCGCGGGCCGGGCGATGATCTCGATGGCGGCTTCCGCGGACGCTGGCGGTTGCGAGGCCGGCGGAGTGACGCAGCACGTGATGAGAAGCGGGCTCGTCAACGCGAAGCGTCGAGCCGAAGCCCACCATCTCAGGGCGTAAACCGCTGACATCCTTCTCATGGTGATCGCAGGATGCATGCCGCGCGAGGCAATGGCGTGGCTCGTCCGAAACTTCGCGGAAACGGCTTGAAATCGCGCGCAAAGAGTGCGCGCCTCGTTCGCCGTGAACGCACATTCTCGCCTCGCACGCTTCGCACGTTGCACTTTTGTCAGAACGCCGCCGCGGATGTCGCGAATGCGGACGTCGTGACAGCCGTCAGTCGCTCCAAATCTGGAGCGCAAACGCACCATCGCCGGCGCCGACGCTGACCTGTAGCTGTGCGTCATCGGCGGCTTTGAAGCAGACGGCACCGTCGTCCGTGGCGACGACGCGGGGGAGATCGCTGCGGGCCTCGTAAGCGGCGAACCCGTCGGAGTCGACGACGAGGACCTCGATGTTCTTCACGCTCGGCGCGGTCACGCCGTACACGCGGTAGCAGTGGTTGGCTTCGGCCTTCAGCTTGAACGTCTGTGCAACCGCACCCTGCGCCTGCGTGCCCGTGAGCACGGCGCCGAGCGCCTTCATCTTCGTGGCGTCGGCGCACCCCTTGGCGAGCTTCTGCACCTCCGCACCGAGATCGCCGGGCTGCGGTTTGAAGCCGGCCGCGCACGCCGCCGAGCCCGCGATCACCTTTCGGTCGGCCTTCTTCGAGCCAAACTTGAAGGGCGGCGGCATCTCCGCCATCGCGACATTGGAGACGAACGGCGTGGTCGTCGTCGTCGTCGCGGCCGCGCCGGCATCGACCTTGGCGACCTCGGCGAACCGCGTATCGGCCGGTTTGCCCGCACCGCAGGCAACCACGGCGAGAAGCGCTGGGAGAGCGAGGAAGCGGCGCATTGCCCGAAAGCCTACACGCTCGGATTTCTGCGGGGTAGAACCGCCTGGTGACGCGCACGATCAAGGTCGACCGAGAACGGCCGGAGCCAGAAGCCATCGCCGAAGCAGCCCGTGTGCTTGCGCGGGGTGGGCTCGTCGCGTTTCCGACCGAGACGGTTTACGGCCTCGGTGCGCGCGCGCTCGATCGCGACGCGCTTGCGCGGATCTTCGTCGCGAAGGGGCGGCCGACGGCGCATCCGCTCATCGCACACGTCGCCGATGTCGCCGGCGCGCGCGCCCTTGCCGCGGAGTGGAACGCGTACGCAGCCGACCTCGCCGCGGCGTTCTGGCCGGGGCCGCTCACGCTCGTCGTGCCGCGTGCGCCGTCGGTGCCGGCCGAGGTGTCGGGTGGCGGGCCATCAATCGCCGTGCGGGCGCCGATGCACGCGGTCGCACGTGCGCTCCTCGCCGCGCTGGGCGAGCCAATCGCGGCACCGAGCGCCAACCGCTACCAGTCGATCTCGCCGACCCGCGCGGAGCACGTGCTGAAGTCGCTCGATGGGCTCGTCGATCTCGTGCTCGACGGCGGCGCGTGCGACGCGGGAATCGAGTCGACCGTCGTCGACGTCTGCCACGGTGCACCGCGCGTCCTGCGACCAGGCGCGATCGATCTCGCGGCCCTGCGGCGGATCGCGCCTCGGACGACCATCGACGACGCGCTTGCACCCGACGAGAACGCGCCGCGTGCATCGCCGGGCATGGATGCGCGACACTATGCGCCGCGCGCCAAGCTGGTCCTCGTCGAAGAGCCGAACGATCTGAGAGCACGCGCGCTCGCGGCGAAGGCGGCAGGAAGCCACGTGGGCGCGATCGTGCGCGGCACGGCCCCCGAGGATCTCGTCACCGGTGCGGTGCTCGTTCACGCGCTTCCCGAGGACGCGCCCGGGTTCGGAGCGCGCCTGTTCGCTGCGCTGCATGCGATCGACGACGCCGGCGCCGATCTCGTCTTCGTGCTGGCGGTACCGGCCGACGAAGCGTGGCGCGCGGTGCGGGATCGGCTAACGCGCGCCGCGTCTTGAGCGCCGTGAGCGCGCTGTATTGAACAGGAATTCCTTTAGCTCTATAGCTTCCGCCTGTGAAGGATCGGGTAGCTCTCGTCACGGGTGGCGGCAAAGGACTGGGCAGCGCAATCGCGCGCCGCCTAGCGCGCGGTGGTGCGCGTGTCGCCGTTCTCGGGCGTGACCTCGCCGCGCTCTCCGCGGTGGCCGCCGAGATCGATGGCCTCGCCGTCGTTGCCGACGTCACGAACCTCGGTGCGGTCGAGGCGGCTCTCGGCGATGTGCTCGCGCGTTTCGGCGAGGCGCCATCGATCCTCGTGCAGAATGCAGGTATCGCCGAAAGCGCGAAGCTCGAAGCGACGACCGACGAAGCGTGGGACCGCGTCTTTCGCGTCAACGTCACCGCGCCCTTCCAGGTCGCGCGCGCGGTCGTGCCGTCGATGGTCGCGCGCCGTTGGGGCCGCGTGGTGCACGTGGCGTCGAATGCGGGGCTGACGGGCTACGCGTACACGAGCGCGTACTGCGCTTCGAAGCACGCGCTCGTCGGGCTCACCCGTGCGCTCGCGGTCGAGCTCGCGCGCACCGGCGTGACGGTGAACGCGGTATGTCCCGGCTTCGTCGATACCGAGATGACGGTGCGCACCGTGCGCGCGATCGCCGGCAAGACGGGGCGCTCCGAGGCCGAGGCGCGCCGCGCTCTCGAAGAGCTGAGCCCGCAGAAGCGGCTCGTGACAGTGGACGAAGTGGCTCACGTCGTCGCCATGCTGTGCGGCGACGACGCGGGATCGACGAATGGTCAGGCGATCGCAATCGACGGGGGGCAGGTGACGACATGACGAAATCCGTGGTGACTCCTTCACATTTTCCGAAGCCGCGTGGCTACGCGAACGGCATCCTCGCGCCGCTGAACGGCCGCACGCTGTATGTCTCGGGCCAGATCGCGTGGGACTCCGAGGCCCGCATCGTCAGCGACGATTTCGCCGTACAGTTCCTTCTCGCGCTCGAGAACTTCATCGAGGTCGTCCGCGCGTCCGGCGGCGGCACCGAGCACATCGTGAAGATGGTCGTGTTCGTCACCGACCTCGAGGCCTACCGCCAAGCGACCGCCGCCATCGGCGAGGGCTGGCGCGCGCAGATGGGCAAGGACTACCCGGCGATGAGCCTGGTGAAGGTCGCGGGCCTGCTCGAACCGCGCGCGCAGGTGGAGATCGAGGGCATCGCGGTGATCCCGACATGAGCGAGCGCGGCACCGCGCGCGCGCGTGTCCCGGAGCGAGCTCCCATCCATCGCGGAATCAACGTCAGCGTTTGGGTGCGCCTCCTCGAGACGCACAACTTGATGCTCGCCGAGGTGCGACGGCGCTTTGCCGAGGACTGCACGCTCGCGCGCTTCGATCTGCTGGCAAACCTCGAGCGCGAGGACGGCCAGACGCTGGCGGCGCTCAGCCGTCGCATGCTCGTCACCGCGGGCAATCTCACGGGCCTCGTCGACCGCGCCGAGCGCGACGGCGTGGTCGAGAGGAAGGGCGATCCCAGCGATCGCCGCGTCTCGCGCGTGTACCTCACCAAGAAGGGCCGCGAGCTCGTGACCACGCTCTTGCCCGCGCACGCGACGCACGTGAACGATCTCCTCTCCGGCCTCGACGGCGAGGAGCGTCGCGAGCTGCGCCGCCTCCTCGGCAAGCTTCGCGGGTCTCTCGTCGCGAAGAACGAGGCCACGCCGTGAAAGCGCTCACGCAGCCGACGACGTTCGCATGGAAGCTCGAAGCCGGCGTCGGCACGATCACGCTCACGCGCCCCGAGCGCCTCAACTCGCTCACGTTCGCGGTGTACGAGGAGCTGGCCGATTTTCTCGCCACGCTCGACGCCGAGGCACAGGTTCGCGCCGTCGTGCTCACCGGCGAAGGCCGCGCGTTCTGCTCCGGTGGTGACGTCGAGGACATCATCGGCGAGCTGTTCGCGCGCGACATGCGCGGGCTCGTCGAGTTCACGCGCGTCACGGGGCGACTCATCGCCAACATTCGCAAGCTGCGTCGTCCCGTCATTGCTGCGGTCAACGGCGTCGCTGTCGGCGCGGGCGCGGTGATGGCGCTCGCTTGCGATTTCCGCATCGCGAGTGACAAGGCGAAGTTCGGGTTCATCTTTCCGAAGGTCGGGCTCTGCGGCGCCGACATGGGCGCTGCCTATTTGTTGCCGCGCGTCATCGGTCTCGCGAAGGCGAGCGAGCTGCTCTTCCTTGGCGACATCATCAACGCCGAAGAGGCGCGCGCGATCGGTCTCGTCACGAAGGTCGCCCCCGCCTCCGAGTGCCTGGCGACCGCGCACGATCTCGCCGCTCGACTCGCTTCGGGCCCCGCGTTCGCGCACGCGATGACCAAGCAAATGCTCGAGAGCGAGCACACGATGTCGCTCGACGCGGCGATCGAGGCCGAGGCTCAAGCCCAGGCGATCTGCATGCAGCACCCGGACTTCCGCACGGCGTTCGACGCCTGGACGGCCAAGCAGCCGTTCGTGTTCGCGGGCGCGCCGGGACCGTTCCGAGACAAGCCGTGACCACGAGCCCCGTTACGCGGTGGCCCGATTTCGCGGGCTCGCTCCCGATGTTCTTCGGTGCCGAGCACCACGCGCTGGCGTCGTCGCTCGAGCCGCTGCTCGCTGACTTTCCGTTCGACGATCACGACCCATCGAGCGTCGTCCGGCGGCTCGCCGCGACGCGCCTCTTCGAGCTGCTCGTGCCCTCGGCGCACGGTGGCCGCGAGCTCGTTGTCGACGCCCCCGCACGCGTCGACGTGCGCGCGCTGTGCCTCGCGCGTGAGGCGCTCGGCTACGTGTCGCCGCTCGCCGACTCGATCTTCGCGGTGCAAGGCCTCGGCTCGCACCCGCTCGTGCTCGCGGGCTCGGTCGACGGCCGCGCGGCGCTGCTCGGCGATGTCGTCTCGGGCGCGCGCATCGGCGGCTTTGCGCTCACCGAGCCCGAGGCCGGCACCGACGTCGGCTCGATGCGCGCGGTCGCACGCAAGGAGGGCGACGCGTGGCTGATCGATGGCGAGAAGATCTTCATCTCGAACGTCGGCATCGCGCATCAGTTCATCGTCTTCGCCAACGCGGATCCGAGCGCGGGGAAGAAGGGCATCAGCGCATTTCTCGTCGACGCGGAGGCTCCCGGTCTCGAGCTCTCGCAGGTTCCGACGTCGGTCGATCATCCGCTCGGGCGGCTCCGCATGAACGCATGCAAGGCCACGCGTATGATCGGCGAGGTGGGTCACGGCATGCGCCTCGCCCTCGGCACGCTCGATGTCTTTCGCACCTCGGTGGGCGCGGCGGCCTGCGGCATGGCACGGCGCGCGCTCGACGAGACCATCGCCCGCGTGAAGGCGCGCTCGCAGTTCGGCAAGCCGCTCGCGGACTTCCAGCTCACGCAAGCCGCGCTCGCCGAGATGGCGACGGAGCTCGATGCGGCGCGCCTGCTCGTGTACCGCGCCGCGTTCGTGAAGGACACGGGCGCTCGCGGCGCAATCGAGGTGGCGATGGCGAAGATGTTCGCGACCGAGGCGGCGCAGCGGATCATCGATCGTGCAGTGCAGCTCCACGGTGGTCTCGGCGTCGCCCTCGGTACGGTGGTCGAGCGTCTCTACCGCGAGGTGCGCCCGCTCCGCATTTACGAGGGGACCACCGAGATTCAGAAGCTCATCATCGGAGGTGCGCTCGTCTCATGAGTCTCTTCGCGCCGCTCGCGATCCGCTCGATGACGGTTCCGAACCGGATTGTCCTCCCGGCGATGGTGACCCGTCTCTCGGGCGAGGACGGTATCGTCAACGAGGACATTCGCGCGCGGTACACACGCTTTGCAAAGGGTGGCGCCGGTCTCATCGTGGTCGAGGCGATGGCGGTGCACTCGGCGAAGAGCGGCCCGCTGCTCCGCATCTCGTCGGACGAATTCCTTCCCGGTCTCACCGATCTCGCGCGCTCTTGCCACGACGCAGGCCCTGGCCGCGTGGTGCCCCAGATCATTCATTTCCTGAAGGTCGCGCGCTCGGGGTGGCGGCAGACGATCGACATGCTGTCGCTCGAAGAGATCGACGCGATCGTCGACGCCTACGCGCAGGCCGCTGTCCGCGCGCGCACTGCTGGGTTCGACGGCGTCGAGCTCCACATGGCGCACGCCTACACGCTGAGCTCGTTTCTCTCGCGTCTCAACCCGCGCAAGGACGCGTATGGGGGCACGCTCGAGAACCGCCTTCGCCTGCCGCTCCGTGTGCTCGCGCGCGTGCGTGAAAGTGTGGGTCGAGACTTCGCGATCGGCATCCGCTTCCTCGGCGAGGAGTGCATCCGCAACGGGTACACCGTGGTCGACGCAGGCCCCATCGCGGTTCGACTCGCGCGGGCGGGCGCCGACTACATCTCGCTGTCGGCCGGCGGGAAGTTCGAAGACGCACGCGTCATCGAAGGCGAGCCGCTCTACCCGTACACGGGCTACTCCGGCGATCGCTGCATGCCCGGCGCGAGCTACCCCGACGGCGCCAACCTCTACATCCCCGATGCCGTGCGTCGCGACGTGCGCAACGCCGGTCTCACGACGCCCGTTGTCGCGGTCGGCAAGATCGGGTCGCTCGCGCTCGCGGAGCTCGTGCTCGCGCGCGAGCAAGGCGATCTGGTGGGGATGGCGCGCGCTCTGCTCGCCGATCCCGATTTGCCGCGGAAGTGGCAAACGGGCAGGGAAGACACGGTCGTTCGCTGCGTCTACGGGAGCGTCTGCAAGGCGCTCGACGAAAATTTCCGTCGCGTCGACTGCACGTTGTGGCCGAAGAAGCTCGGACACGCGCCCGACAGCAACGACACCGTGCCGCCCGCGTGGTCACCCGCTGGCTCGGCCTTGAATGCAGAATACAAGGAAGGGCGCGTCCTCTTGCGCTGGCAAGCGGCGACGGACAACGAAGCGGTCTACGGCTACCAGGTGTTTCGCGCGTCGGGCGAGGGCGGGATCCTCCTTCACCACGCGAGCGCACGCGCGGCATCGACGCGCTACGAAGACGCGCGCGTCGTCGGTGGGGAGACCTACCGTTACGCCGTGCGTCCCTACGATCTCGCCGGAAACCGCGGGCCGGTGAGCCCGACCGTTCACGTGTCGATACCCGACTGAAGAAGGAGCAAAGGCCGTGACCGTCACCTTTCCGGAAGCACTCAACCTCGCCGACTACTACCTCTTCGATCGCCTTGCCGAAGGGCTCGGCGAGAAGGTCTGCCTTCGCTACGGCGACCGCGCCTGGACCTACGACGAGGTTTGCGATCGCGCGCGACGCTTTTCCGCGGCGCTCGCCGAAGCCGACGTGCGTCGCGGCGAGCGCGTGCTCTTCATCCTCCCCGACACTCCACCCTTTGCGTGGGCGTTTTTCGGAACGCTCCGCGCGGGGTGCGTGGTCGCGATGGCAAACCCCGACTCGCCCTTCGAGCAGCTCGCCTACTTGCTCGAGTACACGCGTGCGACCGCCGTCGTGACCGTGCCCAAAGTCGCAGACCCGCTCGACGCGGCGATCGCGAGCGGCCGCATCGGGCGCGAGGTCCGCAAGGTGTGGACGGTGCCCGACGTGGCGACCGGCGACGACCCCGAGCGTGGCGGCGATCTCGCCGAAGCGTTGCGCAACGTCGTGCTCGGCCCCGACGTCGCCAGCGCGGGCGCGCGCCGCACCCACCGTGACGAGCCGGCGATTTGGCTCTTCACGAGCGGCTCGACGGGCGAGCCGAAGGCCAACGTGCACACGCACCGCGACTTTGCGTGGAACACCGAGCTCTACGCGAAGAAGACCGTCGGCTACGCGAAGGACGACGTCACCGTCAGCGTGCCGCGGCTCTATTTCGGCTACGCGACGGGGACGAACTTGTTGTTCCCGTTCGCCGTCGGCGGAACCGCGTGCCTGTTCTCGGAGCGACCCACGCCCGAGTCGCTGATGAAGGCAATCGCGATGTACCGGCCCACGGTCATCACCAACGTCCCCACGATGCTCGGCAAGCTCCTCGAGCACGACGCGAAGCTTCGCGCCGACGGCCAACCCGGCCTCGACCTCACGAGCGTGCGCTTCCAGCTCTCGGCCGGCGAGGCGCTCCCTGAAGCCCTGCTCACACGCTGGCAAGAGCGCTTCACGAGCGACGTCTACGACAGCATCGGCTCGGCGGAGATGTTCCACATCTACGCCTCCAATCGTCCGGGCGACGTGAAGCCGGGCTCGCTGGGGAAAGCCGTGCTTGGCTACGAGCTCGCGATTCTCCCCGAGGAGGCCACTGGGGCGGGCGCCACGCGCTGTGCGCCCGGCGAGATTGGGGTGCTTTGGGTGCGCGGTGACAGCGTGTCGATGGGGTACTGGCTCGATCGCGACAAGAGTTGGTCGACCTTCCACGGTCACTGGTGCCGCACCGGCGATCTCTTCAGCATCGACGCCGAGGGATACTTGTATTTTGCAGGGAGATCCGACGACCTCATCAAGGTGAGCGGTCTTTGGGTCGCGCCGCTCGAGGTCGAGGAGTGCTTGATGAAGCACGAGGCGGTCTCGCTCGCCGCGGTCATCGGCGTCGAGGAGGAAGGCCTGATGAAGACGAAGGCGTTCATCGTCCTTCGCGCAGGCCGCACCGCGACCGAGAGCGAGCTGCAAGACTTCGTGAAGTCGCGCCTCTCGAAGCACAAATACCCGCGCATCGTCGAGGTCGTCGAGGACGTCCCGAAGAACGATCGTGGCAAGGTCGATCGCAAGGCGCTGCGCGCGCGCGAGGCGCAGAAGCGCGGGACGCCATGATGCTCGACCCCGACGAAGTGAGGACGATGTGAGCTCTGCACACGAGCTCGCGTCGCTCACGACCGACGAGGCGCGTGCATTGTGCACGGGCTCGAAAAAGACCGCGGTGCTGCTGCCGGTGGGCAGCGTCGAGCCCCACGGCCCGCACTTGCCGCTTGGCACCGACACCACCATTTCGTTCGAGGCGTCGCGTCGTGCGGTCGTTGCGCTCGCGGAGTCGGGCATCGCAGCGGTGGTCGCACCAAGCGTTCCTTACGGCGTCACCGAGTACGCCGACGGATTCGCAGGCGCGCTCAGCGTCCCTGCCACGGTGCTGACGGCGTACCTCGCCGCCGTCGTGGCCGCGCTCTTGCGCGACGGCTGGTCGCACGTATGCCTCGTCAACAACCACCTCGAGCCTCCTCACGACGCTGCCGTGCGCGCTTCGATCACGGGCTTTCCCGAGTCGCGGGTGTCGGTCGCGTGCCCGCTCACGCGTCGCTGGGCACGCACGCTGTCGGACGAGTTCAAGCGCGGCGACTGCCACGCCGGCCGCTACGAGACGTCGCTCGTGCTCGCGGCGTCCGAGGGCGTGCGCGCGATCGCGAGCACGCTACCGACGTTGACCACGAGCCTCGCGACCGAGATCAAAGCGGGCAAGACGACGTTCGGCGCCATGGGGCTCGATCGCGCGTACACCGGCGCGCCGGCCGAGGCGACGCGCGAAGAGGGCGAGCTCCTCTACGCCAAGCTCGTCGCGATGATCGTGGGTGAAGTGACCGAGGCGCTCGCCAAGGCGAGCTAGGGCGAGCTAGGGCCCGTTCCTATTTCCGGTGACGCTCGAAGAGTGAGACCGGGCACGGGCACGGGC